>JAZKAG010000099.1:0-26944 GCA_040389265.1 Acidobacteriota bacterium
TCAGTCGCGGATCGACCCGGGCCGCTTCATGCGCATCGTGGGCGCCGCTATGGCTGCCGATGATGATCGTGCCGGTGGAGATGTTGCGGGCGTCGAGCGCATCCATTGCGGCACAGAGATCCAGCGTCGAATCGGCATCGCTGCGGCCGGGCGGCCATCACCGGCTTCGCTGATTCCCGCTTCATCGGTCTTATCTTTGCAATCTGGCCCGCCTGGGAAGGCCACCGTTCTGGTCCCACCGATGCGCTCCGCCACGAGGAAAAAATAGGCTTGTCGATTTCGGTGTCAAACCGCTTATAATCACAACCAAAGGAAAGCGTAGATGAGCACATTTCGTAAGAAATGAGGATGGTGCACTTGAACTCGAAACTGCAAATTCCGGTCCCCGCCGCTCAGATCTATCACGCACCCTCGCTGCCGCAGTCGTCCAATCGCCTGCTCTCCCTCGATCTTTTCCGCGGCCTCACCATCGCGTTTATGATCCTGGTCAACGATGCCGGGAACTTTAGTACAGCCTACTGGCCGCTGCTTCACTCCAAGTGGAACGGCTGCACTCCGACCGATATCGTCTTTCCTACATTTCTGTTCATCATAGGAATCACCACAGTCATATCAACCTCCTCAAGACTGGCGCGCGGTGTACCGAGGCAAACGCTGTTTCTGCAAATCGTCAGGCGTACCATCATCCTGTTTCTGCTCGGCATCGTGGTTAACAGTTTCCCCTTCTTTAATCCGCACACCATGCGTTTCTTTGGAATTCTTCCTCGAATTTCCGTCTGCTATTTCGTTGTCGCCACCTTGTACTTGTTCAGCCAGGGATGGCGCGACAAATTGGCGCTTTTCGTTGCCATCCTGATCGTCTACTGGATTCTGCTACGCTTTGTTCCCGTGCCCGGCTACGGCGTTCCCACCCACGGTGTGCCGTTTATGGATCCGTTGCATAACCTGCCTTTCTGGGTCGACCGCAGCTTGTTCTCCGCACCCCATTTATCTGAAGGAACGCATGACCTCACCGGTCTCGGCAGCACTCTGCCCTCCATCGCAACGACGTTGCTTGGCGTTCTGACGGCGCAGTGGCTGCGAACTTCCCACAGCTTCACAAAAAAGGTAAGAAATATTGCCCTCGCTGGCGTGACCGCCGTTATATTGGGCGGCTTGTGGAACTTTACCTTCCCTATCAACAAGGAACTCTGGACCAGTTCTTTCGTCCTGTTCGCTGGCGGCGCCAGCCTGTTGCTGTTGGCGCTGTTCATGTGGGTTGTCGATCGCGTTCCTGAGAATTCATCGGGCCGCCCACGATCTCCTCTAGCTACTGCGCTGCTCGTCTTCGGCACCAACGCCATCACTGCCTACGTGTTCTCCGAGCTTCTGGCCTCGGGACTCAGCAGCATACCGACTCGTCCAGGAATGAATCTACAGGAGACCCTGTATCAGGCGATCTTCCACGCCATCCCAAATTCGCCATTCGCCTCGTTGCTGTACTCGCTCGCCTATGTTGGCGTCTGCTGGCTTTTCACTTACACGCTCTACCGGCGCAACATCTTTATCAAAATCTAAAGCTATTAGCGCTCGCCTGCCGGGAGCTTTTCCTATCCCCTGACGCGCATCCTCCGCTGAGTCATCGGCTATATACAAATATTTCTCGTGTTTGGCGGCCCGAGCGCTACACTAAAGCCGCGAACGCATCCGATCCCCGCGGCGCCGTGCGATGAATGAAATCGAGAGCCAGACCTACCCCCGCGGCTCGAGGCAGGTAAACGGTGTTCGACCTTATGAATTTCCCGGTGCTTCTTGCGGTGCTGTCTCTTCTTGGTATGTGGTTCGTGGGTCGAGTCGGACGTTCGATCCGTGAGAAACATATATCCCGACACGGCGAGCCGAGTTCGGATTTCAACTTAGCTCTTACCGCGACCCTAACCCTACTGGGACTCATCATCGGATTCAGTTTTTCCATGGCGATGAGCCGTTATGATCAGCGCAAGAATTATGAAGAAGCCGAGGCCAACGCGATTGGGACGGAATATGTGCGGGTGGATGTGTTGCCTGCTGCGGACGCGGCAAAGATACGAAATCTTTTAGTGAAATACACCGATTTGCGAGTTGCATACTACCAATCCAGGGATCGCAAGGAATTGCAGGGTATCAATGCAAATACGGCGCAACTGCAAGATCAATTGTGGAAAACCGTAGTAGTGCCAGCCTCGGCGCAGCCCACTCCCGTCTCGGCGTTGACCCTCGCCGGGATGAACGACGTCCTCAACTCTCAGGGATATACCCAGGCGGCCTGGTGGTATCGCATTCCCACTGAAGCATGGGTTTTGATGATCGCCATTGCCATGTATTCCAATCTGCTGATGGGCTTCGGAGCACCGGGATCACGGACAGATTCGCTGCTTCTTGTCCTTCCGTTCCTGGTGGGAATTTCATTCCTGCTGGTTGCAGATATCGACAGCCCGAGAGGAGGATTGGTTCGCGTGCATCCGACCAACCTGATTTCACTATCGACGTCATTACATGGGCACTAGCGGGTGGCGATTCTAGGGTGTTTGCCGCTGCCTTCGGGCATCGAGCCAGCTCTGCAAGATTAGCACCGCAGCAATCTGGTCGATCACGTCTTTCCGGTCCCGTGCGCCTCGCCCCAGTTCGTCCAGATGGCGATGGGCTTCCGCCGTGCTCATGCGCTCATCCCATAAATGGACCGGCAGGTTGAATTCCTTGCGGAGGCTATTGCCAAATTTCTCCGCTGCAATGGCGCGCGGGCTGCGATCGCCAGAAAGATGAATCGGCCATCCAATCACGATCTCCCTACAACCGTATCGCCGTAACAGTCTTCCGATAGATCGCAAATCGTTGCGCGCGTTGCTGTGGACAAGGGTCATCAAAGGTTGTGCCGTCAGTCCCAGTTCATCCGAAATGGCCACGCCAATCCTCCGTGCCCCGTGATCTAGCCCCAGGATGCGTGGAACTACCGACAGGTCCATCCCTTCGTCCGGCTCCGGTGGCGAAGTTGGCGGAATCTCCACAGGGGTCATGGTACCCGAAATGCTGCGGAACCGGGCCACGAACTGGCTCGAACCACCTACAATATAGAGAAGCGTTGAGACCTCCGGGAGTTCGTGTCTGCCGTGCGTGCATTTCTAGTGTTTGTTCTAGTTCTGATACTCGCCACTGCAGGTGCTTATTTCCTGCTGATCTTGCCCTTTGGCCCCTCAACCGCAATCCTGGTGACCATCGCGCCGGGAACTTCGTTGAATGGCATTGCGTGGACGCTCCAAAAGAATGGCATTATTCGCAATCGTTTCGCTTTTGACCTGCTGGCCCGGCTGGAACGAAGCACACTTAAGGCAGGCGTCTATCGCTTCGATCATCCTGCCCCTCTGGTGGATGTGTACCATCGCATCCGCATTGGCGATGTCTATACCATCGCTTTAACAATTCCAGAAGGATTCAACATCTTCGATATTGCTGCTGCCATGGAAAAAGTCAGCCTGGGTTCCCGCCAGGCCTTCTTGACTGCCGAAGAACAGGATACGGGCCTGATTCGCGATCTGGATCCCAAGGCCCTGAGTCTGGAAGGATATCTATTTCCCGACACCTACAAACTGGCGCCGAACATGACGCCCGATCAGATTTTAGGAGAGATGGTGGCACATTTTCGTCAGGAGGCGCAGCGGTTAGGTTTGACGCAGAATATTCCCGCGACTGTGACACTGGCTTCGCTGGTGGAAAGGGAAACACCCGTGGGCAGCGATCGTCCTATGGTCGCCAGCGTGTTCAAAAATCGACTGGCCCAGAGTATGCCCCTCGACACCGATCCTTCCGTGATATATGCAGCCCTGTTAGAAAAGCGCTACCGGGGCACAATCTATGCATCTGATCTGAAGGCCCAGTCGCCGTATAACACCTATACCCATACGGGATTGCCTCCCGGGCCAATTTGCAATCCTGGAATTCCCTCATTGGAGGCTGCCATGCACCCGGCGCAGACAAACTTTCTCTATTTCGTCAGTGATCCCTCGAATCCGGGTCATTCTCGCTTTGCGGCCACTTTGGAGGAACACGAGAGGAATGTGGCTGCCTATCGTAAGGCGCAGCCCGCGCAACAGCCAGGGGATGGTAGATAATTTTGCAGCGACTGCTGGCTAAACTTCGTACCGTGTTGTCGCTTCCAACGCCTGGGGGCCCCACCAGCCCGGTCATCGTTCTACGCCGTGGGATGCTGGCGTGTCTGCCAATGCTGATGTTGACCGGCTGCTTGAAGCACACACGGTTGTTGGAGCGCCCACAAGCGCCCGCCGTGGTACAGACGGCCACCCCTCAGCAATTAATCCAGCAGCTCGACGAGCGCTTCGACGCGATTCATTCGATGAATGCCAGGGTGTTGATTCGCGCCTCTGTCGGCGGAGTCGACAAAGGCAAGGAGACGGATTACACCTCAATCCGCGGCTATATTCTGCTGCGTCAGCCTTCCATGCTGCGCGTCCTTGGAATGTTACCCGTCATCGAGACCCGCGCGTTCGACATGGTCAGCAACGGGAATCATTTCACGCTGCTGATTCCGCCGAAGAGCCTCGCGATCACCGGTACCGGAAGTGTGGCGATTCCCTCTTCCAATCCGTTGATGAATCTTCGGCCGGCGGTTTTCTACGATTCCATGTTGATTAAGAAAGTGGAGCCGGACGACCTGGTATACGTCACCAGCGATACTGGCATCGTGCGCGATCCAAGAACGCATCACCTGATGGCCGAGCCCGACTATGAACTGGGCATTCTGCGCCGTATCGGAACCAGCCAGCAGCTAATGCCGGAGCGCGTCGTTCACATCAGCCGCACCAACATGCTGCCGTTTCAACAGGACGAGTACGACTCGGACGGTATCCTGGTGACCCGCACCCTCTACAGCGCCTACCGCACGTTTGACGGAATTCCGTTTCCAACGAAGATCACCATCAATCGACCCATCGATGGCTATCAACTCGCTCTGACGATCCAGAAGCTTACATTCAACCACCCGCTGGCGGACGATCAGTTTGAACTCAAGATTCCAGCAGGCACAAAAATGCAGAAGCTGCCGTAGCGCCTATCCGATCTTGTTTCAGTGAAGGATCTGCCCTTCGGAGTGAAGGGC
The DNA here is from genome assembly GCA_040389265.1 of Acidobacteriota bacterium. Classification (GTDB taxonomy): domain Bacteria; phylum Acidobacteriota; class Terriglobia; order Terriglobales; family Acidobacteriaceae; genus JAKAAZ01. The sequence goes on from JAZKAG010000099.1 coordinate 5,129, forward strand.
GCAACCGTAGCCGGTCTGTGCGCCGCCTGCTTATACCATTACCGCTGCCGGCTCGATCGGAACTTGCACACCACTGGCTTCGCGGATAATGCGCAGCACCAGGATGTCGTCCTGCTGTCCGAAGTTCTGCGCCGCCGATGCAATCTCGGCTGCGCTGATTGGCTGCTGCACCAAGTTGTTGACGCGTTCGAATCCAAACAACTGTCCATCTTTATCCTGCGCTTCCACCACGCCATCCGACATCAGCAGCAGCCTGTCGCCTGGCGCCAGTTGAAAATGCATGACTGAAAACTTCGCGGCTGGCGTCATCCCCAGCGGCAACGCCCCCTCCATCGGCAATTCTTTTCCATTCAGATACGGCGGCAGATGTCCCGCATTCGCCAGCCTCACCGTTCCGTCGCTAGCAATACGCAGCGCTAATGCGGTGGCGTGGGCCTGACCGCGTCCGCACAGCCGCTGATTCAAAGCGTTTATTGCGGTCAGCGAATCGTTGCTGTGCGTAGCCTCGGCTCGAATCGCTCCCACAATCAGCGCCACCAGCATTCCTGCCTGCAGGCCTTTGCCGGTTACATCTCCCACGACAATTAACACGCTGCCGTCACTTGCGTGCGGGATGATCTGGAAAAAGTCGCCTCCCACTTCCCGCGCGGGATGGTATTCACTCTCGATTGTCAACCCCGCAACCTGTGGTAACGCTTCCGGAATCAGCACCTGCTGCACCTCGCGTGCCTGCTTCACGTCCTGCTCCATAGCCTGTTGCCGCCGTTGCGAACTGCGGAAGTGTCCCAGCACAACGACTGCAAAGCAGACCAGCAGCCCAACGTAGGTGAACTCGGCGAGCTCCACCGGCACCCCGTAGGGGAACCATTGGGTGCGTACATGCAGCAACCGCAGCACTGGCTGTAGCGTGGGCAGAACGTAAAAGAACAGCGCCAGAAATAGCGCGGGACGTTCCCGGTTCGGCCGTCTCCAGCCCAGGACAGCAATCACAATAGTCAACGTCCAGGCTGCGGCGGTCGATACAAACTGATCCATCGCGTTTGCGGCAAACACAGGGTGCGATACCGTTCCGCGCAAGAGGAGGAGCTGAAAAATCAGCCCTGTCAATCCGAACCAAAGGATCAGAACGGCAATGGTGTAGCGCAGCCACTTGTAATCCTTCAGGCCGAAATACACCAACCACGTCATCAGCCACAAGCCAATGGCGATTGGGTTGAGCACAGAGGAAATGATGGCTTGCTGCAGAGCCGAGATCCATTGCGTTGTCAATCCGAGAAAAAGTAGTGCGATCCCAACGCCCGTCGCGAACGAAGCGCCGATCGGCCACAGTAAGATTTTTTCGGTGCGGTCGAAAAAGTACAGCATCAGGATAAGAAAACCAAATACGAAATACACAACTGAAATCCCAGCTATGCTCGACACGGCTTGAGCCTGCTGCTCCCACGCCACGTGATACGCTGCCGTGATCGCATTGCCGTATCCAAAAATGGGTGGCGCATGCATGCCTCCTGGAAAAGTTTGCAGCAGTGTGCGGGGAGCCATGTAGAAGCGGAAGGCGATATCCATCGTTCCTTCTGCGCTTCGCGTAGCAGAATCGGACGGAAGAGCAAACATCAGTGGCCGGGAGAAATAAATTGTCGGCACCGATCCCGCGAAGCTCCCGAATTCGCCAATCAAATGACCATTGATAAATAGTTGGTAGCTGTCGTCGACATCCGTCGGCGCCAGCAGAGCCAGCGGTTCATCCGCACCCTGCACGCGAATTCGCATGCGGTACCAGGCGTATCCTGCATAACCGGCATGTCCTTTGCCGGTCCAGCCGGGGGAAAACCCTTCGAAGCCCATAATGGGATCGATCGACTCTTTCTTTGCTCCCAGGTCGACAACTTCCCAGTCGCCGTCATCGAAATTTGGATTGGCCCACTGCACGTCATCGCCAATGTGAAATTTCCACGGCCCGGTCAACGGAACCACCGAATGTCCCAGAGTCACCTGCGTCGTTCCAACCTGCGACGTCAAGGCGGATGCCGCATGCAGACCAACCAAACTCAGAGGCCACAGCACCAACAATACGAATGTCTTCTTCATGCCTGCACCCTTCGGAAGAGGCCTACGCGCGTGTGACAGATAGTACAGAAATATCATCTTCCTGGCCGAAGGACTGTGCAGCCATGGCGAGTTCGGCAGCCGCGATCGGCTTCTGCAGCATTTCACTGATGCGTTCGAATCCGAACAGTCGTCCCTTCGCGTCCTGCGCCTCGGCCACTCCATCCGACAGCAGCAGCAGCCTGTCTCCCGGCTTCAGTTGAAAGTGCATGACGGAAAAATCCGCATCCTCTGCCATCCCAAGCGGCAGAGCACCTTCCATCGGCAATTCTTTTCCATTTAAATACGGCGGCAGATGTCCCGCGTTGGCCAGTGTCGCCGAGCCGTCCGCCGCGATCCGAAGCGCCAGCCCGGTTGCATGCGCCTGTCCTCTTCCACACAGCCGCTTGTTCAATGACTGCATCATGCTCAGCGGATCAAAATTTGAGTCGGTCTGGTTGCGGATCGCACCCACGATCAGCGCCACCAGCATCCCCGCCTGCAGTCCGTGGCCGGTCACATCACCCACAACAATCAGCAAGCTGCCGTCGGTCGGATGCGGAAGTAGCTGGAAGAAGTCGCCGCCCACCTGTCGTGCTGGACGATATTCGCTCTCAATTATTAGTCCCGGAACATGCGGCAGTTCCTCGGGAATTAAAACCTGCTGCACTTCCTGAGCCTGCTTAATGTCCAGCTTCCACTGCTCCCGCTCTCGTTGCGATCGCAGGAATCGCCGCAGCAACAGCACCGTAATAATACCCAGCGAAAGCACAATGGCAATCTGACTGATATCGATTGCGAATCCAAAGGGGAAAAAGAAAACGGGCACCAGGAGCACGAGCAATTCACTCTGGTACAGCGAGACGATGACCAGCAAAACTACTGGTAATGCCAGCCAGCCTTCGGTGGGGTCTCGGCGAATTCCTTCGTAGGTCACCCACAGCAGCAGACCTCCCAGCAGAAGCTTCAAAACCAGCGTGATCGGCGACAGCCACACGATGGCATGAATCGGCACCACGCTCCCATACAGAGGTGCTCGCAACATGCAGGTGCCCAGCAGCAACAAGCCAACCAGCGTCCACACTGTCCGATGGACTCGCGCGATTTGCCCCGTGCGATCAAGACGAAACCAATACGCCCAGAACAGCACCCACAATCCCATCGCCAAGGGTCCAGGAATCAAATCTCGAAGCAGCACCTCAGCTGTTGAGTTGATCCAGGTGGTGTAATACCCCGCAACAATCAGAAACGGATACACGGCCAGGCAAGCACACGTGAGTGCTAACAAAACATAAGCCGTCTCACCGCGGTCCATCCAGAACAAAGCCAGCGCCACCAGCATGGCCGTCAGCAGAATCCAAATCTCCAGGAAGTCGCTTTCGTTCGCCCGGTCCAGCACATCCCAGTCCAGCCGCAGCAAAGCCTCCACTACCGACGCCCGCCCCAACACCGGCGCACCATGCATTCCCCCCGTGTCTGGATCGTAGAGTGGCGTGGCCGCGGACATCCACATGCGGACCGCGATCGTTATGGGGCCATTGCCCAGATCCGGTGGAAGCGGGAAGGCTCGCGGCTGCGTCATGAACAGCGTGTTCCCTTGCGGTGAGAAGCGGCCAAATTCGCCAATCTTGCGGCCATTCACAAACACCTGGTAGATGTCATCGACATTTTCCGGCATTTTCAGCGCCAGCGCACCGATTTCCCCTGGCTGCACATTGTCTTGAATGTTGACCCGCAGTCGATACCACGCATATCCCGCGTAGCCGGGAAACCCCCGCGTGGTCCATCCCGGTACAAAGCCGCTATTGCCGGTGATCGGGTCATACGATCCCGGCGGCGGCGTCAAATCCATGGTGCTCCAGGCAGAATCATCAAAGTTCGGATCGGCCCACTTCGGATCGTCACCGACACGAAATTTCCAGGGCCCATTCAGGGCAACCGTCGCCTGTCCCAGGGTGACCTGTTCCTTCGGAGCCGCTGGAGACGCGGATGCAACGGCGGGATTGATGGACCTATTCGGCGCAGCCTGCGCGCTGACCGGCAATACAATCAACGGCCACATCAGGAGCGTGAGCCAGATTTTTCGCATAGGTAGGCACTTCACAAATATCAGTCAAGCTCGCCTTTGGCAACGAAGAAATCTTCCAGGCCCCTCTGTGTGTCTGCTTCGGAAAGCCCACCCTCGGCAAGTTTCATGACGGTTTCGTGATTGTCCTTAAGCGGGAGCAGGCGTGGGTGCGTCCTGCTTTTTGCGCAGCAACTTCAACGCAGGAGCCGTCATCGCCGTTGTGATCAAAGCCACCAGCACAAGAATGGTAAATAGTTGGGTATCGATCGCACCGGCCTGCAGCGCCAGGTTCACCACCACCAGGTCGATCAAGCCACGCGTGTTCATCAGGAATCCCAGCAATAGCGATTCTCGCGGTGGCAGATTGGATTTCCGCGCGCCATAATACGCACCCCCGACTTTTCCTGCGATCGCCAGTGCCAACAAGACCACAAACCACAGGAAAACATTCTTGCCACCCAGGTCACGAAACTCGGTGTGGATACCTGTTACCGCAAAAAATACGGGCAGCAACAGCACAGAAACCAGCGGATGAATCGTTCGTTCCAACTGGCGATGCCAGTGGTGCAGACGAGGGACGCACATCCCTGCAAGAAACGCTCCAAACAAGGCATGTACGCCCAGCCGCTCCGTCACGAAGGCGCACCCCAGAATAAAAACCAGGAACACCGCCAGCAACACGTTGGATATGTTGGGCGCACCCTTCCAGCGCACCAGCTTGGCTAGTAGCGGCCGCACCGCTCCCAACAGGAACACTCCGAACGCCACCAGAAACAGCATCTTCAGCAGCAATACCCAAACAGTCGAGTTGGCGGAATCGATCATCAACGCCACTGCCAGCAGAATCCAGCCCAGTACATCCGCAATCGCCGCGCACACCAGCGCCAGCATGTTCAGCTTGGCATCACCCGTCCCGTTATCCCGCAGCATCCGCGCCAGCACAGGAAATGCCGTCGTGCTGAGTCCCACCCCAACAAACAATAGGAACGCCGCGAAGTTAGCATTCACTCCGTGGAAGTTGCGATACATCACAACTCCCAGCCCGCAGCCCAGCGTAAAAGGAATCACCATGGAGAGCAGGCTGATTTTCATCGCTGCCTGCCGCTGCTTCCACACCGATTCGAAATCCAGGTTCATCCCTTCCAGAAACAGGTAGAGCACCATTCCCAGTTCGCTGACCAGGGACAAATCATGCAAGGAGCCAAGTGGAAACAGGTTGGCAATCAGGTGCGGCATGGCATAGCCGAATACCGAGCGCCCCAGCAGAATGCCACCCAGCATTTCTCCCACCACGCGCGGTTGACCCAGCTTTCCCAACAGCACACCGCACATGGCGGTAACTAACACAATGACGGCGATCTGCAATAAAAATAGGGCCAGTGAGCTCATGCGTGGATGAATGCCTTTTCCAGTTGTATCAGGATGTTGGGATGGATTGTAGATTGCGGAATTTTGACACGCTTCGCTCTTGTTAATGCCGCGCATCTCTCCGAACGATATTTCTGCAACGTGGTAAAGCAACTCTCCGCGCGTCAATGTGCTCTCAGGAACTAGCCAACGAAGCACGGCAGAACTCCGCTGGACTGCACCCACCCTCCCGAGAAATGCGGAGAGCCCATCCGCCCAGACTAGGCCACACTTGCAAAGTGAAAGCAATCTACTTCAACTCGCAAACCTAAGCTCAGAAGTCCAACGGCGACCTTACCACAACCAGTACTTGGCCGAACTGCCGACCTTTATCGTCTATCCCGCGGTGATGAATATGTCTCCATCGGGGGACTTGTTCGCCGTCGGCGGGGATTCGAACTACCCGGAGGCGACAATCACGACCTCTCCACCAACGGCGGGCTTACAGATCTTTCACTTCAACGGAGCCAACCCGATTACACCCGGCGGTGGAACCCTCACCACCGTTTCTATCGACGAAATTCATTGGGATAACAGCGATCACCTATATGCCCTCAGTAACTCCACCGGCAAACTCTACGTCTATACGGTCACGCCGACCGGCATCACCGCGGTCCCGGGTTCGCTCTACAGCTTCACGACGCCCAACACCCTCATCGTTGTGCCGACGATCACTACGAGCTGCTCTGCTCCCGCTGCGGATGGCGTGAAGATCTGCGCTCCAACAGTGGTTCCACGGTGACTTCGCCCGTACAGATACAAGCTGCGACAAAAGTAACGGAGACTCTCTCCAGCGTGCAGTTGTGGATCAACGGAGTGAAGAAGCACTCGATCGCGAGCACCACTCTGAACACCTCCATCGCAGTGACTGCCGGCACACATCGCTTTGCAGTTGTCGCGGCCAACACGCCTGGCCAGAAGTGGGAGAGCGCCGTCAACGCGACCGTAAAGTAGGATCGTGTTTGCCGAAAAGGGAAACCGAGCTGCGGACTCTTGGCTGAGTTCGCAGCTCGGTTTCATTCCGATGATGCTGCCCGCAGGCGGTCAACGAACAGACGAATGTATTGAAGAGTTCTTAGTATTGATTGAAATCGCGAATGGCGTCGCTGGCGACGTTCGCAGCTTTGCCGGCCGTATCCTGCGCCACGCCTGCAACCTGATCGACTATGCCTCGGCCTGCCAGATCATCGTCACCGGTGATGCGGCCGATGCCTTCCTTCACTTTTCCCAGCAGATCTTTCCCCGTCCCCGCGACGCGCTGCTTGCTCCCCCACAGGCTAGTTCTGTCCGCAGCATCCTCTAACTCGTCGTACCGTGCGGCGTACCGCGCGGCACGGCGATCTAAAAAGATATAAGTAGCGACGATTCCGAGAGCAAGGGGTATCCAGGTTTGGCGCTTCATTCGTTTTCTCCTGTCAGGAAATAAGATGCCGTAGGAACCTTCAGCGTCAGCGTGTTCACCTTGATTGTTTCACCTGCAGCCGCCGTCATCGATCCGATGATTTCAGCCCGCTTACGATTGTTGCGATATCGTCCATCCGCCATCCCGCATCCTACCTGTAAGAACAAAGGAGAGTGCACCATGACCCCAATTGCAGATCACCCAAACAAGCCTGATGGTGCCAATCCAACTCTGGCGGATTCCACCGGCTCCCACCCTGACATTGATCGCGACGCCCCTGCCGGGAGCGAAAACTCGCTCGGCGCGGAGAGCGTTCGAGATGGCCGTCCTGCGACGAAGGACGAGGTCGTCGAAGCGAAAGATGAGCTGGGCCCAAATACTCCCGATTAGCATTTTATCTTAATATCCTTATTTAATAGAGACTTACAAGAAGTAGTAATTTGATATAAATACACTCACATAATCTTCCTTATTGTGCTATAGTATCTGTAGGCGTACCGGATGGGCTGCCCAATTCCGCCCTCCGTGTCCCCACCTATTTCGAAAAGCACCTAGGAGGAAGGCCCATGGCCATGACACGTTGGACCCCGTTTCAAGATATGTATGCATTGCAGAACAGCCTCAATTCTTTGCTGCGGGATGTGAATCGAGGCGAGGATGAGTCCCTTTCATCGAGCGCGTTTGTTCCGCCAGTCGACATTTATGAGGATGCCAATCACATCGTGCTCAAACTGGAAGTTCCCGGCATGAAGCTCGATGACTTTAACATCCAGCTGGAAAACAATGCGCTCACAGTTCGCGGCGAGCGTCGCTTCGAGAAGGAAACCAAGGAAGAGAACTATCACCGCGTCGAGCGGCGCTATGGCAGCTTTGCGCGCGTCTTCACCCTGCCCAACACCCTGGATCCGGAGAGCGTGAAGGCGAATTATGATGCCGGCATCCTGACAGTCGAGTTGGGCAAGCGCGCCGAAGCCAAGCCGAAGCAGATCAAGGTTTCGGTCAGCGGAGCGAGCGCGGCCAGCGGTCCTAAAACCGTTGACTCCAAGTCCACCGAATCCAAACCTGCCGCATAATAGCCTCCGAGGCAGATTTTCGGATGGGTTCATTCACCCAGACAGGGGCAGGGCAATCGCAGAAAAACGCGACCCCTGCCCCATTTTCTCCATCCATAGACTTAGATCAGAATTAGATCGCTTCAGAAATTCCACCCGAAAGCAGGAACAGTACCATGGCCGTTCGCTGGGACAAACTTACCGTGAAAGCGCAGGACGCCGTACAGACGGCCACAAATCTGGCCAGCGACAACGGCAATCCTGAATTGCAGCCAACTCATTTGCTTTTGGCACTGCTGCAGGATAAAGAAGGCATCGTCACCCCGGTGCTGCAGAAAGCCGGCGCCAATCCTGAAGCTCTGCGTGCGCGACTCGAGAAAGCGCTCGCCACATTTCCCAAGGTTTCCGGAGACTCAAACCAGGCGCAGCCCTCGAAAGCCTTTCTCAAGGTTGTCGAGCAGGCATTTCAGGAGGCCGCCAACTTTAAAGATGAGTATGTTTCCACCGAGCACCTTTTGCTCGCCATCGCGCAGCAGAAAAATGACCCCGCGCAAATGGCGCTGGCCGCTGACGGCGCAACTCACGACGCCATCTTGCGCGCGCTGACCACCGTGCGCGGCACCCAACGCGTGACCGATCAAAATCCTGAAGCCAAGTTTCAAGCGCTGGAGCGTTATGCTCGCGACCTGACTGAGCTGGCACGTCGCGGCAAATTGGATCCCGTGATCGGCCGCGATGAAGAAATCCGCCGCGTGGTGCAGGTACTGTCGCGCCGGACAAAAAACAATCCCGTGCTGATTGGGGAGCCTGGCGTTGGCAAGACCGCCATTGTCGAAGGCCTCGCGCGCCGCATTGTGTCTGGCGACGTGCCCGATGTGCTGCGCGGCAAGCGCGTCATCTCGCTTGACCTGGGCGCCATGCTGGCTGGTGCTAAATATCGCGGAGAATTTGAAGATCGTCTCAAGGCCGTGTTGAAAGACATTGAAGATGCGCAGGGCGGCATCATTCTCTTCATCGATGAGCTGCACACCCTGGTCGGCGCAGGTGCCGCGGAAGGCGCCATTGACGCCAGCAACATGCTTAAGCCAGCCTTGGCGCGCGGCGAACTGCGTGCTATCGGTGCCACCACGCTGAACGAATATCGCAAATACATCGAAAAAGATGCGGCCCTCGAGCGGCGTTTCCAAATCGTTTACGTGGGCGAGCCCAATGTCGAAGACACCGTCGCCATTCTGCGCGGCCTCAAGGATCGCTACGAAGCGCATCACAACGTGCGCATTAAGGATTCTGCTATCGTTGCCGCGGCCACGCTGTCGCATCGGTACATCTCCGACCGCTTTCTACCGGATAAGGCCATCGACCTGGTCGATGAAGCCGCGGCCTCGCTCGCTATCCAAATTGGTTCTGTGCCCACCGAGATCGATCAGCTAGAGCGGCGTGCCACCTCACTTGAAATCGAGCGCACTGCGTTGAAGCGGGAGAAGGACGAAAACTCCAAAGAGCGCCTCAAAGAGGTGACGAAGGAGTTGGCCACGCTGCATGAAGAAATCGCCGCCCTGCGTGCCCATTGGCAGAAAGAACGCGGCGACATCACTCGTCTGGCAGAGCTGAAAAAGCAGGTGGAAGCCATGCGTCAGGATGCCGAGGAGCAGACACGCCGCGGCAATTTCGAGCGTGTGGCGCAGATCCAGTATGGTGAACTGCCCAAGCTGGAAGCCGAGTTGAAGAAGCTGAACGCTGCACAAGAAGGTGCGGCCGGCGGCCCGCGGATGTTGAAAGAAGAGGTCGACGAAGAAGACATTGCGAAAATTGTCAGCAAGTGGACCGGAATTCCCATCTCGAAAATGCTGGAAGGCGAAGTCCAGAAACTGGTGCAGATGGAAGATCGCCTGCGCGAGCGCGTCATCGGCCAGGACGAAGCGCTGCGCGTCGTTGCCAATGCGATACGCCGCTCCCGCGCCGGCCTAAGCGATCCCAATCGTCCTATCGGTTCCTTCATTTTCCTGGGACCCACCGGCGTCGGCAAAACCGAAACTGCCCGCGCCCTCGCCGAATTTTTATTTGATGACGAGCAGGCCATGACCCGCATCGATATGTCGGAATACATGGAGAAGCATGCGGTTTCCCGCTTGATTGGCGCGCCTCCCGGCTACGTCGGCTATGACGAGGGCGGTCAGCTCACAGAGGCCGTGCGTCGACGCCCTTATTCCGTCGTGCTGTTCGACGAAATCGAAAAGGCCCATCCCGACGTCTTCAACGTGCTGCTGCAGGTGCTCGATGATGGCCGCCTCACCGACTCACGTGGCCGCACTGTCGACTTCAAGAACACCGTGCTGATCATGACCTCCAATCTGGGCGCGCAATTTTTGAACACCGAAGCACTGCAGGATGACGCTTCCTTCGACGCTGCTCGCGAACAGGTCATGCAGCTGGTGCGGCAAAGTTTTCGTCCGGAGTTTCTCAACCGCGTCGACGACATTGTTATCTTCCGGCCGCTCGGAGAGGAGCAGCTAGAACACATCCTGACGCTGCGGATTGCAGACCTGAATCGCATGCTTGCCGATCGCCGCATCGTTGTCGAAATGACGGAAGCCGCGAAGCGTCAGCTATTCCTGACCGGCTACGATCGCGCCTACGGAGCTCGACCACTCAAGCGCGCCATCCAACGGCTCATGCAAGATCCGCTCGCCATCAAGATTCTCGATGGTGAAGTGGTGCACGGCGATCACGTCCTGCTCGATGCCGATCCGCTGCACAGTCGTCTGCAGATAAAAGTGCTTGCCCGCACCGAAGTGAACCTGGGCTAGCGAACGCCCTCGCCTTCAACTCAGTGCAACAAAACAGGAGAAATCACCATGAAGGTTGGGATTATTGGTTCTGGAGACGTGGCGAAGGCGCTGGGAGATGGCTTCCTCGCGCATGGATACGAAACCATGCTTGGCACCCGCGATGCAGCCAAGCTCGCGGATTGGCGACGCAAAAATCCGAAGGGCCGTGTCGGCACTTTCAGCGAGACGGCTGCTTTCGGAGAGATTGTTGTCCTCGCGGTCAAAGGCCTGGTTGCGGGTGAAGCGTTGCGCGGCGCGGGTAGTGAAAATCTCGCCGGCAAGGTCGTTATCGACGCCGTCAATCCCATTGCCGATGCGCCGCCCGATCACGGCGTCCTTAAATTCTTTACCGGTCCAAACGAGTCGTTGATGGAATCGCTGCAGCAGCAGTTTCCCTCCGCCCATTTTGTGAAGGCATTCAATTCCGTCGGGAGTCACTTCTTCGTCAATCCGCAATTTCCTGGTGGCAAGCCCACCATGTTCATCTGCGGAAATAACAATCCGGCCAAGGCCACAGTGACAAAGATTCTTGAACAGTTTGGATGGGAGACTGCCGACATGGGGACCGCCGAAGCCGCACGCGCCATCGAACCACTCTGCATCTTGTGGTGCATTCCAGGATTTGCAAACAACGAATGGAATCACGCCTTCAAATTGCTGCGGAAGTAAAGCGGATCGGCCATATCTGCAGATTTAGGGGAGTGGCCGCGTCCTCACGTGCGAAGACTATCCCGTCATTCCTCATAATCCAACTCCGCCGCCACGGCCAGTAGAGGCATCAACCAATCCACCAGGGTCACGTGCAAAGGGTGCGTGAAGTAAGCCTCGAGCGCGGCTTGATCGCGAAACTTCATTACGCCGCCATGTGTAAATCCTTGTGAACGTGGTGATGTGTTCGCGCTGTAGCTGGCGTCAATCAATCCGGGAATCTGGTTCTGCAACGCGAGAATTCTTTCTGCAGCCTGTTGCTTGTCCTGCTCCGAGGTTTGCGGTTTCCATCGAAACAAAAATGCGTGAACTACCATCATCCCTCCCAAGATTGTCTGAACCTGTCCCTTCGCTATAACCGCGACCGCATGGCCTTGTGCAACTCATCTCCAATGCGCACCACGATGGGCAGCAATGCCTCCACATCTTCAATCGATGTGCGAAAGTTCACAATACACGCCCGCAACGCAAATTTTCCCTGAATCACGGCATTCGACAGGTACGCCTCGCCGCCATTCTGCAACTGTGTCAACAGCGCTTCGTTCAACTCATTCAGATAGCGCACTACTTCTTCACCGCCAGCCTTCAAATCCAGCGGCACATAACGAAACGTGGTGATGCTCAGTGATTGCGTCAGAGGTTCCAGTTCCGCATACTGTGGAATGCGCTTATGCATTTCCTGCGCCAGCCGAATATCTTCCGCGATCATCTGCATATATCCGTCGCGCCCCACTTGCTGCAGCATCAGCCAAACTTTTAACGCGCGAAACCCCCGAGAATTCTGCGGGCCCAGGTCGAAGTAATTGATCGCTTCCACTCCGAAATGATAATAAGGCGGATGATAGGCAAAGGCGTCGCGCAATTTCTCCGCATCGCGAACCAGCACGCATCCCGCTTCCAAGGGAGCATAGAGCCACTTGTGCGGATCAACGGCCACCGAGTCTGCCAGCCGCAGTCCCGCCAACTCCTCAGGCGCATCCGGCAACACCGCCGCCACGCCTCCATACGCACCGTCCACGTGAAACCATAATTTGAATTCTCGGCACAGCGCTGCCAGTTGCGGCAGTGGATCGATCGCACCCGTACTGACGGATCCAGCATTTCCGATCACCAGAAAGGGTGCTTCACCCGCAGCTCTGTCCCGCAAAATCTGATCCCGCAACGCCGCAACATCCATCCGCATGTCGCCGTCCGTCGCGATCCAGCGAATCGAGCCTGTGCCCAATCCCGCTATGTCCGCGGCTTTTTGAATCCAGGTATGCGTGTCTTTCGAACAATAGGCACGCAACCGCGTGCCGCCCATTCCTTCAACGCGCACATTCTTTTCCGCATGCGCCTGTCGTGCCGCTAGAAAACACACAAAGTTCGCCATGTTGCCGCCGCTGACAAACAAACCCCCGCAGCTTTCCGAATAGCCGATCATTTCCGCCACCCAGCGAATCGTCTGCGCTTCTATCTCGCTTGCCATCGGCGATAGCAGCCACGCACCCACATTGGGATTCACTGCCGCAGCCAGTAACTCCGCAAGCGCCCCCAGCGGCGCGGCAGAAGACGTGATGTACCCCCAGAACCGCGGATGCCCATTGAAGAGTGAATGATCCATCAGCAGATCGGCCGCGCGATCCAGCAGTTGCGCCGCATCCGAGCCCCGCTGTGGCAACCTACGCGTCGCGTTCAATGCTTCGCGGATTTCCGCCGGCGATTCGCCGGTCGTCACTTTTTGCTGGGGGAGTGAGTCGAGAAAGCCGGCGATCCGATCCACCAGCGCATGTCCAAGAGATCGAAATTGATCACCGCTCATTTCCAGCGGGGAAGTTCTTTGTCTTTCGCGCCCGTTATCGTTCATGGAGACCCTCGCAGAATTGCTGCTCAATCATGGCGCAGCCGCGGCCGTCAGAATGCGTTCCGCTCCAGTCCAGCCCGCGAGCTTATCGCTTGCGCGCCACTGCAACACGCGGAATGCCTTGCAGGTCGGCGATGAATTCGACATCGGCCCACTCCGCATTGGACAGAAAACCGCGCACAACATCCCGCTGGCCCTGTCCCATCTCCATCATGACCCAGCCACCAGCCTTCAGCAGGCGCAGCGCTGCAGGTATCAATTGTTGGTACATTTCTAAGCCCGTAGCCCCCGCAAACAACGCCTGCCCTGGTTCATACTCGCGCACTTCCACCGGTAGCAAATTGCGTTCTGAATCCGCGACATAGGGCGGGTTCGATATGATGGCATCGAATTGCTCGTCCGCAACCGCCTCCAGCAAATTTGACTCGAGCAATCGAACGCGCTCAGCCACCCCGTGATGTTTCGCATTCTCCGCTGCCACCGCCAGGGCCGCCGGACAAATATCCAGCGCCGTCACCTCAGCCGTCGGCAATGAATGCGCCAAAGCAATCGCAATCGCGCCCGATCCCGTACCCACATCCGCAATCCGCGCCGTTGGCAGATCCTTCAGCCGTTCGATCGCAGCTTCCACCAGGTGTTCTGTCTCTGGGCGCGGGATCAGCACATCCTGAGTCACATGCAACGCCAGCCCGAAAAATTCCTGCTCTCCGGTAATGTACTGGACTGGCATGCCGAGCAAACGATGCTGGAGTGCGGCGTTGAACGCCTCGGTTTGCAGCGCCGTCAGCGGCCGCTCGCGATACGCATACATTTCCGCGTGCGGAATTCCAAGCACATGCCGCAACAGTAGGATTGCATCCGAGCGACTCCGCGCCGCCGGTATGGAGTCCGACTCGTCCAGCAGGGAAGTACCCCACGCGATCGCGTCGCCGATGGTCATCGACTCCGCAAACATGCCTCTCATACGGTCGCCGCGTCGTGCTTCAGCCGCTCCGCCTGGTCGTGCTCAATCAGGGCGTCGACGATTGGCTGCAGCTTGCCTTCCATCACTTCAGCAAGCTGGTGGATGGTCAATCCGATTCGATGATCCGTCAGCCGGTTCTGCGGAAAATTGTAGGTCCGGATTTTTTCGCTGCGGTCACCGGTTCCAACCATCTGCTTGCGCTCTTTAGCCAGCGCCTGCTGCTGCTTTTCCATCTCCACCTCGTACAGCCGCGAGCGCAGCACGCGCATTCCCTTTTCACGATTTTTGATTTGAGACTTCTCGTCCTGGCAGCTCACCACCGTGCCCGTCGGCAAATGCGTGATGCGCACCGCAGAATAAGTCGTGTTCACCGACTGCCCACCCGGCCCTGAGGAGCAGAAGGTATCAATCCGCAGGTCTTTCGCCTCGATCTTAATGTCCACATCCTCCGCCTCCGGCAACACCGCTACGGTTACGGCGGAAGTATGCACCCGACCCTGCGTTTCCGTCTGCGGAACACGTTGCACCCGATGTACCCCGCCTTCATACTTCATCTGCGAAAACACGCGCTCGCCTTCAATAATGGCAATCACTTCCTTCATGCCGCGCACGCCCGACTCTGACATCGACAGCACTTCCACCTTCCAGTGATGCAGTTCCGCAAAGCGCGTGTACATGCGGAACAGCTCGGCAGCAAAAAGGGAAGCTTCATCGCCGCCCGTGCCAGCGCGAATTTCCAGGATCACGTTCTTCTCGTCGTTTGGATCTTTCGGCAGAAGCAGCACGCGAATCCGCTCTTCCACCGCGGGCCGCTCTCCTTCCAATTGCGCCAGCTCTTCCTCTGCCATGGCGCGCATGTCGGCATCGGGTTCGGCCATCATCGCTTTCGCTTCGGCGAGTCCCTGCTCAATTCGCTTCAACTCGCGAATGCTTTCCACTACTTCCTGCAGATCGCGATGTTGCTTGGTGATTTTTTGATATTGCTGCTGATCCGAGACCAGTGCCGGATCGGCCATCTGGGCAGAAAGGTCGTCATACCGCGCTTCGAGTTGTGTCAGTCGTTCAAGCATATTTCATGTCCATGGGCCGAAAGCGTCATGCGCCGAAAACCGGCCATTTCAGCAAATTAAGGTGGATACTCTGGAAGCGAAGAGGAAACAAAAAACATCGTAGGGCGGCGGCAGCCGCTAATAATGCGTCTCACCAGAGGTGCGAATGGCACGCGATAGGGTTCGCCAAAAAATGTCTGTCTGCCGCATAGGGTGCTTGTCCAACTCTATGGTAACGCGTTTCCGGCGCGGCAGTCTGCCAGGAAAAAAGAGAGTCATGACGATTTTGAATGGCCCTTCTATCGAATTTCCCGCCGCTCCCCGTGATGGATACACTTTCAGAAGCTCAGCGCTTCCGAGTGGCGTAACGCGGGCTCAATCTCAATCCCCGGGAAAACAGCGAATGCCGAATCACGACGGCACCAGGATCATTCACAGCAGGACGCCGGAGTCCGCGGCTATGCTGGCTAACGTCAAGCGAGCCATGACGATCACCGCCGCCCTGAACCGTTTGACGTTCAACGATGCCGAAGAAATTCGCGCTTTGTTCAGCGAACTCATCGGTAGGAAAGTTGACGAAAGCTTTCTACTCATTCCTCCATTCTTCACTGCCGGTGGCGACGAAATCCGAGTCGGGCGCAATGTCTTCATCAACCAGAACTGCACCTTCTACGATCTGGGCGGCCTCGACATTGGGGACGATGTGATGATCGGGCCGAATGTCAGCCTCATCACCACTGGCCATCCTCTTGAGCCTTCCCAGCGGCGCGCTGCCACGGTGGGCAGGGCCATCGTGATCGAAAAAAATGTCTGGATCGCGGCCGGAGTCACCATCATCGGTGGCGTCACAGTTGGTGAGAACTCGGTGGTCGCCGCGGGTTCGGTCGTCACGCGCGACGTGCCTCCGGATACCCTGGTCGCAGGAAATCCGGCGAGAGTAGTTCGCTCCATTGCCGGCTGAGGCATCTCTAGATTCGGGGAAACCTGGGACTTCAACCCGACCCATCGCGAGGGAGAAAGGCAGCATGGCTGTACCAGAAAATTCGTGGCTCCAATTCGCCGAGTTGTGCGAAACGCTGGCAGCTACTCGCAGCAAGCTCGCAAAACGCGCCGCCATGTCGCAATACTTGCGAACCCTCGATACAGCCCACGCCGGCCTCGCCGTGCAGTACCTCACCGGCGCGGTCTTTCCTGAAACCGATGCCCGCAAGCTTCAGGTCGGCGGCCAGATGATTGTGCGCGCCCTCGAAACCGTGACCCACGTCGACGGCGATCGTTTCCATGCCGTCTATCGCAAATATGGCGACCTGGGCGCTTCCGCGGAGGAATTGCTGCTCACATCCAACATTGACCCAAAGCACCTCACTCTCGCAGACATTGCCGGCCGCCTCGATGCACTGACCTCCGCACGAACTCAGGCGGCAAAATCGGCGCAGCTAGTGGACCTGCTGCGGTCGCTCTCTCCCCTGGAAGCGAAATATCTTGTCAAGCTGATGACCGGCGACATGCGCACCGGCGTCAAGCAAAGCCTGGTCGAAGAAGCCATCGCCGCCGCTACCGATCGTGACCTCGCAGCGGTTCGTCACGCCGGAATGCTCCTGGGAGATCTGGCGCAAGCGGTCGACTTAGCTCGACAGGACAAGCTGGCAACCGCCCGCTTTAAAATGTTTCATCCCCTGGGATTTATGCTGGCCACCCCCGCCGCCAATGCCGAGGAAGCCTACGCTCGCTTCGCCGCCGATGACGTCCCCGGCCAAACAGCCCGGGCCTCTCAGTCCGAACCAACCGCCCAGATTGAAGACAAGTACGATGGCATGCGCGCCCAGGTACATTGTGGCGACCCGCAACAGCCCGGCCGTGTGCGTATTTTTTCTCGCACCCGCGAAGACATCACCGCCAGCTTTCCAGAACTCGCAGAATGGTTTTCTGCCGTCAGCACTCCAGCCATTCTCGATGGAGAAATTCTTGCCTGGGACTTCGCTGCCGATCGAGCTCTCCCATTTACCTCTCTCCAGCCGCGTCTCAGCCGCAAACGGGTCACCGAGTCCATGCGCGCGGATGCCCCCGTCATCTACATGGCCTTCGATCTCCTTTTAGCCGGAGACGATCTGCTCCTTGCCGCCTCTCTTCGCCTTCGACGAGCCCGCCTGCAAACCTGGACAGAGGCCGCCCTGCAATCCGTCGATGCAGAAACCGTGCGCGCGATATCCGCAGTTCCTCAGGCTTCTCTATTTGCCGCCGACACAGTTACAATCCCGCACGACACACCCGCACGGCTGAAACTCGCCCCCGTTTCTCATGCAACTTCTCCTGCACAAATTGACGAAGCCTTCACCGCAGCGCAGGCACGCGGCAATGAAGGCCTCATGCTCAAATCACTCGACTCGACCTATCAACCCGGCCGCCGCGGATCGGCCTGGATCAAACTCAAGCGTGAACTGGCAACATTAGACGTTGTCGTCACTGCCGTTGAATACGGTCATGGTCGACGCGCCTCCGTTCTGAGCGACTACACTTTTGCCGTGCGTGATGGCTCCCATCTACGCAATATCGGCAAAGCGTACAGTGGACTGACGGACGAGGAAATCCTCACCATGACCCAGTGGTTCCTCGAGCACACCGTGGAATCGAACCGCCGCCAATTGATCGTCGAGCCAAAAATAGTCATCGAAGTTGCCTTCAACAACGTCATGCAGGGCGACCGGCACGATAGCGGCTATTCCCTCCGATTTCCCCGCATCCTGCGCTTGCGCTCCGACAAGCCGGTCGAAGAAATCGACACCCTCGACCGCGTGGCCGAGATCTTTCACTCCCAGCAGCGCAATTGATTCCCGAATCATGCGCCGCAAGGTTCCATTCCGCGGCATGGCGGTCTGTTCAAGGCTTCCGCTGGCTCGAGCGGGAGAAACCAAGCCCCTCCAGCAAGAAACGGACTACGCGCCGCCTCTTCAAAACCCTCTGCCATCCCCGGTATAATGGTTGAATTGCAATAAGCCGATGCCGTGGCATCCCGATGGCAGGGGATTTCGCGTATCTATTTCTGTATCTATGCGGTCCCGGATAATCCCATGACGGAACATATTAAGAAAGTATTGGAAGCGGAGATTCGTCAGTTGGAGCATGAGCTGACCCACGAGCTTCCCCTGGAAATCAAGAAGGCAGCCTCGCTCGGCGACCTCAGCGAAAATGCCGAGTATCACATGGCCAAGCAACGCCAAGTATTCGTCAACGCGCGCCTCGGTCAGCTCAAGCAGCGCATGTCGGAGCTTTCCCTCGTCAACCTCTCGAACATTCCCCGCGATCGCGCTGCCTTCGGCTCCACCGTGCTGGTTTATGATTCTTCCAAAGATGAAAAGATCGAGTACAAGCTCGTTACCAGTGAGGAGTCCGACGTTAACAAAGGCCTCATCTCCACCACCTCGCCCATCGGCCGCAGCCTGGTCGGCAAGCGGGTCGGGGATGTCGCCACGGTTGTTACCCCCAACGGCAACCGCGAGCTGGAGATTCTCGAACTCTTCACCATCCACGACGCCAAGGAGTAGTCTCGTCGTGCGGTGGCAGCGTAACCCTATGGCGGTTTGAAATGACCTGGACAAGCGCGTTCGGAAGAGGTTGCGGCTTCATCCTGCAGAAGATTGTGGATGGTTTGGCCCTGACCCGCATCTCGCCCAACGTTCTTACCTTCATGGGCCTGGTCATAAACACCGGCGCCGCCTTTCTGTTCGGCTACGCCCGACCCCATAACAATGTCCGCATGTTTATCTACGCGGGCCTGGTCATTATTGGTGCCGGCATCTTTGACATGGTGGATGGCCGCGTCGCGCGCCAGACCCAGCAGGTCACTGTCTTCGGCGCCTTCTTCGACTCCGTTATCGATCGCTATTCCGACGTCGCCCTGTTCTTTGGCCTGCTCGTCTACTATGCCCGTGCCGACCGCCTTTTCTACGTCTTCCTCGCGGCCTTTGTCATGGTCACGTCCTTGATGGTGAGCTATACCCGCGCCCGTGCCGAAGCCCTCATCGGCTCCTGCAAGGTCGGCTTTATGGAGCGACCGGAACGGGTTGTGCTCATCATCCTTGGCGCCCTCTTCAACCGCTGGGGAGCCATGGCGCCCGTCCTCTGGGTGCTGGCCGTGCTCTCCACCATTACAGTCGTTCACCGCATCCGCTATACCTATGAGCAGACACGTCGCCCGGCCCCCGTCCGTTGACGTTGCAACAGAACCCGCGTCTTTGCGGCATATTGCGAAAAAGAGGGCCGATCAGCATGAATCTCACGGCGGAAGTCGAGCGAATTGATGCCACCACCGTTGTCGTAAAACTCACCGGTCGAATGAATCTCGGGATGCGCCTCCATGAGGTGGAATCCACCATTAACAAGCTCGCTTGGGACGGAACCATGAAGCTGATCCTGGATTTGTCCGGCGTGGAATATGCCGATAGCGCCGGGCTCGGCTTGCTGATGCTGCTCTATGGCAGGATGAAGACTGTCGGCGGTCAACTCCGCCTGGTCGCGCCTCGCAAGCAGTTGCTCGACGTCTTCAGGCTCACCTGTACTGACTCGATCCTGACCATCGATCCCGACCTGACAACCGCACTGGCCTAGCCGTGCCGCCGCCCCGAAAATCTCGCTTTTCTTAAGGGAGGCGGGCGAATCTTGGACGAACAGTCCAGCATCTATAGCTCTTCCTGCACCATTTGTTCGACAAAATGTCGCCCGTCCTTCCAGCCCATGAACGCGACTGGCCTTGCCGCAAGCAACCAATTTCTTTCACCAACTGGAAAGATTTTCGCTTCCTGCCACCCACTACAATAGATTCCGTGAGCTTCAAAATTGCACCCGTCCTCGTCGTTCATGGCGGCGCATGGGACATCCCCGACGAGTTAGTCGAGCCTCATCGGCGAGGTGTCACAAGCGCCCTCGCAGCCGGTTACGCGCTGCTTGAAAAAGGCGCGTCCGCCGTCGATGCCGTCGAGGCTGCCGTCACCATCATGGAAGATGATGAAGCTTTCGATGCCGGTCGAGGCAGCTTCCTCACCAACGATGGCCGCGTGCAATTGGACGCACTGTTAATGGATGGCAACACACTTCGTGCCGGCGGCATCGCCTGCGTGGAACGACTGCGCAATCCCATCCGCGCCGCTCGCCTGGTGATGGATCTTAGCCCGCATGTGTATTTTGTCGGCGCGGGCGCGGAGGCTTTCGCGGCGGAACACGGCATGCCCCTCATCGACAATTCAGAATTGGTGATCGATCGCGAACGCCGTCATCTAGCCGCCACACAGCAAAAATTGCGAACCTCCGACCGTCCTCGCAGCGCGCCTGCAGTTTCGCCGCAGCTGAGCGCCATGCAATCAGCCAACTCACACGATACGGTCGGGGCGGTCGCTCTCGATGGTCGCGGCAATCTTGCCGCTGCCACATCCACCGGCGGCACGCTGAATAAGTCTCCTGGCCGCGTGGGCGATTCCTCGCTCATCGGCTGCGGCTGCTACGCCGACAATCTTTCTGCAGCGGTTTCGCTCACCGGCTGGGGCGAGCCCATCATGAAACTAGTGCTCGGTAAGTGGGCCGTCGATCGCGTCCAGCAAGGCACGCCTCCCGCGCAGGCCGCGGAAGAAGCCATCGCCTACCTCTTTCACCGGCTCGGCGGTCACGGCGGCATCATCCTGGTCGGTCCTATGGGTCGCATTGGCGTTGCCCACAATACGCCCCGCATGGCCTGGGGCACCCGCACCACTCGCGGCATGGAAGTTTTCGTCCGCTAGCATTTTTTTTGACATCCATCATCACTCACGATGAAATCGCTGGAACTCATGCTCATTCTTGCCTCTGCATCCCCAAGACGTCGCGAACTTCTCACCCAGGCCGGCTTCTCGTTTCAAGTCGAATCCATTCCGGTCAATGAAGATCCTCGCCCCAACGAAGATCCCGTCCACCTGGTCAAACGTCTCGCCCGCGAAAAAGCCGAAGCGGTTTTCAACGCCCACCAGAAATCCCACACCCCCTCCCACGACGATCCCCTGCTCGTCCTCGGCGCAGACACCGTCGTCTGTGATCACGAAATCCTTAACAAGCCCGTCGACGACGCGGATGCCGCCCGCATGCTTCACCTGCTCGCCGGCCGCACTCACCAGGTCATCACAGGCGTCTGCCTCATCTCGCCGCTCGGTGTGGAAGTCGCCGCCGAAACCACCCGCGTCACCATGCTCACGTTGTCAGAAGAAGAAATCCTCGCCTACGTCGCCACTCGCGAGCCCATGGACAAGGCGGGTGCCTACGCCATCCAGGGCCACGCCAGCCGCTGGATTCCGCGCATCGTGGGCTGCTACTTCAACGTCGTTGGTCTGCCCCTCGCGCTGGTCAACACCATGATCGAGTCCGCCCGCCATAAACTCTACCCCAACCCG
>JAZKAG010000099.1:26954-28872 GCA_040389265.1 Acidobacteriota bacterium
CCTGAGCGAGCGAAGGCGAGTCGAACCTGCCTCACCCTTCAGACATACATTTCTCGGCACCACGCCACGCGTACCCTCCGAAAAGTTTCGCCCGACTCGTCCGCTGCCCAAATATACTTCTAGTTCAAAGCACCCCATTTCTCCCGGAGACCTTATTCAATGCGAGAGCAGCGCCCCAAGCCAAACCCCTGGCGAGAGCATCGGCGTCAGGCCAAGCCGCGCTGGGCCCTGCCGATTCACGCCTGCAACTGGCTTTTGGAGTGGGTGGCATGGTCGCTTGGTGGCTGGGTCCTGCTGGAAGTTCTGGAATATCTCAGCCTGTTCTCTGTTTTAGTCGCTGTCATTTTTTATTTTTCCGAAAGTGGAAATCGCACCAAGCAGCGTCATTATCAGGCGTGGCAGGTCATTAACTCCGCGCAAGGCAAGGGAGGCAACGGCGGCCGCATCGACGCCATGCAGCAGCTCAATCAAGATGGCGTATCTCTCGTCGGCATTCAGGCGGACGACAATGCGTTTCTCTTCGGCATTCGCCTTCCTGCTGCCCAAATCGATCGTTGCGACATGGATTCATCCGATCTCCGGAACAGCGTCTTCGATCGCGCCACCATGACCTTTTGCAACTTGCAGTCTGCCAACTTCCGCGGGGCTTCGCTGGCGACCACAGACCTTTCCGGTGCTGACTTGAGCGACTCCGACCTGACAGCAGCCAACATTAGCCACGCCAATCTCAGCCGTGCCGACCTAAGCCGTGCCGATCTTCGCAATGCCAACTTGAACGCAATCCTGTGGCGAGATATCAGCTCCATTCGTCTAGCCAATATTCTCGACATTGAAAATCCGCCGCCAGGTTTTATCGATTGGGCTATGAAGAATGGTGCCGTCCGTCTCTCCTCCGATGACGAATGGAATGCCGCCATCCAGGAAGCCAAGACCGATTCGCCACCATCCCAATAATCGCGTTGCAGCTTGCGTTCGCTCCGTTCAGATGAAACCCTTCCCGCTTGAGGCATGCATCCCATGCGCTGCGCACCATCCTGGCTACTCGCTTCAATTCTCGTTCTGTTTGCATCGGCAGCGACATCTTCTGCGGCGCAATTGGCCGCCGCCTCCTCCCAGCCACTGGCCCGCGCGCAATGGATCGCCGCAGAGTCAGATTCCTCTGCCGCAGCAAATCTCGCGCCGCTGCCTCTCTTTCGCGATGAATTCTTCCTTTCGAAGAAAATCTCCAGCGCCACCCTGTACCTTTCCGGCCTGGGGCAGTTCGAAGCCCACATCAATAGCAGAAATGTAACTGACACTGTCCTAAACCCAGCGTGGAGCGACTATCACAAGCACATCTTCTATTGCACCTATGACGTCACCCCTCTCTTGCACCCCGGAATCAACGCCATCGGCGTCATGTTGGGTAATGGAATGTATAACGTGCCCATCACTCCCGGTCGATACCAGAAATTCCACGGCTCCTTCGGCCACCCCAAACTCATCCTGCAACTCGAAGTCAAATTCTCCGATGGTTCCTCCCAATCCATCGTCAGCAATGGTGCATGGAAGACCGCTCCCGGTCCCATCACATTTACTTCCATCTATGGCGGAGAGGATTACGACGCGCGACTGCAGCAAACTGGCTGGGACCTTCCCGGCTTCAACGCGAAACACTGGTCGAGTGTCGCCATCGTCACCGGTCCCGGCGGTATCCTTGTGCCCGAAACCATTCCTCCCATCCGCCTCTTCAACCGCTATGATCCCGTCAAGATCTCCCATCCAAAGCCCGGCCTTACCGTCTACGACCTGGGAGAGAATTCTTCTGGATGGCCAGAAATCGCCGTGCACGGTCCGCGCGGCTCTCGCGTCAAACTGATCGCCGGAGAATTGCTCGACTCCCGCGGCTTCGTCACTCAAAGGAGTGCCCACGCATCTC
>JAZKAG010000100.1:0-4335 GCA_040389265.1 Acidobacteriota bacterium
GCAAGGCAAAAAAGTGAAATTTCTGCGCCAGGTTCCTGTCGATCCCATGACCGGAAAAAAAGATTGGGTGCTGCGCTCGATGCAGGACGATCCCGACAGTGATTCCTGGGGCGGTCAGGATGTGTTCGACGTGCACTCCGCCTCCGAGGGTACCGCCCTGGATGGGACTAAGTACAAAACATGGTAGCCGCGAGACAATCGATGTCAGACTCATTCCGCACCATGCTGTTCAAGCGCCGCCGGAGCCGCTTCCTGCCGCCAACGGCCACGCTGCCTTCCAGTCAGCGCGGCTTCACGCTGGTGGAGTTGATGGTGGTGATGGCGATCATGGCCGTCCTCATGGCAGTCGCTATTCCCAGCTTTATCTCCGCCATCCGCAGCGCAAAAGAAGCCGCCCTGCGCCAGGACCTCCACACCATGCGGGATGCCATCGAGCAATACACTGAAGATAAAGAAGCGGCTCCCCAGTCCCTTGACGACCTGGTGCAGGCTGGCTATTTGAAGTCACTCCCCGTCGACCCCATGACGCACAGCAACACTACCTGGGTCCCGGATCAGTCGGACGCCTACAGCAGCGTCGATCAGACGCAGACCGGCATTAATGATGTGCACAGCGGTTCAGAGCTGCCCGGCAGCAACGGTGAGCCCTATTCGCAATGGTGACGGAATCCGAGTGTTGTCCAGTCGGGACTTGCTTTGTATCACGACACAACTTCAGCCTTTACCCACGGCGGTGCCCCAGGCCTCGCTTCTGAGACCTGGGATTCCACATGTGTGGCGATCCAGTTCGAATGCTGAGTAGATTGCGAAGAAACGATGGCTCTGTATCAGGGCACGACTTTTGTCGGGCCGCAAGCGGCTGAAAATTAGTCGGGCTTTAGCCCCTGCTGTAGCTTCCCTAGGAAAATGCTCTATGAGCGATCAACCCAGCCAGTCCGCAGTCTATCCTGCTTACATTCAACTGCAATCCATTCGTGGCGAACAATTCGCCGACCCTGCCGCGCCAGGGCTGGCAGGACGTCTGCTGACTTGCGTCGGATATGGCCAGCAAGGCGCAGAACTCGCCCTCGCCATGATCATTGCCGGTGGAACCTTCCTCGGTATCGATCCCTCCACCGAGCATTTGAAGGCCGCGGTCCGCAATGGTTCCTGCGACTTTATGGTGAACACGCTCGACGAATCCCTGCGCGTGCTCAAGAATGAAGTCCGCAAGAAGAAGGCTCTGTCGGTGGGGCTGCTTGCCGAGCCATCTGCCATTCTGCCGGCCATGGTCGAGCGTGGAGTCCAGCCGGACCTGGTCGCCGATTGCGCGCCCTCCGCCAGCGCATCGGTCCCTCCCTATAGTCCCGCGCTGCTCACCTTTGTCGAGCGCGGCGCCATCCAGTTCATTCGCCCAACCGCAACGGTCCCCGGTTCCGACGATTCCCTTCAAGTGCATTGGACCGCCGCCAGCCTAACCGGCCTGCGCAGAATGGATCAGCTTGCCTTCCAACAATTGCCGGCGGATGATTCCATTCGTCGCGGATGGCTGCAGCATGCGCCCGCTTACTTCCACCGCCAGCGCCCCTTGCAGCGCGTTCTCAACATGCGGCAGCAGGAACTGGATCGCCTCAAGCTCGCATTCCAAAACGCGCTGGCCGCTGGAGAAATTCAATCGCCCGCCACTCTCGCCTGGCAAGCTCCGGATGGTACAGAACTATCGATCGCACTGTAGCCTGAATCGTCCGCCGCCATCCTACATCGATTCCGCGGCCGACCTTTTCGCGGCCTCGGCAATCTCGTGGATTGCCTTCCACAATGCCGCAATCCCCCGCCCGTCTTTCGCGGAGCAGACAAGAATGTCATCGGTCTCCAGCGCCTCCCGCAGCCGCCGGGTTGCAACCACCCGCTGATTCCCTGACAACTTATCCGCCTTTGTCCCGACAAGAATGCGCGGTCGGTGCATGCTGTCCAGATATTCCGCCAGCATCACGTCGCCCGGTTGCGGCGGCACATTCATATCGACCAGGCACACGCACGCGGCCAGCGTTTCACGCTCGGCAAGATAGGGATTGATGAATGCCGGCCACTCGGCGCTGATGGAGCGCGAGATTTTTGCGTACCCGTAGCCAGGCAGATCCGCCAGGATCAGTTCCGGACGCGGCTGCGACCCCACTTGCAGCGCGAAAAAATTAATCGCTCGCGTTCTTCCCGGAGTTGAAGACACCCGCGCCGCGGGCTCCCCTAACAGTGCATTGATCAGGCTGGATTTGCCCACGTTCGATCGGCCCAGAAAAGCAATCTCGGGCGCGGTCGCCGCCGGAAATTGCGCTGCGCTGGTGGCGGACAATAGAAACTTCGTTTGATAGCGAAACATCGGGGAGCCACCTGGATTGTTCTGTTGCTATCGCGCAGAAAGTTCTTGCAAGCGGGTCGGATCGTGGGCGCGCAACTCGGCCACAATTTCGCCCGCCGCCTTGCGAGCCAGATCGTCTTTCTCCCGCGGAAAGGAGATCGCCCCCACCCGCGCATGGCCGCCTCCGCCATACCGTTCGCAGATCACCGCCAGGTTCACCATCTGTTCCGCCGGAACCCGCGTCCAGGGATTCGATCCCACCGCAATCTTGGTGCGGAAACTGGAGCGACTCAGGCCGATGCTATACGTCGCCTCGGGATGCAGATAGTACGGAATAAATTTGTTGTACCCTTCCAGCGGATGATCCGTGATGTCGAAATAAATCGTCCCCTGTTCGCACGTGGAGCGTTCGCGAATCAGCTCCAGTGCCTGGTAATGTCGTTCCAGCAATCCCGGAATCAGCTCGCGCACAAACGGCTGATCCAGAACGTCCGCCAGGCTCATCTCCGTCAGCAGTGGAATCAATTTGGGAACAAACCCGGGGTCCTGCGTCGATTCGATGGCCATGGTCAGCTTCATGGCCGGCGCGGCCATTTCCACGGCGCTCTCCGCGCTTTCATATTGCGCCCCAT
This sequence comes from Acidobacteriota bacterium, assembly GCA_040389265.1. GTDB lineage: Bacteria > Acidobacteriota > Terriglobia > Terriglobales > Acidobacteriaceae > JAKAAZ01. The sequence goes on from JAZKAG010000100.1 coordinate 2,968, forward strand.
CCACAATGTCGGCCCATCGAATCAGCTCGGCCACCGGCGAGGCGTCAAATCCAAAATGGGTGGCCGCAATGTGCGCGATGAACCCCGTACACGAGACATAGTCGGGATCGTAAAACTTTCGCTCGCGAATCGCCGGGTCTTTCTGCTGATCCAGAAAATGCTGATGATCCGCTGGAGTAAGGAATGCGCTCAGGTGATGATCGAACCACCACGTAATCGCCGGAGAAGCGGAATACTTAAAGTCGACAATGGCATTCTCGTCGCCGGTAAATTCCTTCTCGTCAAACAAGGCACCTGCGCGGTGCACCAGCCCGCAGAATTCATAGTCCGCGTCTGGGGCAATGCGTTCGCGATGGAAGCGCGCGAACAACGACGCCGAACAGGCGCCATCGAAACACTTATCGTGATAGAAAACACGCACTTTCACTTGAGAGCGACCACTCCATTCGCAACCATCAGACAGCAATCATGACCTGTATGGGTGAAACAACTAGGATTGCTTGCATTCGCCGATGTGTCAAGCGGACACTTCTCCGCACACCTTGTTGCGGCGGCTGCAGAACGCTGCCGACCAGAATAAAAGTTCTCTCACCGGGAATGGCTGGCTGCAGGAACCAGCTTGATCTCATACAGATTGGGCCACAGCTTCCCAGTCACGTACAGCCGGTCATGCTGGCTGTCGTAGGCAATTCCATTCAGAACAGCATCGTCGTTCTGCTGCACCGAGGGCGGCCGCAACCCCGACAGATCGATCCACTCGATCACCTTGCCCGTCGCCGGAGAAATGCGCGCAATACGATTCGTCTCCCAGATGTTCGCGTAAATCTCTCCGTGGATATATTCAAGCTCATTCAAATTCAGCACCGGCTTCCCGTCCGCCGTCACCTGAATCTTTCCCACTGGCTTAAACGTCGACGGATCCATCAGGTGGAGAACCGACGTGCCATCGCTCAAAATCAAGTGGCGGCTGTCGTGCGTCAGTCCCCACCCATCCCATGGATAGGTAAAGGTTCGAAGGGTTCGAAAGCTGAACGTGTCATACACGAATCCGACATGCGATTGCCAGGTAAGCTGAATTAGCTGGCTCTTCCAGTCGGTCAGTCCTTCGCCGAAATATTTCGCAGCCAGGTCATGTTGCTGCAGCACCCTGCCCGATGCCAGATCGACCATGCGCAAGCTGGATTGGCCGCGCAGGCCCGTCGACTCGTACAGCATGCCGTTCACGAACACCAGGCCCTGGGTGAAGGCGGCTCCGGAGAGCAGCAGGCCCGAGACGAACTGCGAGGAGCCCGACGCGTCGATCTGTACCGTTCCGCCCTCGACCGCGCCGCGGCCGCGAACCAGGAACGGCAGCCCAGTGCCGTCGAT
>JAZKAG010000101.1:0-39215 GCA_040389265.1 Acidobacteriota bacterium
TGGCGTGAATGGGAAACCCGACTGTAACGTCACGATCGAGTTTGCGACCCAGCCGCCGAAGAGTACGTTTTGAATTCCTGAAGCCTCTTTCAGGTACCGCTTGCCGTATCCGAAAGGCAGATCGTAAGTCGCGCTGATGACGCCAAGGTTTCTCACGTCATACGTCGCGAGACCATGGTCTGCCCGCAGATCGAATGGGTTCGACACCAGTCCAGGAGCGTTGCCGGCCGTAGTGGCATTCAGCGAGTCGCCATCGTCCAGTGCCTTCGACCACGTGTACACGCCGCGCAGCGCAAGCCCGTTGCTGTAGCGGTGCGTTAAGTCCACCTGCAGCGCATTGTAAGAACTTGTCCCGACCGCAAACCATGCCCACGCTGCGCCCAGCGCCGGATTCGCGAGCGGCGTTCCAGCGGGAATGTAATACGCGCCCGTCGGAATAGTTGCGCCCGCCAGCGGAACGGGAAAGTTGGCAGGGTAGTTGGCGGGGCACGGCGACCCTGGACACACCGTCGGAGTCGGCTCGTTGTCGTCCAGACTCAGCATCTGATGATATCCGTGCGAACCAACATAACCCACTCGCAGAACCGTGTTCGCAGAGAGCTCCTGTTCAATCCCCAGGCTATAGGAGATGAGAGTCGGCGTCTTCATGTCTGGCTGAACACCCGCAGGCAGAACCTTTGCCTTCGTGGGGACCGGCGAAGTTGGCAAAGGAAGCTCTGACACCGGCAGTGCTGAAACGCCATACGTCGGATTGAACGGGGCGTTCTGGTCCATCCGATATCCGAGCGCATCCTGCAGATCGTTGTACATTCCGAACCCGGCCCGCAAAACCGTGCCGTAGCCGAACGGGCTCCACGCGATGCCGATGCGCGGCTGCGGAAGGAATTTCGCGTTGTTCACGGTGAAAGCGGAATTCGCAATTCTCGGCTGAGTCTGAATCACGTGATCCACGAATACAAAATTTGCCGCACGACCATGCGCTTCATTCCAGCCAGTCGTAAATTCATCGCGAAATCCCAGCGACACCGTCAACTTCGGCGTCACCCGAATCACATCCTGCGCATAGAGCGCACCTAGCCACGACCGCCAGTTCATTTCGGTCGGAGCTGGATCGTAGACGAAGTTTCCGACGGTTCCTGTAAGGAATTGCTGCAAGCCAGTAAACGTGGCTTGACCGAATTGGCTGAGTGCGAGTTCTTCGTTCGATTGGAGGCGCTGAAACCATCCGCCGAAAGTGAATTGATGACTTCCGTTGGTCCATGTGACGCGATCCTCGTAAGTGAACAGATTCCGCCTGACATGCAGGTTGCTGCCATTGTTGCTTCCTGCAAGGCTCACCTGCGCCGCCGGATTCGACGCCGAGCTTCCGCCGACCACAACGGCGCCGACCGGATGGCTGTCCACAAATCCGGGCAGGTCCGCAGCCGGGGTTCCCGGTGAAGGCTCTCCGGTAAAGAAATAGCCAGCACGCGAAAATCCCAGGCGAGCTGTGTTCAGCAGGGTCGGCGTAAAGACATGAATCTCGTCGAGGCTCAGCACCTGCTCGCGCAAGCCTTCCAAATCGGTGCTGTATAGATTGCTACTGGTGGGCGTCACGTCCGCGCTGTCGTCGATGGTGTAGACAGAACTGAACGAATCGCTCTGGGAAAATGTGCGATCCAGCCGGACGGTGCCGAAATCGTCTCGAATAGTTTGCAGCGGATTGTTATACGCCACAGCGATACCGCCGTAGTCAGGAGCATTAGGAGTCTGCACCGGCCACAAGGCAAAGAGCGGCTCAACACCCGGCGCGAGCCCGACATCGACCAGGCCGGAGGGAGGGCACGGATTCGGCGCGGGCGTCACCAGCTTGCATGGCAAGAATCCTTGGCGCGCGTTGTTGTCAGGAACCAGATCCACGCCGGTCTGGTGCAGGTGTTGCCGAAACCCCTCATAGTTGCCGAAAAGAAACGTTTTGTTCCGTTGCACCGGTCCGCCCAGAGCCGCTCCAAACTGGTTGCGCTGGAACGGAGGCGCCGATCCCTGGTCAAAAAAGTTGGGAGAATCGAATGCATTGTTCCGCAGGAATTCATAGGCACTTCCATGCACTTGATTCGATCCTGAGCGAGTAACGATCAGGACCTGGGCTCCCGGTCTCTTTCCATATTCCGCTCCATAAGAATCGCGCAGAACATTGAATTCCCGAACCGCTTCGACGCCGAGCAATTGCTGGCTGACGCCGCCCGGCTGCATGTTGTTCTCTGCCGCGCCTGTAAATTCCACGCCGTTCATCAAGAACAAATTCTGTTGCGGCCGATTGCCGGAGACCGCAAAATTATTTCCTACTGTGGAGTTAGATACGCCGACTCCGCCAGTTTTCTCGGATGTAAAATTTACAATCCCGGGGTTCAGGGTCAGCAGTTCATCATAGCTGCGGCCGTTCAGGGGTAGATTCTGGATCTGTCTTTCCCCCACCAGACCTGAAATGTCACCTGTATTGACGTTCACAAGGGGAGCGTCTGCATGCACAACCACCTGTTGGCTGACGTCTCCCACGCGCAGACGGAAATCAATCGCCGCTGCCTGGTCGACCGCCAGGTGGATGCCGGTCCTGACCGCTTCTGTGAATCCGGCTTTTTTGACGCTGACCTCGTAATCGCCAACAGCCAAAGATAGAACCTGAAACCGGCCGCTTGTATTCGTGATGTCGCGGCGAACGGATTCCGTGTTGATATTCCGTATCGTGACCGATGCGGAAGCAACGGCGGCGCCCGATGCGTCGGTGACCGTGCCTGACAATGATGCAGTCACCTGCGCAGCTCCCGAAGGCACATACACGACCGCCAGAATCAGGAGAGCGAAGGCCAAAGTGCTCCACGCGCGCAGAATTCGTTGTTTGCGACTCGACAAGTCCGGCGCAGCTGGCGAAAGAGTCTCCATTCCAGTTCTCCATTGACGGATCAGGATGAAAAGCAGTGTGTTGTGGGATTCAATAGGCGTGCAATGAACGATGAAACTATACGATTTAATGTTGTAGAAAAATTATAGCAATACGAGTTAGCACGATTCACCCCGGCACAACCCTTTGCGGGCATCGCGATTTTGGGCGTTGGATGACAATGAAGGCGTTGTGCAGGACTCGGCGCAAGCCAGGTATTTCGGCGGCGTCGGCGGTTTCGGTTGTTCTGCGATGTTGCAGCTTTTGCCGTGGCTCGGCCGCAGGAAAGAGACGTCCGGTTACGAGTGCAGCGCGTCGTGAACGATGCGGCCTTCGCTGATGGTCATCTGGATGCGTCCGGGTAATTTGGCTCCGTCGAACGGAGAGTTCCTCGACTTCGATTTCGATTCACTCGCGCGAAATTGCCAATCGTCATTGGGCCGGAATAAAACGATATCCGCGAATGAACCCGTTGCCAGCGATCCGCGATCTTTCAAACGCAACACCTGGGCCGGCTGACTGCTCAGCAGCGCCAATACCCGCATCAGCGGCATGCGATGCTGGCGATGTAGAACTAGCAGAGACAAGCCCAGCGCTGTTTCCAGTCCGATGATGCCGTTGGGCGCTCGCTCAAATTCCTGTTCCTTTTCATGCAATGCGTGTGGAGCGTGGTCGGTGGCGATGGCATCCACGGTTCCGTCCAGAATGCCGCTGATCAGGGCTGCACGATCTTCTTCGCTGCGCAGGGGCGGGTTCATTTTCGCATCGGTATTGTAGTCGCCGATGGCCGTCTGCGTTAAAGCAAAATGATGCGGCGCCACTTCGCAGGTGACATGCAGCCCGCTGCGTTTTGCACGACGCACTGCCTCCAGCGCTTTTGCCGTTGAGAGGTGGGCCACATGAAGATGTGCGCGGCTGGAGGGATCGCCTTTGCGCATTCGCGACAGCAACTCAATATCGCGTTCTACTATGCCGCTTTCGGCATCGACCGACATGCCACGCAATCCCAGACGAAATGAGAGAGCGCCGGCGTTCATGCTCGCTCCGTGCGTGATTCGTGTGTCTTCTGCATGCTGAATCACAGGCAGTCCGACGCGCGCCGCCTGCACCAGCGACTCAAACATGACGTTGTTTTCCAAGATCGGCTTGCCGTCATCCGATACGGCAACCGCACCAGCAGCCTGCAGTGCTTTGTAATCCGCAACCGCTTCGCCACGACTTCCCAGCGTGGCCGCGGCAATGGGAAATACACGCACAACAGCTTTGCGATCCGCGGCCTGCATCCATCGCGTGGTCTCAGGCGAATCATTTATCGGCGATGTATTCGGCATCGCGCAGACGCTGGTAAATCCGCCCGCGGCCGCCGCCTGCGTTCCAGTTTCAATCGTCTCTTTATAGGATTGGCCAGGTTCCCGCAGATGCACGTGGATGTCGACCAGTCCGGGCGCGACCACCATTCCGGTTGCATTGATGACAGTCGTCTTTTCCTTCTTGGCCAACGCGGTCAGCTTGCCGGGCATTTCCACTTCGGTGATGCGACCGTCGCGCACATACACGTCACGTCTCTCGTTCGTTCCAGTGGAAGGATCGACAACATGGCCGCCTTGAATCAACATTGCTGTCATCGATTCTTACTCGATTGTTCATTTCTTTTGGGATGTGCATCCAGTGCGCGCGCCACCAGCGCCATGCGGATGATCGAGCCGTGATACACCTGCTCCGCAATCACCGAGTTCGGCCCATCTGTAATTTCGCTGGTGATTTCCAGTCCCCGAATCACCGGCCCCGGATGGAGAACGATCGCTTCCGGCGCCAACGTAGTCAGGCGCTGATTATGTAACTGATACTGTTCTATATAGTCTTCCAGGTCGATCTCGAGGCCAGCCAGCCGCTCTTTCTGGATGCGCAGCATCATCACAACGTTCGACTGCTGCAACGCGCGATCAAAATTCCGTTCGATCTCCACCCTGGGCCCAATGCCCGCTGCATAGCCCGGCAACAAGCTCTCCGGCCCGCAGAAAATAACCCGCGCACCCAGCCTGGGCAGCAGCAATGCGTTGGAGCGCGCCACGCGGCTGTGCAGGATGTCGCCGACAATCGTGACTGTAACTCCCTGCAATGTGCGTTCGTGGATCAAGTGATTTCGCTTGTTCGCGGCTCGCGCGCTTGCCGGCAGATGGGCCAGAATGGTTCGCAAATCCAGCAGCGCCTGGGAAGGATGTTCGTGGCTTCCATCGCCTGCATTCAAAACCGGCAAGCCGGTGTAGCGCGCCAGCACATAGGGCGCACCAGAATTTGGATGCCGCAGAATAATGCATTCCGCCCCCAGCGAGCGCAGCGTGATTCCCGTATCCTTGAGCGATTCACCTTTCTCAATGCTGGAAGATAACGAGCTCACCAGGGTCGTATCCGCGCCAAGAGATTTTGCTGCCAACTCGAATGAGGTTCGAGTGCGCGTGCTTGACTCGTAAAACAGCAGCGCCACGCGGCGCTTGGAATAGCGTTGCGCACGGCGTTGCGCCGGCGTCGCTTCCATTTCCGCAGCTTCCGTCAGGATGCGAGCGACATCCTCCAGCGTGAAATGGGTGACTGAGATGGATGAACCCGGATGGACATACCCCAGCGGAACAGTTGCGTGGAATTGCGGCACCGAAATTGTGTGCCGCGGTGCGATGCTCGGAGAAATTTCAAGAGGCAGAAGAGGACGTGTCGAAGAGGAATGGCTGTTGCCCGCTCCGTCGCCAGGGATCTTGGCAAGGGCCGCCTTTATATTCGTTTTCCTTGTCGCCGTCTTCCGTTTGATTGCCATACTTCCGTTCAACATCATCCGACTGCCGTGGCAAAAAGGAGCCACGCAGGGTTCATCCGTCGACTCTTTCCATCAGCAGGACTTGCTCGTTGTCATCAATTTCATCCAGCTTCACTTCGATAATTTCACGGTCCGTGGTTTGGATGGTGCGGCCGACAAAGGTCGCCTCAATCGGCAATTCACGATGTCCGCGATCAACCAATGCCAACAATCTCACCCGTTTCGGCCGACCGTGATCAATCAGGGCATCCAGCGCGGCGCGCACTGTGCGTCCGGTATACAACACATCATCGACCAGCACAACATCGCGACCTGTCACGTCGAATTCGAGATCGCCCGGGTTTACCACGGGACGGGGTCCGCGGGTGGTCAGGTCATCGCGGTAGAAACTGATATCGAGAGTCCCCACATCGATTGGCTTATTCTCGATTGTCTCCAGCAATTTCGCCAGCCGCGTCGCCAGGGGAACACCACGCCGGTGAATTCCGACCAGCATCAGATCGTCGGTTCCGTTATTCTTCTCGACGATTTCATGCGCCAGCCGCACCAGGGTGCGCTCAATCTCCGACGAAGACATCAGGCGGGATTTTTCCCGCAGCAACGGGGTGGATTGCATCTCTTTGGCCGTCTTTTTCATGTTCTTCGCTTGATCATACGAGCCCGGTTGGCGGCGCACAAGCGCAACCGTCACTCGGCATAGGAAAAGTTTCCTGCGCCGCTTCCTATTGTAGAACTGCGGTGGATTCAGAGTTTCATCCGGGTCACGTCCACCGCGGCCTCTGGCTTGTACTAAGCGATGCATCAACTGCGACGCATCCATTGAAAGCAACAAATCCTCAATGAAGAAAAATTTGCTTACCCTCCTGGTGGCACTCACATTCGCCTGGTTCGGCCTTCACGCCAACCCGCAAAAGGATCCTATGGTCGGCGGAGCTGCCGTGTACCCGACGAAAAGCATCTTCGAAAACGCCGTCAATTCCAAGGATCACACCACCCTGGTCGCCGCCGTCAAAGCTGCCCGCCTGGTCGATACGATGGAAGGTCCCGGCCCATTCACCGTCTTCGCTCCCATCAACGAGGCCTTTGCCGCGCTGCCTGCGAGCAGCGTCGACAACCTGCTGAAGCCGGAAAATAAACCAACGCTGGTGAAAATCCTTACCTACCATGTGGTGCCGGGAAGAATCATCACAGGGATCTGAAAAAAAATGATCAAGCAGGGTGGCGGCAAAGCTGAATTGAAGACGGTTCAGGGCGACACGCTGACCGTTTCCATGAAGGACGGCAAGTACACGCTTGGCGATGAGAAAGGCGGCATGGCGACGATTACCATTCCCAATGTCATCCAGTCCAATGGAGTGATTCAAGTTGTCAATGCCGTCTTGATACCAAACTGATTGACTGACTCTCTTGTGTACCATTGAAAGGGCGTCCCGACGCGGACGCCTTTTCTGCATTCATGATTTTTTGTCCACCCGCTGAGCCGTCGGTGTACCATGCCAAATTATATTGATCGTTTTCGAGGGAGACTCACGTGTTTGTTGTTAGTTTGAAGCGCACAATCTTCGCCATTTCAGCGCTTGGTTTTTTGATCCTGAGCGCGAGTTCCATGTCTGCAAAATCGGATGACTATCCGATGCGCCTGCAAGTGATTCACTCCCGGTGGCATGGCCGCCACGGTTATGCCATCGGATATGGCCATGGCAATCTAATTACCAACCAACCTGGACAGCCTGCGAAGCAGGGCATGGATTTTGAATATTCATGCAGCACTCCGGTTCGCCACACATTCGCGCCGGATACGTATCCGGCACGGTACGGTAAGAACAATTTGGAAGTGGTCGTGCTGCTGCCGGAACTGGGCAGCGACAAGGAACAGAAGTGCACCCTGAAGATCGAGATGAAGGATTTTGTATATCAGGGAGGGAAAGGCGGCACTCTGTGGTCGGTTCCTCTGGCAGGCGGTCAGCCGTCCCAGATTCAGGAAGATGGAGGCACCGGCGGCAATGATCAATAATCCATCGAGCGGGAACTGCCTGACCTGACCTCGACCCACTTGGCCTCAAACATTCCTGGCTGTATGTCGAGCGATCTTCACCCTATTGCTGGCCGCCGCCTCCACCACCACCGCCACCGCCTTGTCCGCCCAAATTCCACGAGGCGCTGAACAAGTTCTGGCCTGCCGACGCATCCAGAATTGGTTCCACGCCAGCCAGCAGCGTGCACGCCGTCAACGAGCCGGGCGCAACCTGCGTTGCTACGATCATGACCGCTTCCCCCTTATGCAGGTCGGGTAGCTGGATCATGGGTGCATGCTGCAACATCTGAGTCACGCTGCTTCCATGGTGTGTCCCGCCTGCCTCGGTAGTGACTTGGGCTGCACCAGCCGGGGCGGTTGCGGAAGTTGTTGCCGGCGCACTCGCTTGGTGAGCCTGTCCACCCTGTCGGCTGCCGGCGTGCGCTCCTGTCTCGCCCTTGCCTCCGGATGGTTTCAGGCGTTCCGCGATCGCTTGTGCCATGGCTGGGTCGAGTTTATGCAACTGCGAGTCTGCATTCAGGTGAATGACGACCGGCTTTTTAGTTTCAAAGTCCTTTACCGTCACCGCATTCGCGGCCGCATCGGTAGAAATCACAGACCCGGCAAGATTGCGGAAGCTGCCGGCAACAATTTCTTCCGCCTGCAACTCCGCGCCATCTGCGCTTCGTTCTCCCCGGGCACGAAGCTGGTCGCCGGGATGGATTTGATCCACAGTGGAGACCTTGGTATCGCTGAACTTGATGGAACCGGGCTCATACCGTCGCACCACCGTCTTAGGAGTGGTATGGATTGTCACCGCGGTGTTCAGGTGATTAACCGTCACCGTCCCGGCCGCCGCGTCGACCGTCTTTACAATTCCCCCCACGCCGCGCCGTTGCCAGTCTGCCTCTTCGGCCTGGTGTTCTTTCGCAATATCTGCCTCGCGCATGGCGATCACCGTTGTCGCCGTCGGACCAGATCCATCCGCGGCGGCTCTCACCGCGACCAGTACACGGTCGCCAGCCGCCAGATCGGTCAGATGAATCGGTTTCGCACCGGCAATCGTTTTTGCTCCGGGCGTCGTTTCCAGCACGCGCGCCGAATCGGCCACTGTTACTGTAGTCGGCGGTCCAGTATCCGGCTTTACGGTGAGCGATTGACCATTAACCGAAACTACCGCCCCGACTAGTCGGCTCACGGGAGCAGATTGAGGGTTGGCTTGTTGCGCCAGGAGGTTGCAAGCAACAGGCGGCACGATGGCAGTCAGTCCGCCGATCAGAGCAAGTGAACCGAGGAACCGGAATGAGCCCATGAATATCCTTTCTCCTCGCATGTCACAGAGCAATCTGCACATGCGTATCTGTTCTGTAGAAGGTGACGTTCTGGCCGCCGGAAGGTTTCACGAATCGAGCACATACTATAACCTTTTTGGATGAGTCGGCTATTTCGTCCGAGAAGGGAGCGATTGCGAAGCGCACTTGGCTTGAAGCAGCTTCTTCTCCTGGCTCTTTTGTTTGGATTTACTTGCGGAGTTGCTCCGTTTCTTGTCGCGCAAACGTCGCATCGCGATGGCGAAACCATCGTGATGATTCGCCATGGAGAGAAGCCCGCCGCCGGTCTGGGGCAGTTAACCTGCAGAGGATTGAACCGGTCGCTGGCGCTGGCACCCCTGCTACTTGCCCGTTATGGTAAGCCCGACGCACTCTATGCGCCCGACCCCGCATTCGAGGTCAAGGAAGGTATTTTTGGGCCGCGCTACTCGTATGTGCGTGCCCTGGCAACCATCGAGCCCACCGCGATTCTCGCCGGGATGCCGGTCAACACCCAGATCGGCTTCGACCAGATTGACCAATTGCAGCAAGCTCTGCTGCAGCCCAGCTACGTCCACGCGCTGATTTTCGTTGCCTGGGAACATGATCATCTCCGTCTCTTCGCCAAACAGCTACTGCAGTCCTACGGTGACGGCGCGTCGTTCGTGCCGCCGTGGGCCGGCGAAGACTACGGCACCATATATGTCTTTCAGGTCACGCGGCCGAAAGACGGCGGCAAGCCTCACGTCACACTCAGCATTCAACAGGAAAACCTGGGCGGAAAGCTGAGCAATTCCTGCCCACACTAATGCTTTCCCGCACCTTTCCCCGCCACCGGCACAACCGGGGAACTTTGATCTCCCGCATGACGTACCTCCAATCGACAGAGGTTTTCAATTGGAGTGAGCACGATGATGATAGCGACACACCGGAAATGTTCCACCCCTGCGATGGTTCTGTCCGTCGCCATTCTCGCCGCCTGCAGTGCCGCCTGCATGGCTCAAAATTCGGGCGCGAAAAAAAATTCCGACTTCAACCTTGCGCTGCACGCGAACACCCATGTTACGGCCGCCGACATCGGACTGCCGGAGTATCCGGAAGCCGCACCCTATAAAAATCCCGACAATAAAGATTCCGACTCCGCGGTCGACCTGGGCTTCAGCTTCGGCAATGTCCATTTCGTTGTGAAAGCTGCCAGCTATGTCACCCACGATTCTCCGCAGCAAGTTCTGGATTTCTATCGTAAGCCGCTGTCGCATTATGGGCAGGTTCTGGAGTGCGATCATGGTCGTCCCGTGGGTTCGCTAAAGCAGACTCCCACCGGCCTTACGTGCAACGACAACCCAAGCATCCACACGGATTCCAGCGGCGATTCTTCCAGTGATCACGAACTTCGGTCCGGACGTCCCGATCGTTACCGCCTGGTGGGGATTGATGAAACGCATTCCGGATCGACCCGCTTCGGCATGGCCTACATCGAACTTCCTAAAGATAAAGACGAGAATAACCAGACCGATTAGCCTGTCTCGCCTATGATGGAGAGGATTCCATTCAAGGCGATCATGCGCCCGTGCAATTCTAATTGCGTTGTCGTTCAGACCGGCTGCTTTAGTAGCGCCGCTGCCGCTACATGTGCGGAGATGAACCGGTGATCCGGCGCTGGCTCGGCTGGCTGATTCGATACTTTCCAGTTTTCGTCGGTCTCGTTTTGCTCCTATACATCGGAGATTGGGCGGTTTTTGAAGTTCGTGTCGCGCAGGGCACCCCCTACAGCACAGTCGAAGTACATCACTACCTGGCTACCGCTCTGAAAGGGCAGAAGACGGAATACGACCTGATGGGATCGACCCAGGAAACCTGCAGTCGCTCGATTTTTCCTCAGAAATGGAACCCTCCGTGCTGGTGGTTGAAACGGCACACATCCAGGTGGGAATAGATTCACAATCATTTCTTCGGGTTACAGAGCCCGCCAATCAATTCAATGGTTTTCCAGCGCAACTCATTCGGCTTACAGGCGTCTAATCAGGTATTGTTTCCGCTCTGGACGTGACGTGCATGATGCATCTGCCAAAACTCGAACGCCGTCCTGAACTGGATGCCCTGCGTGGTCTCTTCCTGGTATGGATGACGTTGACGCACCTTCCAACGCGGTTCAGCGATCTCGTCAACCAGCCCATCGGGTTTGTCACCTCCGCCGAGGGATTCGTGTTTCTTTCGGCGCTGCTGGTGGGTCGGCTTTACGTGCGCGAATTGTTGCAGGACGAGCCGCGGGTGCGACGCAAGCTCTGGAGACGCTCGCTGAAGATTTATGGCTATCACCTGCTGCTTTTGGGTTTTGCCTTTACCCTTGCGGCTGCGTTCGCGGTCCACAGTCACAAAGCGGCGCTGACGAATCTTCTCGATTTTTACCTGGCCCATCCCGGCGTGGCGATCGTATATTCCATCCTGCTGATCTATTGCCCCCCGCTGCTCGATATTCTGCCCATGTACGTCACCTTCCTGTTCTTCACGCCGTTATTGCTTTCGGCATCGTGGCGCTACGGGTGGAAGAGGATTCTGGCAGCCAGCGGGTCAGTATGGTTGCTGGCGCAGTTTGGACTGCGAGACCTGGCGCATAATGCCATCGTCAGTGTCACCCACCTGCGGATTCCCCTGCAGGAGATGGGTGCATTCAACCTGTTTGCCTGGCAGGCAGTGTGGGTTGCAGGATTGTGGCTGGGCGCGAAGTCCGCAGTAGGCGATGTTCCGCTGCGAAAAATCCCCAGTTGGGGAGCCGCCGTCGCCGCCTCGGTGTGCGTGTTTTTTGTGGGGGTTCGCCATAGCTGGCTGGGGCCGCACCTGACCCAGCAGGCCCTGGGAATGTGGCTGGACAAATGGCAGATCGGTCCGCTGCGGGTGCTGAACCTGCTCGCCTTTCTGGTCGTCTTCTATTGGCTGCGCAAGTACGTTCTCCGCGCGGTAGCCGTTGAACCGTTTCTCACCCTGGGAAAAGCTTCCTTGCAGGTGTACTGCGCACATCTGTTCTTTGTCTTCGCCGGCCTTGCATTGCTGTATGGCGAAGTGGAACAACTCCACGGCATGGTGGCGATTTCGCTGGTGGCCATCACCTTTGCCGTGCTGATTCTGGTGGCGTTGAATGAAGCCCGGAAGCGCCGCCGCACCCGCGAAGCCAAATTGCGCCATCCCACGGACGCAGTCTCTGTCCCTGCGAGTGAAGCCGCCTAACTATCTTTCTTCTTCTGCTGGGCTGCCCGCCGCTGCTTCACCCATCCCGGCTTCACCGCCTGCCGGGCACGGCCCAGCGCCAATGCGCCCGCAGGAACCGGCTCGGTAATGCAGGAGGCTGCGGCCACGTAGCTGTCGTCTTGCACTGAGACCGGCGCGACCAGGGTGGAATTGCTGCCCACAAAAACACGATCCCCAATCTGCGTGGGATGTTTATTCACGCCGTCATAGTTGCAGGTGATCACGCCTGCACCAATATTGCAGCCGGAACCGACGGAAACATCGCCAAGATACGTGAGATGATTCGCCTTCGACTTTTCGCCTAAACGAGCATTCTTGGTTTCGACAAAATTGCCGACATGGGCCGCGGGCCCAATCTGGCTGCCAGGACGCAGGTGAGCAAACGGCCCGATAAAGGCACAATCGCTCACGGCCGCTCCGTCCAGGATGCAGCCGTTGCGAATCAGGACATGGTCGCCGATCTTCGAATCTTGAACTACCGAATACGACCGAATCCGGCAATCCTCGCCCACCTGGGTCATGCCCAGCAGCTGCACAAACGGTTCCACGATGGTGTCTGCGCCCACCGTTACGTCCGAATCGATGACACAGGTTTCAGGACGATGTATCGTCACGCCTTGCGCCATCAGCGCTTCCGCCGCCTTCATCCGCAACGCGCCTTCCAGCTCCATCATCTCGGCGATCGTGTTGGCCCCCAGTACTTCGGTTGCATCAGCCACCTCATAGGCCACAACCCGTTCGCCGGCGGCGCGCAGAATGGCTGCCATGTCGGTCAGGTAATATTCTCCGTGCGCGTTGTTCGATTGCAGCGCATCGATATGCTGATACAAGGTGTCGATGTGAAATACATAGATGCCGGAGTTGATCTCTCCAATATGCTGTTGCTCTGCCGTCAACGATTTCTGCTCGATGATTGCACCGACCTCTGGACTGGTCGGCTCGACGCGAACCACGCGTCCATATCCAAAAGGATTGCCAGGCCGAGCCGTCAGAATCGTCATGGCCGCCTTCTGCGCCCGGTGGAACTCGCGCAGATGCTCGATCGTTTCTGGCCGGATAAGAGGTACATCGCCAGACAGCACCAGGAGATCTCCCCGCCCGCGTACCGACTCGCGCAGGCACTGCACCGCATGTCCGGTGCCCAGTTGCTGCATTTGCGGGACAAAATGGACTCCAGCGGCGGAGACAGCGCGTTCGACCTCCTCCGCCTGATGACCGACCACCACAAAAACCTGGTCCGGGGAAGTCACCTTGAGGACAGCGTCCAGTACGTGCCGCAACAGCGGCTTGCCGGCGATAGCGTGCAGCACCTTGGCGAGCTTGGACTTGAGCCGCGTACCTTTTCCCGCGGCAAGAATAGCTGTGGCAAACGGTTGTGATTCCATAACCTTCCCATCGTCTCACAGCTATGAGATCAATATTTATGGTCCGATTGCAAACCCACAGGGGTCGGCGCTGGTATACGCTGAGTCAAAGTCCAGCTATTCTGCGAGAGAGCTGCATCCAACATGCAACGATCAGGCTCCCCGACGATCTACGAGACAGGTTTTGTACAGGAGTGAAGAATGCGCCTACGTCTTCCAAATGGTATTCGTGCAATGTCCGGTTTGCTGGTATTGAGTGTTGCCTGCACCGTCGGATGTAATGGCTGCAGTTCCAGCAACAATTCCTCCACCACGGGGACAACCGGCACGTCCGGAACGACGGGCACCACGGGCACGACTGGCACCACGGGCACGACTGGTACCACGGGCACGACTGGCACGACGGGCACAACCGGTACGACAGGAACGACGGGCACCGGGGGTTCCGGCGTCTCGGTGATGACGTATCACAACGACAACACCCGCGAAGGCGAGAATACCCAGGAAACCGTTCTGAACACTACCAACATCAACTCCGCGACCTTCGGCAAGGTCGGATTCTATCCAACCGACGGCAAAGTGGATGCCGAGCCCCTGTACGTGCCTGGAGTCATGATCGGCGGAGCCGCCCACAATGTCCTGTATGTCGTCACGGAAAATGATTCCGCCTACGCCTTTGACGCCGACTCGGGCACAGTTCTATGGCAGGTCTCGACCCTGGGAACAGGCGAGACCGTCAGCGATCCTCGCAGCTGCGGCCAAGTCTCGCCGAAAATTGGCATGACCTCCACTCCCGTGATCGATCCCAAGCAAGGCGCGCATGGAACCATCTATATGGTCGCGGCCAGCAAAGACGGCGGCGCCAACTACCATCAACGCCTGCACGCGCTCGATCTGACAACCGGGGCGGAGCAGTCCGGCAGCCCAGTCAGCATCCAGGCCACCTTTCCCAGCATGGGGCCGGAAAGTTCGAATGGCCAGGTGGTCTTCGATCCCAAGCAATATAACGAACGCGCCGGGCTTCTGCTGCTCAATGGAGTGGTGTATCTCGGCTGGTCCTCGCACTGCGACATCGAACCCTACACCGGCTGGCTGATGGGATATAACGAGGCTTCGCTGGCACAGACCAGTGTTTTGAATCTAACGCCCAACGGCTCGGAAGGTTCCATCTGGCAATCGGGTGCGGGGCTGGTGGCAGATTCCTCCGGCAACATCTATTTCCTGGATGCCAACGGAAGCTTTGACACCACCCTCAACTCCAACGGAATGCCTGCCAACGGCGATTATGGCAACGCATTTATGAAAGTCTCCACCAGCGGCAACAAGTTGACCGCGGCCGATTACTTCACCATGTCCAACACAGTAGCGGAGTCGAATGCCGATGAAGATCTGGGTTCCGGCGGAGCCATGTTGCTGCCCGATGAAACGGATTCCACCGGCGCCGTGAAGCATTTGGCGGTCGGCGCCGGCAAAGACGCAAATATTTATGTGGTAGACACGGGCAACATGGGCAAGTTCAGCTCCAGCGGCAACAATATTTACCAGGAACTGGGCGGCGCGCTGTCAGGGCAGGAATTCGGAATGCCTGCCTATTGGAATAGCACCGTCTACTACGGCGGAGTTGGAGATTCCATTCGCGCCTATCCCATTACCCAGGCAAAACTGGCCACCAGTCCCAGCTCGAAGACGGCCCATCATTTTCCGTATCCGGGAGCGACACCGAGCCTCTCCTCAAACGGCACCGCGAATGGAATTCTATGGGCGGTCGACAACAGCAACCCAGCCGTTTTGTATGCGTATGACGCGACGGACCTGACCAAGGAACTCTACGACAGCAGCCAGGCGGCAAGCGGCCGCGACCAGTTCGGACCAGGAAATAAATACATCACGCCGATGATTGCCAACGGCAAAGTGTACGTCGGTACACAAACCGGTGTGGCCGTCTTTGGAGTGCTGCCATAGGTCTCCTGTTTCACAAATTTCCCATTCCGCCGTCGATCATCAACTCTGCGCCGACCATGTAGGCCGATTCGTCAGAGGCCAGATAGACGGCCGCGGACGCAATCTCATCCGGATTTCCAAATCGCCCGGCGGGCACCTGGCTCTGGATAGAGGTCGACACTGCCTTGAGTTCCGCTTCAGACAGGCCAAGCTTACCGTACAGGGGCGTATTGACGGGTCCGGGGCTGATGGCGTTCACCCGAATACCGCGACCAATCAATTCGCCTGAAAGTGTGCGAGTCAAAGAAAGCAAAGCAGCCTTGCTGGCGCCGTACACGCTGGTGTTCGCCATTCCGATATGCGCATTCACAGAGGCATTCAACACAATGGAGGCCGGATTGGCAAAGATCGGGAGCAACGCCTGGATCAGGAAAAAAGGTCCCTTGAAGTTGGCGTCGAAGGTGCGATCGAAGCCGGCCGCATCCCATTGCTCCACCGGGCGCAGATCCGCGATCCCGGCGTTGACAAAGAGAACGTCCAGCTGATTGAACTTGGCGCGAATGGCCTCCGCAACTGCCCTTTGTGCGGCTGCGTCACTCGCATCCGATGCGAGGGCCAGGACCTCACTGCCCAGTTCCTTGCGCGCAGTTTCGAGAGTCTCCGGATTTCGTCCCGTGACAGCAATGCGAGCACCCTCCTTCAAAAATTGACGAGCTGTTTCCATTCCGATTCCACTGGTTCCACCCGTGATCAACGCCCGTTTACCCTGAAGCCGGTTCATGCCATCCTCCTTGCCTCGGACATTGTAGCGTCCTGGACCATGAGTATGTTGCTTGCCTTCGCCACATTTTCTAGGCCGCCTTTTGCGGGAATGAGGCCACGGAGAATAAAAATCTTGAATGGCCAAAAATAGTCGTCATAACGAGCATCGAATCCGAAATCCACGCATCCATAATAGGCAGAAAAGGAGAAATGCCTATGCCGCCCCTCACCTATGAAATTGATCCAACCCACTCTTCGGCTCATTTCAGCGTCCGTCACTTAATGGTCTCCAACGTTCGCGGGGAATTTACCAAAGTCTCCGGCATCGTCAAATTTGACCCGGAAAAGCCGGAAACCTCCAGCGTCGAGGCCAGCATTGACGCCAACTCCATCAGTACTCGCGATGCACAGCGAGACGGACACCTGAAGAGCGCCGATTTCCTGGATACCGAAAAGTTCCCGGCCATTACATTTCGCAGTAAGAAGGTTGAACTCGCGCGTGGCGGAGGAAAAATCACAGGCGATTTAACGATTCACGGAACGACCCGCGAGATTACGCTGGACGTCGAAGGTCCCAGCCCGGAAATGAAAGACCCGTGGGGCAAGCAGCGCGTAGGCGCCTCTGCTACGACCAAGCTCAGCCGCAAGGATTTTGGCCTGGTCTGGAATGCGGCCCTGGAAACAGGCGGCGTCATGATTGGCGACGAAGTGAAGGTCAATATCGATGTGGAGTTTGTCCGCGGATAACGGATCCCGCACGGGTATGGGGAGTAGTCACCGCCTGAAGGCACGAGGCGCGAAGCTTTCCTTATGCCTCTGAGCAGAGCATGCCCTGTGACGAAGGGGTCTGGGGCTATTCCGTCCAGCGACGGAAGATCAGCGCGCCGTTGGTGCCGCCGAAGCCGAAGGAGTTCGACAGGGCAATATCGATCTTGTGGGGAGCCGGCTTGTTGGGAGTGTAGTCCAACGTGCAGGCAGGATCGGGATCGACCATGTTCATGGTGGGCGGCAAGGTGCTGTGTTGCATCGCCATCACCGTGATGCCGGCTTCCAGGCCCCCGGCGCCCCCCAGCAGGTGACCGGTCATCGATTTGGTCGAACTGATCTTGAGCTTATGACTGGTGGCATGTTCGCCGAACACATTGGCGATCGCCGTCGACTCCAGCGCGTCACCTAACTGCGTGGAAGTGGCGTGGGCATTCACGTAGTCAATTTCGTGCGGCTGGATACCTGCGCTTCGAATCGCATTCTGCATCGCGCGCGCGCAGCCTTCGCCTTCCGGCGCCATGCTGGACATATGGTAGGCATCGGCGCTCATTCCGTAGCCGATAATCTCCGCCAGAATCTTCGCGCCCCGCGCCTTGGCATATTCCAGGTCTTCGAGAATCAGGATTCCGGCTCCCTCGCCAATCACAAAGCCATCGCGGTCTTTGTCGAAGGGGCGGCAGGCGTGCTTGGGGTCGTTATTGCGCGTGGACAGGGCACGCATGGCAGCGAATCCACCCACTCCCATGGGAGTAATGGCCGCTTCCGATCCACCCGCAAACATCACGTCAGCGTCCCCGCGCTCAATAATCCGATACGCATCTCCAATGGAATGGGCGCTGGTGGTGCAGGCCGTCGCGGTTGCCTCGTTCGGACCCTTGGCGCCGTAACGGATGCTGACCTGTCCGGCGGCCAGATTCACAATGGCTGCGGGAATAAAAAATGGTGAGATTTTGCGGGGTCCGCCAGCCAGCATGGCACTGTGTTCCCGCTCGATGATGTCGAATCCGCCGATACCGGAGCCGATATGCACGCCCACGCGTTCAGCATTTTCAGCCGTGATCTTTAATCCAGAGGATTCCACGGCCTCCTGAGCGGCGGCCAGCGCAAAGTGGATAAATCGGCCCATCTTGCGCGCTTCTTTTTTTTCGATGAAGAGGTGCGGATCAAAATTCTTCACTTCCGCCGCGAACGTCACCGAGAAGCCTGTCGTATCAAAGGCTGTGATGGGCGCCATGCCGCTTTCGCCCGCCAACAGATGATTCCACACCTCGCTTGCGGTTTTACCCACTCCGCAAATGAGGCCGATGCCTGTGACTACGACACGCCGCTTCAAGACTAATTGCCGCCTTTACCATTCTTTTTGATGTAGTCGATCGCCTGCTGCACCGAGGTGATCTTCTCGGCTTCTTCATCCGGGATTTCCAGATCGAATGCCTCTTCAAACTGCATCACCAGTTCGACCACATCCAACGAGTCCGCCCCCAGGTCTTCCTGGAAGGATGCCGTTGGCGTTACTTCTGCTTCATCGACCTGCAACTGCTCCACAATAATCTGTTTCACTTTTTCTTCAACGGCCATGTCTTTCTCCTAAAACCTTTGTTTGAACGTCAAAACGTTTACTGCACTGCCAGGATCGAATCGGCACTATGCGTCCTTTGTGGAGACCGCATGCGTTGGCAATCGCGCTTCGGGCACCTTATTCAGAGTACAGCCAAACCGCAATGACGGCACACGGTTCCCCTGCAAGCATTTATGCTCGAAATTCGAGTGTACTGAGGGCCTGTGTCAGTGTAAAGCCGCACGGGCGTTTTCGCACTTGTCGGTATCAAAATCGAGCAGAATTCCGCTCCGCACCGCGGCAAGGGTACAGTAGGGCAGAGGCAAATTTGGGATGAATATCGCTCCAATCATGGGGATGGTCGGGCTCGCAGTTTTGGGCCTCTTGCTGGGCTGGTGGCTGGGAAATCGATCCGGAGAGTCGGCAGTGGAGCGCCTGCGCGGCGAGCGAGAAACGTTGATGGCTGATCGCATCCGCTTTCAAGCCCACGCATCGCTGCTTGGACAGCAGGCAGATGTCCAGAAAGCAGAACTGGAGCAACTTCGCAGCCATTGCGCGGCGTTGGCAACTGAAATCGCACGAGCCCAGGAGCAATTGAAAGCAGGGCAAGCAGCTTTGGTCAATGAGCGTGAATTGTTGACGGCGATGGGCAAGCAGTTAAAGGACGAGTTCAAGCTCACAGCCAATGCAGTTTTGGAAGAAAGCAACACCCAATTTCTCGGACTGGCGAATCGGCAATTTGCCACGAAACAGGAAGCGATCGACGCGCTTCTCAATCCTGTCAAGGAAACTCTCGGTAAGTTGAACCAGCAGACGCAGCAGCTTGAGGTGAAGCGCGAAGGGGCGTATACAGAGGTGCTGACCGAGATTAAGAATATCCAGCGCACGCACGAGACCCTGCGCATGGAAACTACGCAGTTGGTGCAGGCGCTGCGGGCTCCGAAAGCGCGCGGCAACTGGGGAGAGTTGCAATTGAAGCGCTGCATCGAATTTGCCGGCATGGTCGAGCGGTGCTCCTTCGACGTAGAAAAACACATGAAAGGCAACGATGTGGATCCGGCGCAGCGCCCGGACGTGGTGGTGCAGTTGCCCAATGGCCGAGCGATCATTATCGACGCCAAAACGCCGCTCGATGCATATCTATCCGCGATGAGCGCGACCGATGATATCCAGCGAACGATCTTCCTGAAGGCGCACGCCACGCAGGTTCGGACGCATCTGACCCAGCTTGGCGGCAAACAATATTGGCAGCGTCTGCAAACTTCGCCTGATTTCGTCGTATGCTTTCTGCCCAGCGAAGTCCTATTCAGTGCCGCACTGGAGCAGGACCCCAGCCTGATTGAAGTGGGTAGCCAGATGAACGTGATTCTGGCGACGCCAACGACTTTGATCGCGTTGCTGAAAGCGGTCGCGTACGGGTGGCAGCAGATGGAAATTACCCGTAATGCGATCGCCATCTGCAAAGCGGGAGAAGACCTCTACAAAAAATTAGCCGGCACCCAAAGTTATTTCACGAAGCTGGGGAATGCGTTGAATAGCTCCGTAAAACAGTTCAACGATCTGGTCGGAGCGGTCGAAGGTCGTGGCAGCGTCTTTTCCCTGGCATCCAAACTGCATGAACTGAAGATCGGCCAGGATGAGATTCCTGAGGTATTGCCGATCGAGAGTACCACCCGCGGATTGCAGTCAGACCATTGGGATGAGCCGCTGGCGCTGGCCGCCGCGGAAGAAAGACAGGAAGAATAATGCAAGCCAAGGAAGCACACCGGATTAATCGTGTTGGCTGGTTGCGCGCCGCTGTGCTGGGCGCAAATGACGGAATTCTTTCCACCGCCAGCCTGGTGCTGGGCGTGGCGACTTCCCATGCTTCGCACAGCAATGTTGTCGTCGCTGGCGTTGCCGGGCTGGTCGCAGGCGCCATGTCGATGGCGGCGGGAGAATATGTATCGGTGCATTCTCAGGCCGATACCGAGCGCGCTGAGCTTGATATGGAACGGACGGAGTTGAAGACCGACAATAAGGGCGAGCATAAGGAACTGGCAGCGATTTATGTGGAGCGTGGTCTCGACCCAGCGCTGGCGAAGCAAGTTGCGCAGCAGTTGATGGCCCACGACGCGCTGGAAGCTCACGCGCGCGATGAGTTGGGGATTACCACAACCAACAAGCCCCGCCCCATTCAGGCTGCACTTGCCTCGGCAGCCAGCTTTGGAATCGGCGCAGCCCTGCCGCTTGGGGTTGCCGCCTTAACTCCTGGCTCCATGTTGCTGTACCTGGTGGCTGGCACTTCGCTTATATTCCTTGCCGGACTGGGGGCGCTGGCCGCTCGAGTTGGCGGCGCCAGAGTCTTGGCCGGCGCGCTTCGAGTCACGTTTTGGGGGGCACTTGCCATGGCCATCACCGCGGGTGTCGGCGCATTATTCGGAGCCGCTGCCTGAGCGAGTCAAAACTCGAAGCCATTCCGTCGCATCCATCTGTTGAGAGGATTTTCATGGACCATCCAGGCGAGGCATCCCCTAGAAGTACTGAAGGCAACTCCAAAAAACATCGCAGGTGCGGGACAGGAACACGAGCCCTCGCCGTGGTCGGCGCGGGGGCGCTGCTGGTCTACGGAGCCCGGGTGCTGATCAACCTGTTCGGCACTACACTGCCATATTCCATGAGCGAATGTCCCGGCGGTTCCAACGATACGGCGGAGTTCCTGGAGTTCCTCAGCCTGGTCACCGATGCACCCGTTCGTCACGCGCACATTGAGGTGCTGAAAAATGGTCCTGAGTTTTACCCGCAGGAGGTCGCCGCGATTCGCAGGGCTCGCCGCGCCATCGACATGGAGTTTTATGAGTTCAAGGAAGGCAAAGTTAGCCGCGTCTTTCTGGAGGCGCTCACGGAACGCGCGCAAGCCGGAGTCGAAGTTCGCGTCGTGCTGGACGCCATCGGCAGCTTGACCACCCGTCGGTCTTACTTTAAGGAATTGAGGGCGGCCGGCGGACAGATGTACTGGTATCATCCGCTGCGTTGGAACACCTGGCAGTTTGCCAACAACCGCAGCCATCGCAAGATGTTGCTGATCGATGGGGAAACCGCGTTTGTGGGCGGTGCTGGCGTGGCGGATCACTGGATGACTGAGACTCGGCAAGGGCCCCCCTGGCGCGACTCCGTCTTTCATCTGCAGGGCGATGCGGTCGGCGGCCTCATCTCCACCTTTTCTGAAAATTGGCTGGAGGCCTCCGGCAAGATCTTAAGCGGTCATCAACAATTTGAATTTCACGTCGGTCATCGCGGCGTTCCCTCGCTGGTTGTCTCCAGTACCCCCAGCGGAGGCGGTACGCATGCTCGCATCTTGTTTCAGGCGCTGATCCAAAGTGCGAAGAAAAGTATCGTCATTACTACTCCGTACTTCCTGCCCGACCGCAGTGCGCGCCGCGCGTTGGAGCAAGCCAGCCGGCGCGGTGTGAAGGTTCGCATCCTGGTTGCAGGCCCTCACATCGACCATCCCGCCGTTCGACGCGCGAGTCGCCATGATAGCCGCCATCTGCTGGAGGCCGGCGCGAAGATTTACGAATATCAGCCCTCGATGATTCACGCCAAAATCATGGTTGTCGACGATCGATGGTGTGTTTTCGGATCGACCAATTTCGACCATCGCTCCTTCGCCTTGAATGACGAGATCAACGTCGCAGCCATCGACCGGAAGTTGGCGGAAACCCTGCTCGACCAGTTTGAGGATGACCTAACGCAGAGTAAATTGCTGACGCTGGAGATGCTGAAAAATCGCAAGCTCGTCAGCCGTGCCGAATTGCTCGCCGGAGCGTTACTGGAGAGCGAAAGTTAGGCGCGTCCCTCTTCGTCGCCGCTCACGAGATGGGTGGCGGAACAAACCCGAACTCGCGATCGACTGCTTCTGCGATCCCAAGCACGATTTCATCGTCAAATGGGCGGCCTGCGATTTGAACTCCAATCGGCAAGCCTTCCGCCGATTTGCCGACGGGAACCACCGCCGCCGGTGCACCTAATGAGTTGAACCATTGGGTATACCGCATCGCATCCAGATAGTGGACCTGCTGTCCTTCAATCATCCAGGACCGTTCGCCATGACGAAACGCAGGCACGGCGCACACGGGACAAAGCAAAATAGGAAATGACTGCATCTCCTGCAACATCTGGCCGCGTGCCTGGTCGAGTTCCGCCCATGCCCACAGCAATTCCTCTCCGCCCAGCGGCGGTTCGCGATGCGCGATGGCGAGAAACTCGAGCAACACCGGACTCAGGCGCTCGTGCCTGCCGTCGACGATGGATTCGACAAACATCGCTCCGCAGCGCACAAAAAATTTCCACCAGAGTTGCCGCATCGTCTCCAGCGCTTCAGGTCGAAACGGTCGTAACGAAAATCCTTGCTCCTGCAGTGCGCGAACCGCCGCCCGGACCGCGAATCGCGTCTCCTCTGTCACTGGCACAAGCCCATCATCTTCAAAATAGCCGATTGGAATTTGCTTCAACTCGCTGAGACTCAGCCGACGCAGTGCGACCGGCGGGCTGAGCGGATCCGTCGGATCAGGCTCACTCAGCGTCTCAAATAACAAACGGACATCCTGCATGGTGCGAGCCATGGGACCGAGCGCGCCAAGCACGGAGAAAGGCCCAATGCACGGAGGTTCGTGGCCGCTTGTCGGAATGCGTCCCGGCGTCGGCTTCAAACTGCAAATCCCCGTGAAATGAGCCGGCGTGCGCACTGATCCTCCACTGTCGCTGCCAACTCCTCCGGCCGACGTTCCCGATGCAATCGCCGCCGATTCTCCGCCGCTCGAGCCGCCGGAGCTGTACTCCGGATTCCAAGGGTTGCTCGTCTGACCGTGCAGGCGATTGTCGGTTTCATACGCCATCAGGTATTCCGGGCAATTGGTCGTGCCAAGAATATTCGCGCCCGCCTGTCGCACACGGGAAACCACGACGGCATCTTTTTCCGCCCGGGTGCCACGCCGCAGCAGGCTCCCCACTTCGCAATGCAGTCCCGCGACCGCAATGGAAGACTTGATGGTCATCGGCAACCCGTACAAAGGTCCACGCAGTCCCGACTTCTCCATCAATGCGCGAGCCTGGGTACGGATGCGCTCGGCATCTTGATCATCAAAATTCACAATGGCGTTGAGTTGAGGATTCAGCCGGCGGATTGCCCCGAGATGCTCCTCCGCCAACTCCAGTGGAGAGATTTTATTAGCGCGAAGCAATGCGATCTGCTCCGTCGCGGACAGCATTGTGACCTGGTTCAATTGGCGCCCTGCATACCTTGGTTGTTTACCGCGACAGAAGTCGAAGGCCTCGGATCGATCGGCGTCGCGTGACTCGGCACATAGTGGAATAGATATTCCTGCGGGCTATCTCCGGAGTTGAAACGATCATTCCACTGCAAGCGATATTGCAATGCTGCAGGATCCATGGGATACGCGGTGGGTTTGGAATACGGATATGTCTTCATCCCATGGAACGGCATTTCGTTCACGGTGAAGGGAGAGGCCTCATAAAAGTCCATGTCCTTCACGTAGCCGTTCGCGTAGAAAAAGTAATCGCGCTTCCATCCCGCCGGTAAAGGCGGCAGCGCGGCCGCACTGAACTCTGCATCAATATCTTCGCCACTTCCGAAAATTACGAAGTGGTTGTCAATGGATTTCAGCAGCGGGGTGACATTGCCGTAATGTGTATACGATCCGCGCTCGCGAGCGAAGGGTCCGGTGGCGCTGATGCGATCGTAGCGATAGGTCAAGTCCCCGGGACTTTGCCGTTCGATCTGTTCCGGATAGCCGCGAAATTCAAGCGTAGACAGCGCCAGCGGCAGTTCTGTTCGATGGATTTCCGCAGCGCGATCCGTTCCGTTATCCACCAGGATCTGGTCCCAGTAAATCTGCAGATTGGTCACGATGCGCAGCCGCCTCGTCCCAGCCGACAGCTTGCCCGTGAGATCGACAGTGATGGTTCGCGGCAACCCCGCCGGAAATCCCATGTCCGGCAGAATCGTTTTCCAACTTCCGTTTGACATCTGCGCCTGCAGCACCGGCGGCTCTGGCTTAAGGCCCGCCTGCCACGCCGCATACATTGACGACGCGCTGAAATATTCCACGTAGCCGTGCAGCAACAACCGCAGTGGATTCTGTGGCGTCCACGCGCCAATATCGAGCGTCAGCGTGTGGGGATTCGCAAACCCTGCATACGATAGGTCGGCAAAGTCGTGTACATAGCGATGATCGCGGGCGAGCAGCAGAGAACGCACGTCCTCACCATGATTGTTCCAGGCCGCGGCTACCGGTTTGGCAGCGCTGCTAACAACTACTTTGTCCGCGGGGAATGGAGGAGCTTCTAGAAAACGCGCATTCGGATACACGTCCGTCCCATCAGGATGATCGATAGCCACGAGTCGCAACTGGTCGATGAAATTCACTTCTTCCATCGGCTCGCCAAAGCGCAGGCTAAGGTAGCCGTGGTGCGGCTTTAACTCATCTCCAGCGACCTTGATCCATTCTTCTGGATCGGGAATGTTCCTCGATGTCGGCGATATCCAGTGGCCTACGACGCCTGCACCGATCACATCTGTGATGAATTGATATTGTTTGCCGTTCCAGGCAAACAACACTGGGCAGGAACTGCCGCGGCGATCAATTTCACTCAGCGGCGTGTATGCATCGGCCGGAACTTTCAACTCATCCTGCAGCACTCCGGTGGGCCACAGCATGCGCACAATATCCACGTGGGTTTGATTGCCGAGTCCCGCCAGAATCTCCGGCGAGCCTTGCCCCATGTATCCGGTGGCTCCCGCGACTTCCCACTTCTGCCAAAGACTCCCAGAAAAGATTTCTACCTTGGTGCCGAGCGCCGACTTGTTGTCCGCCAATCCTTTGAACGACAGCCGCACCCAGTGATTTTTGTTGCCACCATCATTGCGCAGCAGCACCGGCGGTCCATCCAATTGCGTCACGACCAGGTCAGCATCGCCGTCGCCATCCATGTCGCCGGCAAGTATGGCGCGTGGATGATCGAGCTTCAGCTTCGCCAACCCCACATCCGCGGTCACGTCTTGAAATCCTCGCGGACCGCAGTTGCGAAGAATTCGCAGCTCAGCACCCTGTGCCGTGTCGATCAGCACAGCCAGATCGATCCAGCCGTCATTGTCGATATCGATGGCGGTCAGGCCCCAGCCGCGCGTTGCGTGCAGGTCCGGAAGCGACACCCGCTCGAACCGCTTGCCGTCGACATTGCGCCACAGCGTCA
Organism: Acidobacteriota bacterium; assembly: GCA_040389265.1. Classification (GTDB taxonomy): domain Bacteria; phylum Acidobacteriota; class Terriglobia; order Terriglobales; family Acidobacteriaceae; genus JAKAAZ01. The sequence continues at coordinate 25,944 of JAZKAG010000101.1, forward strand.
CACCGGGCGTACCCGCATGCATAACCGCGACATCCATCCATCCGTCTTTATTAAAGTCGAAAACGTAGACCCCATTCGTCGGGGGCAGCTTTGCATCGCTATACAAGGAAGTCGCATGAAAGTTGCCCTCCCGCGGATTGGCATAGAAGGTCGGCGAAGGCTCTGAGCCAGTTACGACAAGATCGACCGCGCGGTCATTATTCAGGTCGGAAAGAGTCGCATTCCGGGTGGCGTCGTGGCCGCCCAGCCCGGTCGCGGCGGTCACGTTGGTAAAGGTTTGGTTGCCGTTATTCCGCCACAAGACGTTCGCATTGCCCGCCGCCAAGGGCTGGCCTGTGACAAATAGGTCCAGGTCGCCATCGTGGTCGTAGTCCACAAAGGTAAGGCCGGCAGGTTCGTTTTCCGGGGTAATTCCGACAGCTTTGGTGACCTCAGAGAATTTTCCATGCCCCAGGTTTCTGAAAAGTACGACGCGGTCGCGCAGCGAAAGCGCGATATCCGGAAGTCCATCGTTATCGAAGTCGCCCACCGTGCAGGCCCGCGCATCGCCGCTCACATCCAGTCCCGTGTCGCTGGCCGGTACTTCCCGGAATCGATCGCCCAGGTTGCGATACGCATGCATCGCGTGTGCCCCAGCGCTCAGCGAAATCAGGTCGGCCTTTCCATCACCGAAAAGATCTACCATGCAGGCGCCGCCACCGGCTTGCTCGGCCTGGGTTGCACTCTTCAACGTGTTCGCTTCGCTGCCAATCGGCTGTCGCACGAAGCGGATCGGAATCATCGTACCCACCACTGGCTCTGCCACATGGATCGATTGCGCCATGGAGTAGCGGCCCATTTCTCCGTAGGAAATCGTCATTGGAGAACCCAGCTTTTCGCTGGTGATGTGCTGAAATCGCTGGAATGCCTGCCTGGCTTTATCCGCCGCTCCCGTCTCCTGATACGCCCGCGCCAATCCGAACTCTGCCGATGCATGCAACGGATTCAGTTCGAGCGCGGCCTGATACTGCAGGATGGCATTTTGATATTCCTTATTTTGTTGATACCCGCTGCCCAACAAATAGTGAGTGTCCGCATTGTTGGCATCCAGCTCAACCGCATGCTTGAAATCTTCAATCGTTTCTGCCGTGTTGCCGTTTTTACGCGCCACCAATCCCAGGTTGTACCAGGCCGCTGTGTTCTTCGGATCCTGTTCGATCACCTTGCGCAGCTCTTCGCTCGCCTGCGGCAGTTGTTGAGAATTGAGCAGCGCGATTCCACGATTCAGGTGAGCCATCAGCAATGTGGGATCCTTCGCGATCGCCGCAGAAAACAGTTGCTCCGCGCGAGCGAAGTTCTGCTGGTTCATGTACGCCACACCCAGATTGTTCAAATGAACGGCGTCCCCTTGCGGGATGGGGGCGGTGTCAGCCCAGGCGAAGGAGAGGAGGAGAAGAGAAACACTAAAGACCAGGGCGATCCGGACTCGCGGAAGCATGGAGATAAGGCTGACCTCGGTTCGCTGCGATTGAAACCACCGATCTTTAAGTCTACAAGACACAGATTCGACAGCCGCATCGCGCAACGGTCGTTTTGATATCTATTGACAGGAGAAAATGTACACGCACACTTTTGCAGCCCTGCCGATGAAATTCGTGCATGATTAACGAATTGAACTCGCCCGCCGTAGTTCGTAACGTGGCATGAGGGAGCCATCGAATTCTCGCCCGTTTAAAAGATGAATTTCACGAGCTGACTTTGTTTAATTTGCAGCGGGACGACGCTAACATTTTTGCATGACGATTCCCGTTCCGAGGCCGGCGCTTTGCTCCCATCCAGCCCACTCAATCGGGTACAATCCATCGCAGTGGGGAGTATTCTTGCGGCGTCGTTGGCTGTTTCCGTACGTTTTGATTTCGTTTGTGACCGTGGTTGCGTTACCTCGATCGGCACATGCAGCCCCTCCGCCGCAGAGTGGCATGGCGAGCGGTCCACCCTCCAAAGCCGTGTACGATGCGCAGCATCGCCCCATCACCGCGGGTGGTTTCGTTAAGTCCGGTCCAATTGTTTTTATGGATGTTGCCGAGAAGGCTGGGCTGACCACCTGGCATCACACCGCCGGCACACCCGAAAAGAAATACATTCTTGAAGCCAAGGGTCCCGGCGTTTGCCTGCTCGATTACGATAACGACGGCTGGCTCGACATCTATCTCGTAAACGGTTCCACCTATGCCGCCCTTGACGGCAAAGCCGCTGCGCCACAGGCGGCGCTTTTCCATAACAACCACGATGGAACCTTCACCAGCGTGACCGCGAAAGCAGGCGTAGGCAACGGTCGCTGGGGCTTCGGCTGCACCGTCGGAGATTTTGACAATGATGGCTGGCCCGATCTGTACGTCACCAACTACGGACAGAACCGCCTCTACCGCAACAACCATGACGGCACCTTCACCGATGTTGCCGCAAAGGCGGCCGTGACCGTTGGTACCTGGTCCACCGGTGCGACGTTCGGCGACTACGACGGCGACGGCAAGCTCGATCTTTTTGTCGATGGATATCTTCACTACGACTACAAAAATCCGCCGGTCTCCGGGTCGAAAGCGGTCGACTACAAAACCTGCGCCTTCCGCGGAACTCCCGTGATGTGCGGCCCCGCGGGTCTTCCTGGGGAGCAAGATCATCTCTTCCACAACAATGGCGATGGCACTTTCACCGATGTCAGCAAGCAACTCGGAGTCAGCGATCCGTCCGGATATTACGGGCTGGGAACCTTGTTCGCTGATGTGAATAACGATGGCAAGCCGGATCTTCTGGTCGCCAACGACACCACGCCGAATTACCTCTACATGAACAAGGGTAACGGTACATTTTCCGACGAAAGTCTGGAAAGCGGTTACGCGCTGAATGCCGACGGCCGCGAAGTTGCAAACATGGGCATTGCCGCCGGCGACTACGAAAACAATGGGCACCTGGATATCGTCAACACCGACTTCGGCGATGACTACGATGTGGTCTTCCGCAACGACGGCACCGGATATTTTACCGACGTCAGTTACGAAACTGGGATTGCCGCGCCCACGATTCCTTTTGTCGGTTTCGCCGATGGTTTTCTCGATTACGACAACGATGGCTGGAAAGATCTATTGATCGTCAACGGCCATGTTTATCCCAGCGTCGATCAACATCCGGATTGGGGGACCAGTTACGCCGAACGCTCGTTGCTGTTTCACAATCTGAAGAATGGCAAGTTCGACCTCGTCCCCGCGGTGGAGGGAACTGGGCTCGCAGTCGTCAGCGTCGGCCGCGGAGCCGCATTTGGCGACCTCTTCAACGATGGCAAAATCGACGTCATCATCAACAACATGGATGGCGTACCGGTGCTATTGCGCAACGTCAATCCCGACCATCACCACTGGGTTGAGCTGAAGTTGATCGGCGGAGCGAAGAGTCCCCGCGACGCGGTCGGCGCGACCGTCTACCTGAATGCTGATGGCATGCGCCAGCGCGGCGATGTGCTCAGCGGAGGCAGCTATCTCTCTTCCAACGACATGCGTGTTCACTTTGGTGTCGGCGCCGCCGCCACCATCAACAGCGTTGAAATCCATTGGCCCAGCGGGGCTAAGGAGACACTCAAGCTGGGCGCCGTCGATCGTATCTATACCATCACGGAAGGCAAAGGCATTACCGCCGCAATGTGCGATGGCAAGGCGTGCCCAGCCCAATAAGTCGAAGGAATAATCTTGTTGGTATCATGGGTTGTCATGCCTGCAAAAAGACGGATTGCCGCATTTTTACTGGCCTTTCTCACGACGTCTCCGGCTTTTTCTCAGGCAGTTTCTTCCCATGCCGCGCCCAGTCGCCAGGCCCAGATAAAACAGCATTCTCAGTTGGCGCAGCAGCATCTTGCGGAGCGTCGACCTGATCTGGCGATCCCTGAATTGAAAGCCGTTGTTGCACTCGACCCCAAAAATCTGGATGCACGCGCCAACCTTGGAGTGCTTCTTTTCTTTCGCGAACAGTATGCCGACGCGGCTCCTCAGCTCCGCGCAGCGTTAAAGCTTCAGCCGGATTTGTGGAAGATCCAGGCCCTGCTCGGTATGTCGGAACTCCGGCTCGGTCAACCGACCGAAGGACGGCATGATTTAGAGACTTCGTTTCCTCATCTGGAGGACGAAAAAATCAAGATGCAAGTCGGCCATGCGCTGATCGATAGCTACACTTCCACCGGCGATCTTGCCCCGGCCGCAACCGTCGTTTCCGCGCTGCTCAAGTTGGAACCCACCGACACAGGTCTGCTTTACACTGCCTTCCGGCTATATTCCGATTTGACGGACGAAGCCATTTTGACGATGGCCATGACCGCGCCCGACAGTGCGCACATGCATCAGATGATGGCACGTGTGCTGGTGCGCGAAGGTGACTCGGCTGCGGCCATCAAGAATTACCGCGAAGCGATTCGCATCAATCCGAAAATTGCCGCGTTGCATTTTGAGCTGGCCCAGTTGCTGTGGGCGACGGATACAGTGGATGCCCAGAAGGAGGCTGTTGCAGAATACAAAACCGCATTGGAATTGAATCCTCTGGACGAGAAGGCTGAGTCTGAGCTGGGTCGAATCGCAGCGCAGAATGGCGACACCAAAGAAGCTTTTGCGGACTATTCAAAAGCCGTGCAGATGCAGCCGGACGATGCCGTAGCACTCACCGGACTCGCCGGTGTTCTCATCTCACAGCAGCAACAAGCGAAGGCGCTGCCGCTGCTGGAGCGCGCCGTGCAATTGGATCCGACCAGCGCTTCCGCTCATTTTCGCCTCAGCACCTTATATCGGAATGCGGGTCGAACCGACGACGCCAAGCGGGAACTTGCCGAATACCTGAAATACAAGAAGATGCAATCCGACCTCAGCGCTATCTTCAAACAGATGCGTTTGCCTCCAGCGAAAGATCAGACGGGAGACGCCGATGCCCCCAGATAATTCGGTAGGTGCGTCTACCCATCATGCTGCGGATTCAGCATGGCGCGCTTGAGATTGCATAACACCGCGGCCTTGCTTCTGCTGATGTTGGCTGCTGGCGTTGTAGCGGCATGGGGCCAAAACGCAACCGCGCACGCATCGACGGCGCCCCCGCTAATGGCGACCACACCAGTTCCAGCCGCGTCCGCACTGCCGCAACTTGTCGACATTACCAAATCCACCGGGATCAATTTCAGCCATCTCTCCAGTCCTGAAGCAAAATATGTCGTCGAGTCGATGAGTGGTGGCGTCGCCCTGATTGATTACAACCGCGACGGGTGGCCGGACATTTATTTCACCAACGCGCCCAGTGTGGAGATGGCGCTGGCCGGCAAAAAGGCCCGTAGCGCGCTCTATCGCAACAATAAAGATGGCACATTTACTGATGTCAGCGACTCGGCCGGAGTCGCCACTCCGTGCTGGGCCATGGGCGCATCCGTCGGCGACTACAACAAGGATGGCTGGCCTGATTTGCTGGTGACCTGCTTCGGTGGCGTGGTGCTCTACCGTAACAATGGCAATGGAACATTCAGCGACGTCACCAAACAGGCCGGTCTTGGCAACGATACGCTGTGGGCCACAGGCGCGGCCTTCGGCGACTATGACAAGGATGGCCGGGCCGATTTGTTCGTCGACCACTATGTGGATTTGAACCTGAACGATCTGCCCACCTTCGGCTCTCGCCCCACATGCAAATATCACGCCATCGACGTGCAGTGCGGGCCGCGAGGATTGAAAGGTTCGCCCGACAATCTTTACCACAACAACGGCGACGGCACGTTCACCGACGTCTCCAGCCAAGCCGGCGTTAACGATGCGCAAGGACTGTATGGGCTGACCGCCGTTTGGCATGACTTCAACGCGGACGGTCGCCTCGATCTGTTTGTCGACAATGACGGGGAACCCAACTATCTCTATCGCAACGACGGCAACGGCCATTTCACCGACATTGCTTACAGCGCAGGCGTGGCTGTCGATCAGGACGGCAATGCCCAGGCCAACATGGGCACCGCGCTCGGCGATTACAATCACACCGGTCGTTTTTCTATCGCAATCACGCATTTCAACGAGCAGTACACGGCGCTATTCCGCAACGATGGAAACATGAACTTCACCGACATCTCCTATGCTTCCGGAATCGCGCAGAGTACCACCACCTATGTCGGGTGGGGCGACGAATTTATCGACCTCGATAACGATGGCTGGGACGATTTCTTCATGGTGAACGGCCACGTGTATCCGCAGGTGGACAGCATCGGCATGGATTCCAAATTTCGCGAGCCCAAATTGCTGTTTCAAAATATGCACGATGGGAAATTCCAGGACGTCAGCAAGCAGGTAGGGCCGGCGATTCGGGAACTGCAGGTCAGCCGCGGAACCGCCATGGGCGATCTGTTCAACGATGGCAAAGTCGATCTGGTCATCGAGAATCTCGAGGGCGCTCCGATGATTCTTGCGCCACAAGGTGGTCCGCCAAACCACTGGATCAGCCTCCAGCTGGAAGGGACAAAAAGCAATCGTCTCGCCTTGAATGCCCGCGTGACCGCGACTGCAGGCGACCTGGTGCAGACCAAGGAAGTGCTCAGCGGTGGCAGCTACTTATCGCAGAATGATTTGAGGATTCATTTTGGTCTGGGTGGCCATACTCATGCCGACAAAGTCGAAATACTTTGGCCCGACGGAAGCAAGCAGACGTTTACCAACGTGACCGCCAACCGTTTTTATCAGTTGACGGAAGGAAAAGACCTCGCACCGGTCACCTATACCCATCCATGAGGACTAGTGTGAGCGCCGTGACTCCCTCTTGCCCGGCAACTGTCCCCGCCGCGGATGTTGCCGCACCAGGCTCTTCCTCGGTCGCTGCCGCGGCGAAGGAGAAAGCGCACAGAAGCCTGGGACGCAGGTCACGAAACAGGCTTGTCGGCGATGCGATTGGGCAAACTACTAACGGGTTTGAATCGAATAGAGCGAGCTATGCGTCAGGATGAATAGCGTCTTTCCGTCTTTGCCGCCAAAGATCAGGTCGATGGGACGCTCGGGAACATCGATGGTTCCAATTTGTTTGCCGCTGGAGTCATAGATAAAGATGTTGCCTGCCGCCAGGTACACATTTCCCTTGCTGTCCTGGATCACACTTTCACCGCCCTCTTCTGTAAACAGCTTCAGGCTGGAAAGCGTGCCATCCGGGTTGATGCTTCCGGAGTAGGTTTTCTGCTCGGACTCTTCGCTGACATAGAAGGGGCGTCCCGGAACGACTTTTGCCAGGCTGAACGCGCGCAGAACATCGGACATTTTCACGCCCCACATCATCGTTCCATCGATAAAATCCTTTCCCGCGGGAATAAACGTAGTCCCATCCGGGGAAATAAACTGGTAGGGTCGCGGCCTCGTTACCTGCTGTACGAAATCGTGGCTGCCCCAGTAATCGACGGGAAGAACCGCTGTCATTCCCGGGCGCGGAGCTACCGCTACCGGCTGGATGAAAGTAATTCGATCATCGAGCGCGTCAGGCCGGAAGGTATACACCGTGCCCTTACCGGCATAGGAAACCACAATTAGATTTCCTGCGCGATCCATTGCCAGCTGAGTCGGTTGCAGGGAATTGTCACGGAGAATCTTCAGGTCGTGCATTTCCGGCGTCCAGCGATAAATCCTCCGCCAACGTGTGTCGATGAAATAAAGCCGTCCTTGCGCGTCGACAGTTGCGCCTGAGATCGTAAAGAATCCACCGCACAATTTCTCCAGCTTCGCGCCTTCAGCGAGTACCGGCGCGGGTGCAACCGGCCGCGGCTCAGGTTTCTTTCCAGAAATCGAAAGTGACGCCAGCTCGCTAGAGCGAACCTGCACGCCATACGTCTGATCGAAGACCGAGTTATCGAATGCAACTTTGCTGTTGCTGTTCACATGCAGATTCTTCAACTGAATATCGCTGGACCGCGCAACACGCACCGCATAGGGAAAGGGTTGATAGCTGGCGATCACGCGATACGAGTGGAAGTTGGCGACCGTAATATGGCTGGAGTCGTCGATTTCAAGTGGCAGCGCGAAGGGACCCTCCCCCCACTCTTCTTCCGTCTGCAGAGAATCAATCTCCCAGTTGGAAACATGTCGCAGCACAATTTCGTTGCGCACGTGATGCTCGCTGGAAAGCTCATACACATGCCCCGGAGTCGACGTGTTGGAGATGTACATGCCCGCCTGCGCGTACGTGTCCGGCGTCCAAATGTCGGCGAATGTCCCACCGCCACCATTCGTGATCCACAGGCTGGGATATTGCGCATCCCATTGGCGATGAATGTCCGGGTCAGCAGTATGGGTGTTGTTGTAGGGATTGACGCGCGTTCCATCGATGCGATTGGTGCCATGGCCGCCCAGAAATCGAACGTCATCCATCAATGAATTTTCCCCGGCCATCCACATCACACCTGCAGCACGGCTGTTGATGCCATTGGTGTAGATGCCAATACCGGTCACGATATTGGTTCCACCTTGAGGAGTCTCCAACAGAGGCTTCGGATTTCCAACGCCCTGAAATCCCGCGGTGGAGTCCGGCAGGATCAACTGTGTCGCACTGGGATGCAGCCCGATCAGGACAGTGTCTGGCTTCAGCCGCAATGTATCGCTGACGATATAGTGCCCCGAAGGAATATAAATCGTGGCATGCTCGTCGATCGCCCGCTGAATTGCGGCGGTATCGTCGGCCGTTCCGTCGCCCTTCGCACCCAGGGTATGCAGGTTCACCCACGTGTCACGCGGGGGAAGATTGCGAATCACTGGCGCCCCCGCAGGCGGCAACGCGGTTAGTGGCGCCGTCTGGAACGAGGTTTCAATCTTTGCCGGTGCATCCAAATCGGCGATGGTCAGCCCATGGGAAAATACCTGGACTCGGTACATCGCTGCAGGCCCAGCAAGCTTTTTTCCAGTCTCGCGAAACTCCGCGAACTGCGGCACATGCTTGCAAATGATTTCCTTCAGGTTGATTTCCGTCCGCGGATTGTTCTCGTTGCTGACGATCACCGCTGGACCGCTGATATCCTCGAATCGAGAATTCTTTACCCATAGCTCATCGGGATACTCAGGATCGATTGCAATTGCCGTCGGCACATTCCGGAACACATCGTGATCGAGCGTCAAACCGGCTTCATGCTCCTGGATTGCAGCCACAGTCTGGCCTTCAAACGTGGAATCCAGCAGCGTGAATTGCCACCCGGGGGAAGGCCTCTCGGTGATGATTCCGTACTGGCCCCCGTAAAAATGTAAATCTTCGGCCTCGTTGCCAATGTCCTTCAGCGCCGCCAGCCCCGAGCCAAGATGAAAATCCATGTGGGTCAGAAAACAATGCTGCGCCACGTGAAAGCGAATTCCAACAGCAGCCGGATTGCCATCCTGAATTTCAAAGTCGATGTTGCTCATCGCGGAGTAAAACGTTCCCGGATTGGCATCCTCCACTTCCGTTGCCGGCACTGTCCCCGGGAAAGGGCCAGTGTGACGGTACGGATGCCTGCCGCCTGCGAACATCACCATGTACCCGATGCCCTTCTGAAAGCCGGGAGTATTTTTCCCCAGCAACAGCACCGGTCGCGTTGGCCCATAGCCAATGACGCGCACCGCCGGCCAAACAAAAATGGTTTTGCTGATTCGATATCGGCCGGAAGGAATAAAGACGATGCCTTGTTTGCGCGTTGCCTCGACCTGGTCAATGGCTTGTTGAATTGCCATGCTGTCGTCGGCGACACCATCCCCATGAACAGGAAATTTGTCTGGCGTCAGGTACACCGCCGTCGGATCATCCAGGCGAACAGGGTAGTAGGAGGCAGCCAACGATGGCGCCGCGAACAGCGATGCCAGGATCAACAACACAGCAGACTGAATCGATCCAACCTTCATCAACTTCCTCCCACAACCGTTGCATGCGCTCTTACGAATCGCCCGGCAGTCTACCAGACATAGGTCGCAACATCACCTTCGGGCAGCGTCGCTGTCATTGCCTTGCCGTGATAGCTCACGTTGAACGTCGTCGGAAAATTCCCCGTATTGGAAACAATCAACACCATTTTCCCGTCCGGCGTCCGGAATGCCACGTTCGCCAGTTGTTCCACGTCGTTCGAGTCGACGCGAACCGAGCCAGCCGGAACAAATTTCGAGGCCTGCGCGATCACGTAATACGCGACATTCAACGTGGCCTTGTCGCCATCCAAGGTGATGGCTCCAATACAGGAACCGCACCCGCCGTCATTCGTGTGTGGCCCGTTTTCCGGATCCGCCGCCAGGTTCCACAGCAGGACGTTCTTGCTCCAGTTCCGTGTCGCTCCAATCACCACATCGCTGACAGGCTCTGAGATGTCGATGCTGGTTTCGTTGTGGCCGTAGCCAATCGACTGCTCCGTGAAATAGATGTTCTTGTTGGGAAACGCATCATGCACTTTCGTCAAGGCCGTGATGGACCCGCCATATAAATGCCAGGCCGATCCGTCTACGTACTTGCTCGCGTCCGGATCTTTCAAGATCGAGAGAGCGTACGAAGTCACGTCAGGATTGTGGTCATAGATCAGGATCTTGGTCCTTATATGTGCTTTCCTGAAAGCCGGCCCTAACGCATTTTTGATGAAGTTATCTTCCTGCTGGGCAAACATCACCATGCTCGGCGTGTTCTTCGGATTCAGCGGCTCATTCTGCACCGTGATGGCGTCAATCGTGATTCCCGATGCCTTCATGCCTTGCACATACTTCACAAAATAATCTGCGTAGGCTTTGTAGTACTCCGGCTTGAGCGTGCCTCCCTTGGACTTGTCGTTGGTCTTCATCCACGCAGGAGCCGACCATGGCGAGCCCAGGATTTTAATCTTCGGATTCAGCGCCAGAATTTCTTTCAACGCTGGGATCACATCCCCTTCGTCAGGAGCCAGGCTGAAATTCGCCAGCGTCGGATCCGTTTCTCCCGCCGGCATATCGTCGTAGGAGTAAACCGTGGCATTCATGTCCGAGGACCCGATGCTCACGCGCAGATAACTCACTCCAATTCCATCCCCATCCGTCGAAAAAAGTTGTTTCAGCAGGGAAGCTCTCGCTGGGGCCGACATATGCATCAGTAACTGCGCGCTGCCGCCGGTCAACGCAAACCCGAATCCGTCGATGGTCTGAAACTTCTTCGCATCGTCCACCGTAATGGTGGGCACATCTTGTTTCGGCTGAGAAAATTCCAGCCCATTGGGTTGCTGCACCACCAGCGAAGATTTATCCGGAGTGGTCAGCCAGACGCTCGCTGTTTGTGCCATCAACGTGCACGCCGCAAAGGGTACCATAGCCGCCATGGCGAACAGACCTGCCATCGATTTTGTTTTCATTAGAGCCTCCCATTCCCGCCCGCTGGGCAGTATGAATTGTAGTGTGACGATTTACGAAACCCTTGCGGTGTTGTAATCACTCTTCAACTCGCGCGATGAGTCGCAGGGATTTGCAACCTTGCCGCGAGAACCTCCGCATCCTGCGCGTCACAATCCAGACGCGCAACGCCCCATACAGCATCGCTGCAAGTGAAAAGGACGGCGACATTCACCGTCCTTTCCAAGGTTGAGGATTGCTCCCAACTTAGAAGGTCAGGCGACCGCTGATCTGCATGGTTCTGCCGCCGACCGTTGTGTTTGTGATCTGCCCCACTTGCGAACCGCCAATATTGTTATCCGGCTGCGAGAAGCTGGGATGATTCAGCACATTCGTGGCATCACCGCGCAACTGGAAGACTACCTGCCGCCAGATGGTGAAGTTCTTCCCTAACGAAGCATTGACATTGGTAAGACCTGGTCCGCGTAAGCTGTTTCTGCTTGAATTGCCGAACGTTCCAGGAGCAGGTTGCGCAAAAGCAGCTGGGTTGAACCATTCCTTGTGATTGTGTGGTCCAGAATTTGGATCACCGACTACGTTTGGATATTGGGCGAAGCCGTTGCCTGTCTCACCGCCCTGGCTGTAGGAGTTGTCGCTGTTCATCTGCGCGGTGAACGGGTTTCCGCCCTGTACCTGAATTGTTGTCGAGGCCAGCCAACCGCCTATCAACACATCCAGAATGTGATTGTTGTTGACGAATCTACGTCCCTTGCCGACCGGCAACTCCCAGATGACGTCTCCCTTGAACATATTTGTGATGTCGAAGTTGGACGGACCGTAATTCGCCGATGGGTCGTAGCCGATCTGCCACGGAGTGTTTCCGCCGCGACTGCCCCATCCGGAGGAATCCTGATCGTCCAGGAAGTGCGACCAGGTGTAGTTGAAGTTGAACTCCAGGCCATAAGTCATGCGCTTTCGTATCTGCGCCTGGAGGGAGTTGTAATTGGACCGTGCATTATTCGTGCTTCCGTTGATTCCCTGGAATAGCGGATACGGCCGGTAGGTTGGATTATCATTCGGCCCAAGAAACTTCGCGTGGATCTGGTTCAGATCGGTAACGAAGTTCAAATTGCTTCCAACACTGCCTACGTAAGCCACCGTGGCGACCATATTGGTGCCCAGTTCACGCTGGACTTCAAGGTTGTATTGCCAGATTTTCGGAACTGGCGTGTGGTACTGGTTATAACTCACGGTCTGCCCGTTGCGCGCATCCGGGGTTGTCGGAGAATCAAGGTACAAAGAATTGATGCTTTGGCCGTTGAACTGGCCCACTCCGCAGCCCGGGTCAGTGGTATCTGGTGTTGAACCATCGGAACTCAATTTCACGACCGGGCATAAGCCATTGGTTGCGTCGTTGGAAGTGCCGCTGCTGCCAAAGGCATTTCCCATTCCGGCGCCGTAGGTGTCCTCGCTCCATGTGTACGCGTAGAGTCCGACTCCGCCACGCACCACTGTAGTTGGCAGCGCCTGCCACGAGAAGCCAATGCGCGGCAGGAACGTGTCCCATACCCCCGCCTGCAGACGCTTGCGCCCGTTTGCATGGCTGAACCCATACCACATCGCTCCCGGCGTATTATTTGCGGGATTGATCACGGTAGGATCGAAGACCGCCTCGTTGCCCTTCACTTCCGACCAACCAGTCATCCCCTGCCAGCGCAAGCCCAGGTTGATGACCAAGTTCGGACGCACCGTGATGTCATCCTGAACGAACGCCTGTGGCAGCTTGATTCTTCCGCCGAATTCCGGGGTGACCTGGGCATTCCAACTCTGTGTTTGGCCCAATAGGAAATCCGCGTAGCCGAAGCCCGATACCGCCGGTACACCGGCAGGCGGAGGATTCAGCGCGCTGACGCCTGTCGCCGACGTGTAGACCGGATTGTAGGTCATGGTGCCGGCGTTC
>JAZKAG010000101.1:39225-40677 GCA_040389265.1 Acidobacteriota bacterium
GGGGCGTCTTTGAACGGGGCGAGGTCTGGAAGTTGGTCGATTGCATCGTCATTCATGGCTGTTTCCCTTTCATCAAATCGGCGCGGCTGATCAGGAACTCCCCGCCGAAATGGATGACGTGTTTGCCGCGCACCATGGTCACCACGTCGGATGGGTCGAAAACAAACTCCTTGTAGACGGCATTCGATTGCGGTGCCAGATTGTAGAACTGGTTGATATTGATATTTGGGAAGGTGTCGGCTTTAGCGAATTGCCATCCAAGTTTTTGCGGAAACCCCTGATTGAGGGAGAACGGGGTAAAGAAATTTAATTGGTCGGTGAATCCCATGCGGGCTTCGTTAATCGTGTTCGGGTTAATGGTCCATACATCCGACACTTGCGCGTTGTCGCGGCTCACATCGCCATTCTGGCAGTTGATCGGGCAAATTCCCTGGTTCAAATAGGTGGCCGGGTTATCGCTGCTGGTTTCAGACGCGGTCAGCCGGTTGTGGTGGGTGATGTCGAAGTCCAGTCGGCCGAAATAGGCCGTCACCGGATTGCTGCTGGGTACGTTGTAATAGAAGTTGTTAGTATCGACTCCGTTCACAACTGTTGCGGGCGTGTTTGGTTTTGGAAAATATGATTGGATCGCAGTAGCCACGGGATCAATCAGGTTTGAGGGTATTTTGTTGCCGTTGCCGTATTCGGCGGCGAAAGTTTGCCGAGTCACGACCGGTCCATTCGGAGTGTTCGTGATGACCTGCGTCGTTGGGTCGTAGATGAGAAGGGGGAGTGTTGCTCCCGTATTTGGATCGGCATATGTCAGCCCACTGAAGTCGCCTGCCAGCTCAGCGGGGGTGGGAACGGTCTCATACCCTTGGCTGGCGTTACCGTGATTGATCGTCTTGTCGTAGTCGAAGTAAAAGAACATCCGGTTCCGCAGGATCGGGCCACCGATCGATCCGCCAAAATTGTTGAATCGCGTGAACGCAATCGCGGCACTCCGCGTTTGTTTCGAGAATTGGTACGCCGCCGCATTCAACGCATCATTCTGGAAATACTCGTATGCCGATCCGTGGAACTGGTTCGTCCCGCCCTTGGTGATCTGGTTGTACAGCACCCCGCCGACACCATACTGTGCCGAGAAGGCGGAGGTATCGATCTTCACTTCCGACGTCGTCTCAAACACCGTCACGTCGGAGTTCTGGCTCATCGGCAGTGTGGTGGTCGCGCCGTCCGCCAGTACGCTGCTGTAAGGCAGGTTCCCATTGACGGATGCTCTCTGACCCGGGTTGAGAGGATCCGAGGCATTTTGTGGCGTGCCCGAGGTGCCCGGCATCAGGATGACGAAATTTTGCCAGTCTTCTCCTACCTGGGGCAGCAATTGCATGCTCTTGGCTGTCAACGTCGTGGATTGCGATCCAGTCTCTGTCTGCAGGAGTGGGGTATTCGTCGTGACAACCACTTTGCTGG
>JAZKAG010000101.1:40708-41096 GCA_040389265.1 Acidobacteriota bacterium
CATACGTCTCAAAGCCGTCTTTGGTAAAGGTCAGCGTGTAATTATCTGGAACGATGGAGCCTGTATCGTACAGGCCGTTGCTGTTGGTCACGTACGTATGGGTGACGTTCTTATCGACGTCCAAAACAGTGACTGTGACGCCCGGCAGAACCGCTCCCGTCGAATCCGTTACCGTGCCGCGAATATCTCCGGAGTTTGTGTTCTGCGCCCGGCCGGTACCGATCGCGCAGAGTGAAAAGCATATCGGCAAGACCAGCAGGGCTGTGCCACGGAAATACCTATTCATACATCGCCTCCTGAAAATTCCGGCTTCAGCCTCACAATATCCATGGGCCGAATACCAGATGCTCCCCATCGTCTTGCTTGCCAACGATTCCTGTTGCACGCC
>JAZKAG010000101.1:41106-55844 GCA_040389265.1 Acidobacteriota bacterium
AACAGTCTAGATGACCGCCGACCATTAAACGCTCGAGATTATTCTTTTGTCAATGAGTAAGGTTTCATGTAGGCTCTCAGTCAATCGATTGTCTAAGGCCTGTTGGGCTCGCCCATGCGGCATGGCACGTTCCCTGTCGGTGGAAAAGGCGGCTCGTTTTTTGATGCCGTCGTATCGATTCTTGCGGCCAGTGCCGCAAGTTACAGATAGTTCGCGATTTGGCCGAAGACGATCCACGCCCTGGCTCCCATCGCCGCTTTCGACTTTCGTTGCGGCCAGCCTTGCATATGTTTACGATGAGTTACCTTGATGCGCGAAATTCAGGGGAGGTCGGATGATAGTGCGGTGGCTGCCTGAACGAACCGTGGGGATTGACGATGGCGAATAACGGTGGCCGTATTGGCAAGCCCAAGCTCAACTCGCCCGGCGAGAATGTCAGCCTGAAGCAGCTGGCGGAATATCTTGGCCTGAATCCCGCAACTGTGTCGGTGGTTCTGAACAATGTCCCTGGACGTTCCATTCCGCAACCGACCCGCGAACGCATTAAGGCAGCTGCCGAAAAGCTCGGATATCAACCGAACCTGCTCGCCCGCTCCTTGCGCAACCGTAAGACCCACACCGTCGGCATCCTCGTTCCCGAGTTAGGTGAGGGCTACCATACCCAGGTGATGAGCGGCATCGGCGACTATCTCATCGGCAAAGGGTATTTCTACTTCACCGTCCACCATCGCCACCGCAAAGATCTGGTGGAAGAGTACTGCAACATGCTGCTTAGTCGTGGGGCCGAAGGTCTGATCGCCATCGACACGCTGCTGGAGCACAAGTTTACGGTTCCCGTTGTTGCCGTCGCAGGTCATACCCGAATCGCAGGAGTCACCAATCTTGTGCTCGATCACGACCGCGCCGCTGAATTAGCACTGACCCACCTGTATTCATTAGGACATCGCGATCTGGCATACATGCGCGGCCAGCCCTTCAGTTCCGACTCTGACGACCGCTGGCGAAGCACCGTGAAGATGGCCCGCAAACTCGGTCTGAAAGTGAAGCCTGAGCTGGTGGTACGACTGGAACGCGATATCACTACTCCCGACCTGGGATATCCGGTTGTGCAACAACTGCTCAACAGCAATCAGCGCTTCACCGCCCTGGTCTCCTTCAACGACGTTGCTGCCATGGGCGCCATGCGCGCGCTGCAGGATGCAGGTCTGCGCGTGCCCACCGATGTTTCCGTCATCGGTTTCGACGATATTCGGGCCGCCGCCTTCATCAGCCCCAGTCTGACAACTGTGCGCCAGCCGCTGCGCGAGATGGGATGGATGGCGTCGGAATATTTGCTGGCGCGTCTTCAGGGAGTGGAGAAGTTCCGCGAGGAGATTGTGATTTATCCTGAGCTCACGGTGCGCGAATCCACCGCTGCCGTCACGCCGGCCGCCGATCAGGATTCGCCTCGCAAGACCAGAAGGGGAGCGAAGAAAAAGGATGCATCCCCCAGCCGTCGGATCGCTGCCCTTGTCACGGAGTGATGGCCGCCTGGTCTCCGTCGTGTGGCTCCATATCGCCTTCGCCGCCACTGGATTCGGTACGACTCTGCTGGGCTGCCTGCTTCCCGCCTTGCATTCCACGTGGCATCTGACGGATGCAAACGCGGGCATCCTGTTCGCATGCCAATTTACAGGTGCCGCGATAGGCGCCTTACTGGTACGGCAAGACCTGTTCCGAAGCATTCAACACGGCTACCTCGTCATGGTGACGGCTGCTGTTGTTCTTGGAACTTTGCACGGCTTCGCAACGGCTCCGGCTTTCTTCTTGTTTGGCCTCGGCATGGGATGGGCCATGACCGGCATCAACATGGTCGGAGGCACCTTTTTCGAACACCCAGGGGCTGCGCTCTCCCTGCTCAATGCGTCGTGGATTGTCGGTGCTGCTCTTGCTCCGGTGATGGCTACCCGCTGGATTCGCTACGCCTCGCCAATGCAGATTTACTTTGCGGTTGCCCTTGTCTTTGCCGGGATAGCCTTGGCGCTGCGGCATTATCGAGCCGGCTTGATGGGCCGGAATTTCCGCCGCATGCGAGCTGCCGATGGTACTACGCCGTGGCTTCTGATCGTGGGCTTTTCTGTGATCGGATTTTTGTACGTCGGCGTCGAAGTCTCTGTGAGCGGCTGGATGATGACGTTCGTACATCGGCTGCCAATCTACGGAAATCTATGGGCGCCGCTCATCACCTCCTCGTTCTGGCTCGCCCTTCTCTGCGGACGTCTTCTCGCGCCCGCCTGGCTGCTGCGGGTTTCGGAGTCGCACCTGCTTCTTGCCACCATGATCGTCGGTGGCTGCAGCGTTCTCTCAATCCTGCTGAATCATTCCCCCTTAGCGATTCTTCTTTCCGCCGTGGCTGCGGGCCTCACACTCGCGCCGATCTTCCCGCTGTGCGCGTCGCGCGTTCTCGCGCTGACCCACGAATCGCCGCAAGCAAAATGGCTTTTCTGCGTCGCGGGAATGGGTGGCTCAGTATTGCCATGGCTCACCGGCAGGCTTTCCACCCACACCGGATCGTTGCGCGATGGCTTGCTGGTCCCTGTTTTCGCCGTGGGAATTATGATTGTCTGCTTTTTATTGATGGCACATCGCGCGCAGTCCGGCGTCGGCGTGACTCAGCAAGCCGAGTCCACTTTGCTGTAGTAGTGGTCGGCGCGCCCATCGGCCTGGTGATTTGCACCCGGCGAGTGTTTATAGGGCGCGCTTCTGAAATGGTTCCGCATGTACTACGCCCTTGTCTTCGCGAACGGTGATCGTTTGGCCTGCGTGAATATTCGTCAGCCGTTGCGTCGTCCCGCTGGGCCAGTGAATTTCGACCACGTCCGCCTTCTCCACCTGCGCCAGTCCAAACGTCAGCACCAGTTCGCTGGAAGAAAGGTAGCTCGATCCGCTGCGCATGGTCATCTTCTGCCCAATCTCCCCCGACTTCACAAACACCACCGCGTCAATGCCGTTCCTGTTCGACTTGGTTCCCCACAGCTTCACCCGCAACGAATGATTCGTCGCGCCGGTGTTGCGGAACAATGCCGCCGGTCCGCCATTCGTCGTCAGGATCAAGTCCAGCGCACCATCATTGTTGATGTCTCCATACGCTGCGCCGCGACCCACTCGCCGCTCATCGAACGATGCGCCCATGGCCGCGGCCACATCCTGAAACTTTCCGCCGCCTTCGTTGTGAAACAGGTGCGGAGCTTCCGCATAATGCACCCGCTGCTGCACTTTCTCAATGTCGGGATCCAGATGCCCGTCGGTCACAAATAAATCGAGCCAGCCATCCAGATCGTAGTCGAAAAAGAAACAGCCAAATCCCAACGTCAGCAAACTCGCTCGACCCACTTCCGACTGCGGAGCAATGTCGACAAACAAACCATTCTTCTGGTTTTGATACAGAGAGATCATCTGGTTAGAAAAATTCGTAATTGCCAGGCTGGGATACCCGGAATGGTTATAGTCGGCCGCATCAATCCCCATACCCGCGCGCGCCACGCCATCTTCGCTGAAGCCAATGCCAGAGACCACGCCCTTTTCCGTAAACGTGCCGTTGCGATTGTTAATGTAGAGCTTGTTCGGCTCAGTGTCGTTGCTGATGGCGAGATCCGGCCAGCCATCCTGGTTCGCGTCGAGGATCGCGATCCCCATGCTCTTTGAAGTCGCGTCGTAAAGTCCCGACTTGTGGGTGACGTCTTCAAATGTCCCATCGCCGCGGTTGCGCCACAGTCGCACGGACGCACCTTTATACGACTCCGGTGTGCAGTAGGATTTGTCTTTGCCGTCCATCGAGCAATACAAATCATTCTGAAGAGTCCACGCGACATAGTTCGCGACCAGCAGATCCAGATGGCCGTCGCGGTTGTAGTCAACCCAGGCGGCGCTGGTGCTGAATTCATTGATCCCCCACAAACCGGCCTTCCTGGTGACATCGGTAAATGTGCCGTTGCCATTGTTGTGGAATAGGTGGTTCTGCCCGTACGCCGTAACAAATAAGTCATCGTGGCCGTCATTGTCGTAATCCGCTACGGCAACGCCCATGCCATACATCGCCACCGCCAATCCCGCTTTATGCGTGATGTCTGTAAACGTGCCATCGCGGTTGTTATGGTAGAGGGCCGAGGTGGTGGCGCGGCCGGAATGACCGGGCCAGTTCATTCCATTCACCAGAAAGATGTCTTGCCAGCCGTCGTTGTCGTAGTCGATAAACGCGACACCCGATCCCATCGTCTCCGGCAGATATTTTTTCCCGAAGGCACCGCTGTTGTGCACGAAGTGGATCCCGGCCGCATGGGTGATGTCTTCAAAGCGGATGCGCTCGCCTGCGTCCGCCGCAGGTTTCGCTGCCGGTTGTGCGGTTGCGCCGGTTCCCAAAGGCCTGGCAATCGCCTCTTCCGCCATGGAAATGGGCAGCGAGCGCAACCACGAGGCGGCCAGTGCTGTTCCAGTCAGCTTCAGAAATTTGCGGCGGTGCGGTTGCGCGTTCTTTTCCGTCAAGCTTGAACCATCCCATATTCCCCGGATTAATTATCGCCTCTGCGTAGGATGGATGTATCCGAAGAGTGCGGACAATGCCTCGTCGGCCGGGGCCGCATGATGCCGGCCGGGAGAATTCGCATTTGCTCGCAGGCAAAGTCTTATTTTGCCGCGGTCTGCTTGACGCCCCATTTGTAGACAAGCTCCGCATAGCCAAACTGAGCATTTTTTCCAGTTGGATAAATCGCGGATATTACATCCCCACCCGACGCGTGGGCATAGTAGAAGTTCAATCCCAGGGATCGCGTGGCCTGCCAGTCCGCGCTCACATCTGCGACCGTGGCGAAGGAAGAATATCCGTTCGCCGGTCGGCCCGTATAGCCAAATACTTTGTTGTCGAAGGCCCCACCACCCTGATACCAAAGGTCTCTTCCGGATGTCAGTTGCAGCCAGTGAACTTCGCTGCGAACAACTACGCGCTTGACCGGCCTGTCCATCCCCTGGAGGAACGTATCCTCGCTGTTCATCTGGTTGTAGAAAGGGAAGCGCGCGTACACGCGCGGCGTCGGCAGAATCTGAAAAAACGTGTTGTGCTCGCCGTCTGCGGGATTGTTATCTCCCGTGCTGCGAAGTGTGCCGCCCCTCACCCAGGGCGCTGTCGCGACCTTGTTCCACTGATATCCCGCTTCGACGGCATACTCGCCAGAGTGCTGGTTCAGTTTGCCCCAGTTGCCATTTTGCAGCGCTCCCCAGAACATGAAATCAAAATTTCCAGGGCCCGCGGGCACAGCCGCTAGAAGATCGCCGCCATACGTTCCCAGACGAATATTCTTGTGATCCGCCTGACGAACCGCCAGCGGGCGATTGTCAGTCTTGGTAATTCCTGTACGGCCGTCATGGTATCCAATGCCAAATGCACTCCACAGAAGATGATTGTTGTACTGTGATTTGGTGAACGCGAGATACTGCAGATCAACGTTCAGCTCCGGATTTCCGTTCATATTAAAGACACCTTGATCGGAACGCGCCGCCATCGCCGTAAGGTCCCAAGATCCTGATCCGTAGTGACCGTCGATTCCGTCGAAGCTGCGCTGAGCATTGGAGAATCCGAAATTGCCCACCAGCCGCTGCTGCACCCGATTATTTTGCAGCCAAAGTATGGTCGGATTCTTAGGGTGTGTTTCCGTTCCACCGAAAAATTCAAAGCGCCCCACCCGCAGGTTTTTATCCTTGCCGTTGAAGTTGTACCGCAGAAACCCCTGCTTCAGAAATGCTGCGGCAGGGTAGCTGTTGCGGCCGTTCGACGCATAATACGTGCCTCCCAGGCCCAACTGACCTTGCGCGCTGATCGGAGAAATCGCGTCATTGGGCAACCATAACTCGGCCGGCTGCGACATCTCCAGCTGCCAATCCCAACGGTGGATGCGCTGCCACACCGCTACGCGCAACAACGACTCCAGGTAGCCGTAAGTGTTCGATTCGGGTGGCGCGGCGAACCACTGCCACACGTCCATGCGCGCAAGGTAATTGACGGAAACGCTGACGGGCCGGCTCGGAGCCTTGGATTGAGCCCATCCGGATGCAACCAAAGATGCCAGGAAAAAAGGTAGCGCCACAAATCCTGCAATTCGATGGTTTCTCAGTTTCATTCTCCTTGTAGCTATATATAGGTTGTTTCCGGGTGGCATAGCGCAGACGCGCTAGCCAAAACTCGTCTTCAGCTCGCTCGCTAAGCTTCCTTGATTGCGATCAGAATGGTCAAGCACCCTCGGGTGGAGTGCGCTCTGCAACTTTCGATGGATGTGACGACGTCAATCACTAGGCGAGCAGTGGATCCGCCGGCGCAAAAATTCTTCGATCCGTCGATTCGCTCCCGCCGGTGATATGAATCACCGTCAAGTAAATCGTTATAGACGATGGAGGTATGATAGTTTGGCTGGAAAAATCTTATCACTGGATACCGAAAACCAGTATGCATAAACTTCCCTGTTTGAAACTCCTCTCCATCGTTGCAATTTCTGCGTTGGTCTCTCCAGCCTTCGCCCAGCATCACCACGGCAAATCAGGCGCGTCCCATTTCACCGCAGCCTCGGCTCCGTGGATGAACAAGAGCCTGTCGCCCGATCAGCGCGCCGATTTGGTGTTGCAGCAGATGACGCTGGACGAAAAAATCGATCTGCTGCATGGCCAGGGAATGCTTGGATGGGAAGGCAAGCCGATGCCGAACGCGAACCTGAGCAATGGCGGCGCCGGATTTGTCCTGGGCGTCCCCCGCCTTGGAATTCCTTTGATCCAGATGGACGATGCTGCCTACGGTGTTCGCTTCAGCGCGCGCAATGGTCGCTACTCCACCGCCTTGCCTTCCAACCTGGGCTCGGCCGCGAGCTGGGACCCCCAGGCCGCCTGGGAGTACGGCGATGTCATCGGTCGCGAATTACACGCCCAGGGCTACAACATGTCGCTCGGCGGTGGTGTTGACCTGGTCCGCCAATTGCGCGGTGGTCGCACCTTTGAGTACATGGGCGAAGATCCCATCCTGGCCGGCACCATGGTCGGCAACCGCATCAAGTGCGAGCAGGCTGCGCACGTCATTGCCGATATCAAACACTACGCCATGAACGATCAGGAGAGTGGGCGTAATGAGTACAACGCCATCATCGGCGAGCGTGCGATGCAGGAAAGCGATCTGCTGTCGTTCCAGCTTGGCATTTCCATCGGCCATC
This sequence comes from Acidobacteriota bacterium, assembly GCA_040389265.1. Taxonomy (GTDB): domain Bacteria; phylum Acidobacteriota; class Terriglobia; order Terriglobales; family Acidobacteriaceae; genus JAKAAZ01. Next base: position 48,330 of record JAZKAG010000101.1, read on the forward strand.
CCGGGGCCGTTATGTGCGCCTACAACGCCATCAATGGCGACTATTCCTGCGAGAACAAATACATCCTCTCCGATGTGTTGAAAGGCCAATGGAAGTTTCCTGGATTCGTCCTCTCCGACTGGGGCGGCACGCACAGCACCGTCAAAGCGTCAGCGGCAGGCCTCGATAATGAAGAGCCCCTCGACACCTTCTACGGGCCCAAAATGAAAGAGGCAGTGCAATCCGGGGCCGTGCCCACGTCGCAACTCAACGATCACGTGCGCCGCATCCTGCGCTCGGAATTCGCCGCCGGCATCATCGACGATCCCTCTAACAAAAGTGTGGTCGAGGCCGAGCGGGATCTGAAAATCGCACTCCATGTCGAAGAGGGCAGCATCGTCCTGCTGAGAAACTCGAACAACCTTCTGCCGCTCGACCCGATGAAAATCCACTCCGTCGCCATTATCGGTTCGCACGCGGATGTCGGCATGATCTCCGGCGGCGGATCGGCGCAGGTCGACCCACCCGGCAGCTCCGATCCCGCGTGGCAATCCCACGTCTGGTTTCCGCCGTCGCCGTTGAAAGCCGTGGCCGCACTGGCATCGGGAGCCACTGTCAAATTCGATTCCGGCAGTGACCCTGCCGCCGCGGCTGTATTGGCCGGTCAGTCCGACGTCGCCATCGTGTTCGTCAATCAATGGTCGAGCGAGGGCATGGACCTGCCGAATCTTTCTCTGCCCGATAATCAGGATGCATTGATCGATCAGGTCGCAGCTGCAAATCCCCGCACCATTGTCGTCATCGAATCCAGCACTGCAGTCCTGATGCCGTGGATTGAAAAAGTTGGCGCGGTCGTCGAAGCCTGGTACGCCGGCAGCGATGGAGCCCCAGCGGTCGCGAACGTTTTGTTTGGCGACGTCAATCCCAGCGGCAAGCTGCCAATCACATTTCCGCTGACAGAAGCCGATCAGCCGCCGCCGCAAATTGTCGTGCCTCCCCCAGGAGCGCAAGGGAAGGCTGCGGTCATGCGCACCGGTATCGCCAAGCCAACCTTCGAGGTGCATTACACAGGAGGGCTGAAAGTCGGTTACAAGTGGTATGAGTCGGAAAACAAGCCGGTGCTGTTTCCGTTCGGCTTTGGATTGTCCTACACCAGCTTCCGCTACTCCGACCTGCATGTGGAGTCCGGCACCACACCCACTCTGACCTTCACCGTCAAAAACACCGGCGATCGTGCCGGGAAAGAAGTCGCCGAAGTCTATGCGGCGCTGCCCCCCAGCGCCAACGAGCCTCCCCAGCGCCTCGTCGGCTGGAGCAAGGTGCAATTGAACCCAGGTGAAAGCAAGCAGGTCCACATCACCATCCCCGAGTTGTATCTGTCGATTTACGATGAGCAGCAACAGGGTTGGAAGCTTGTACCGGGAACATATTCGTTTATGGTCGGCGGCTCGGCCGCGAATCTTCCGCTGGTCCAGAAAGTCGATCTCTCCGCCGCCAGCGGTCAATAGCCGCGCAACCATCGAATAGTTTCCAGGAGCGACATGTTCGCCCTGCGAAGCTATCCTGTCAGCTCTCGCTTCCTGTGCAGTGGCTCGCCAGCGCTGCCAGTTTCTTGTCCAGCAGTTTCGCCGCGGCTGTCACCTCCGCGTTTTTCAATCGCGCCATCAGGGACGATGGAAGATCGTATCCGACGCGTCCCGTTTTGCTGGCCGCATCTTCGTAAATCAGCACGCGCACCGGCACATTCAATCCAACTTCAATGTTGTGCCGGATCATGGTTTGCGCAATGAGCGGATTTCCGATTGTGTACATGGTTGCGCGGCCACCAATGCCTGTCAGCTTCAGCCACGAAGTGTGGTCCACCTTCAGAAATAAGATGAAGCCGCTGGAACCCTCACCAGCACGGACGTTGGCAGCAAAATTCTCTGCGTTGGTCGCTTTGTCCACGACAGATTGGAACGTCTCGCCATTCCCCGGACCCACTGCGCCTTCGAAGGCTGCGACCACAGCATCGAAGGTGCGCTCGCTGGAAAATTCCTGATGGATCAGCGCGCTTTCATCCTGCATCGGATTTCTCCTCTGCCCATTGGATTCAGCCGCTGTGCGATTGGATTCGCTTTACCACCCAGCTCGAATTGCATCCGCAATGGCCACCGCTTCACGCGCTTCCTTCACATCGTGAACACGGACCAAGTGGGTCCCAGCCAGCACCGCAGCAGTCACGGCAGCGACGGTCGCATTGCCGCGTTGATCCGTCGGAACATCGTGCCCGTAGATCTGCGCCAGCGTTCTGCCAAGGAATGCTTTACGCGAGACGCCCGCCATCAACGGAAATCCGAGCCCTTGCAGTGCATCAAAATGCGCCAGCAGCGGATAATTTTCGTCCAGAACTTTTCCAAAACCAAATCCAGGATCCAGCACGATCGCGGAATGCTGAATGCCCGCGGTAATTGCCGCCTCGGCTCGTTGCTTTAGATCGCGCAGCACCAGCGGTACCACTTCTCCGCGCGGCAGCCCTGGTTGCGTGCGCCATTCGCTGCTGCGCCCGCGGGTATGCATCAGGATCACACCACATTTCAATTCCACGCAGGTAGCCGCCATCGCCGGGTCCCATAAAAGTCCGCTCACGTCGTTGACGATCTGCGCACCCGTCCGCACCGCAGCTTTCGCGGTCTCAGATTTGTATGTGTCGATGGAAATGATTGCATCTCGCCGCGCTTTCAGGATCCCTTCCATCACGGGCGACACCCGGTCGAGTTCTTCCTGCGCGGAAATCGCCGGCCTCGTCCCCGGCCGCGTGGACTCGCCGCCAATGTCGAGAATGTCCGCACCCTCATCCACTAATTTCAGCGCGTGATGTACAGCTTCCGTCGACGCAGAGAATTTTCCGCCGTCGGAAAAAGAATCCGGCGTCACATTCACCACGCCTACGAGCAAGGTTCGCTCGCCCAGCCTCAGCGAGCGCGTGTGCAGGGCCCAATGGAAATGCGGTCGTGGCGCAACAGGCATACTTCATTCTATGTCGTACAGCTTTTCGCCCCAGGATGCGCGATGCCGGAGAAAAGTGTGGCCGTGCCCGTCAAATCAGCATCGCCAAAATGTTACACTCGCGCCCATCATGATTTATTTTCCCAGCCGCAGCTTTCTGCTCTCTGCCGTTCTCTTCCTGCCGTTTAGTGGGCTGGCCGCGCATCGCCACCATAGCGCCAAACGTGGCCCCACAGGCACGCTGTCGCACCAGATTGACGAGCTACTGGCTGCTCCCACCGCGGCGCAGGCGCATTGGGGAATTTCCATCACCACCCTCGACGGACGCCTGGTGTACGAAAAAAATGACGTGCAATTATTCGCTCCCGCGTCGAATACCAAAATTCTTACCACCTCCACAGCGCTGGCGTTGTTTGGCCCAAACACCACCATCGAGACCCGCGTCCTTGCGCCCAGTGCGCCGGATGCGCAGGGAACGGTTCACGGCGATGTTACCCTGGTCGGCGCCGGCGACCTCAGCATGTCCGGCCGCGCTTACCCTTACAACGAAAAAACGGAGCGTCCCAATCCTCCGCTCAGCGCCCTGGAAACCCTGGCCGATCAACTCCAGCAGCACGGCGTCAAGCGCGTGGAGGGCAACATCGTCGGCGACGATACCGCGTTCCCGCAACAGCCCTACGGAACCGGCTGGGCCTGGGACGACCTTGTCTGGGATTACGGCGCGCCCATCTCCGCGCTGACCGTGAACGATAACATTGTTTACCTCGCTGTGATGCCTGGGGCGCAGGCTGGGCATCCGCTAACTTTCACCTGGAACCCTGACGTCACCAGTTCTTTCTATACAGTCGAGAACGATGCTCGCACTTCCGTCGCCGGATCCAAGCCGTCGCTAGGATTGGATCGTTCGCTCGGCTCGCATGAAATTCGTCTCTTCGGCACGCTGCCCGCCGGAGGGCCTGCGTCTCACATCGCCCTCGCCATCATCGATCCCGCGCAGTTTGCTGCCACGGCCTTCCGCCAGATGTTGCAAGCCAGAGGCATCACCGTAACCGGAGCCGCGACCCCGCACCATCGTCCCTCCGTCGATACCGCGATTTATGAGCAAAGCGTGATGCGGCCGCTCACCCTCCCTCCCGCCACGCAACCCGGCAATGTCGCACAGATTGCGCCCTCCATCCCCGCCGGCGCAGTCGTGCTCGCTTCGCGTACCTCGGTTCCTCTGCTTCAGGACATTACGGTCACCAATAAAGTGAGTCAAAACCTGCACGCGGAAACCTGGCTGCGTCTCCTCGGGCAACACTTCGGCGAAGATGGCTCCATCGAGGAAGGCGCTCGCGTGGTTCGCGCGCAAATGCTGCGTGCCGGCGTGCAGCCGCAGGATTTCTTCTTCTACGATGGCTCCGGCCTTTCGCCGGAAGACCGCATCACTCCCCGCGCTCTGACGACTCTGCTCCGCTATATCGCGGAACAGCCCTGGGGAGCGCAGTTTCGCTCGACCCTGCCCATCGGCGGTGTCGACGGAACCCTCTCTGATCGATTTCTGCATGGCCCCTTGCATGGCCAGGTCTTCGCCAAGACAGGAACGCTGGAAGAAGTGAACGCGCTTAGCGGCTATGTGACCGCGAAAAATGGCCAGACCCTCGTCATCTCTGTTCTCTGTAACGGCCATATGCCGGAGGCCAAAGGCATCACAAAAACCATCGATGCCATCGTCACCGCGGCGGCAGAGACCAATTCGGTGCGATGATGGTGAGGTACCGCCCAGTTTCCCCAGCCTGAGCCGAGCCGTCGATTTCTGTTCCAGGAGGACGCCATGCCGGAAGCAAAACCGCAAAGCTACGCCAATCACGCCCGCTTCGATCCCTGGTATCACTTTTTCCTTGCGCCGATATCCCTGATACTCTTCGTCGCCTCCATTGTCCATCTGGTTCGACATCCCCATCCGTGGGGCATTGCGCATGTCGTCGTGGCATTTGCGTTTGTCGTTTTGGTCGTCAAGCTTCGCACGTATCCGCTCAAGGTGCAGGATCGCGTCATCCGCCTGGAGGAGCGCTTGCGCCTCGCGACTCTACTGCCCGAACCGCTGCGTACCCGCGTCCACGAGTTGGACATTCGCCAGCTGATCGCGCTGCGCTTTGCCTCCGATGCCGAAATCCCGGCATTGGTCGAGCGTACTTTGAACGAAAAGCTTGCGCCGAAGCAGATCAAGCAGGCCATTCAGAATTGGCGCGCCGACAATTTCCGCGTTTGAGGCCCGGCGCGTCTCTCCGCGGATGATGCTTTGGCTCTCGATAAGGAGAACGATGTTGAAGCAGGCAATTCGATTGTTCGTGGTGGCAGGCGCTGCATCCGCAATGTTTCTGGCGGGTTGCCATCATCTGCCGCCGTCGAAGCCCATCAGCGAACTTACCCCCACCGAGATGCGTGGCTACAACATCTATCAACAGCAGTGCGCACAATGCCACAATGCCAACAGCGAGAAGCCGCTGCATGGCCCGGGCCTGCAGGGAATCTTCAAGAAGCGCTACCTCCCCAGCGGCGCCCCGGCAAATGACGACCGGGTTCGCGCCGCCATCGTTGAAGGCCGCAATATGATGCCGGCGTATAGCAATGTTCTAAATGATCAACAGCTGAATGATCTGCTGGCCTACCTGCATACACTCTAGGGTTTGGCGAAGCGAATTCTCCCCGCTACACTAAGGACAGGCCATCTGCGCTATAGGAGGGAACGAGAACTTGAAACGACCGATTTTCCTGGGGATCGGCCTTGCGGCGATCGTCCTTCTGTTGAGCGGTTTCTATGCGCCGCCAAAACCGAAATCATCCGGCCAGTTGACGCCGAAACAAGCGCAGGGACAGGCGATCTTCCAGAGCAATTGCGCGGCCTGTCACAACTCCGACAGTAATCAAAAGTTAGTAGGACCGGGTCTGCGGGGACTGTTTCATAAGCCTCATCTTCCCAGCGGTGCCCCGGCAACCGATGCGCAGGTCCGTCGTACGATTCTCCACGGCAAGAATGTGATGCCACCGTTTGCGGACGTTCTCAATGACAAGCAAGTGAACGATCTGCTGGCCTACCTTCATACGATGTAAGGGTTTTTGGACTCAATCACCTCTTGGCCGTGTCTTCAGGGCGTGCCGGCCATCAGCGGATATGCCCGATTGAAAATGATTCGCGGAGGCAAGGTGATGCCCGCCTCTGGAAATTCTCTGGATGTCGAGCAGATGCGTGACCTGCTGGCCTATCTCCACACCCTATGAGCAAGCCCGATCAGAAGCCGAGTTCAGAAGACGGCGCCGCCCGGTTCCCCGGTGTCGCCGCCATCGCCCTGTGGATGCTGTTGGAGTCTCTGATCGGTGTGTTCGGCGTGCTCACCGGCCACTTCGCCAGCCATGGCGCCCGCATTGCGGTACTGGCTGTGTCAACCCTGCTCGCAGTGGCCGGTCTCGGCCTGATCAAAATGCGCCGCTGGGGATGGGCGCTGGCCCTGGCCGCCGCATTTCTCACCAGCAGCTACGGCATCTACATCATCCTGAGATTTCATGAGAACAATTACTGGGTCATGACGCTGGCCAATTTTGTCTTCTTCTTCTATCTCGTCCGCCCGGAAATCCTCCGCCGCCTGAAATAGTTGTCCAGCGCGAGCGTGCCGCCGCTCACTTCAAATACTTCGCAAAGAAGGCGAACATGCGATGATCCGCGTCGGCCGTATCTTCCGCTCGATACCCCGCCTTGTTGTTCGGATTTTGAAAAGCATGCCCCGCGTCCGCATACTCTTTCACATCGATAGGATGGCCGATGGCCTTCATTGCCGCGGCAAAATCCGCAATATCCTTCGGGGTGATGCCGTGATCCTGCGCCCCATAGTTTCCCAGGATGGCCGCGCGAATCTTCTTCAATTGCGCCGGATCAGTTTCCGGCGCGCCATAGTTGATGGCCACCGCCTTCAACGACGGCTCTGCAATCGCCAGCTGCAGGGCGAATCCTCCACCCATGCACCAGCCCACCGCGCCAATCTGACTGGCTTTCACATACTTCAGTGTCTTCAAATACGCCACGCCGGAGCGAAGATACGCCACCCCGCGATCCTGCGGCAGCGCGCGGCTCAACTCATGCGCCATCTCCGGGTCCGTTGCCAGCTGGCCTCGATACAAATCCACGGCCAACGTCACGTAGCCGTGCTCGGCAAACATCTGCGCCTGCTGCTTCACCCAATCATTCAGTCCCCACCACTCGTGAATGATGACAATCGCCGGAAATGTTCCCGCCCCCTGCGGACGATACAAAACACCATGCACCGTTTCCGTGCCGCTCGGGAAGCTGACAGCTTCCGGACCGGCCACCCGGACGGCTGATTTCGATTGCGCGTTTGTCGACACCACGCAGCCAAGCGAAAACAGCACGCAGAAGAATATGAAATAGCGAGAGATTGTCTTCATCCTGACACATCCTGGCCGACGGAGAAGTAAGCGATGCGTGGAAGGGAAGGCGTGCTCAGGAGGCTTCCACAAAATAACCATACGCCGCCCACCTCCCCCCGGCATTAA
>JAZKAG010000101.1:55854-58405 GCA_040389265.1 Acidobacteriota bacterium
TCGGTCGGCATGGGACTCCCCCTCAGTGGATCAGCATGCCGCCGTTCACGTCGAGAACGTGGCCGGTAATATAGCTGGCCTGGTCGGAGGCGAGAAACACGACGGCAGCGGCGACATCCTCCGGCGTGCCTGCCCGATCCAGCGGGATCTGGGTCAACATGGCGCTGCGTTGCTGGTCATTCAACACATCCGTCATCGGCGTGGAAATATAACCGGGCGCCACAGCATTTACGGTGATATTTCGCGAGGCAAGTTCGCGCGCCAGCGACATGGTCAGCCCAATCAGCCCGGCTTTGCTGGCCGCGTAATTCGCCTGCCCCGCCTGCCCCGTTTCTCCCACCACACTGCTGATATTGATGATCCGTCCCCAGCGCGCTTTCAACATGCTGGAAGAAGCCGCCTGCGTCAGCAGAAATGCGCCCGTCAAATTTGTTTGCAGCACCGCGTTCCAGTCCGCCAACTTCATCCGCAGCATCAGGTTGTCGCGCGTAATGCCGCCATTGTTCACCAGGATTTCTAATTTCCCGTACTGCGCCACCACCGCTTTGGTGACCGTCTTGATGGAATCTTCGCTGGCAAGATCCATTTCAAAGGGCATGGCTTTGCCGCCGGCCGCCTCAATTTCCGCCGCAACCTCTGCCAATTTTGCCGCGTTGCGCGCCGCCAGCGCCACTTGCGCCCCTGCTTTCGCAAGCGCCACAGCGCAGGCACGACCAATCCCTTGCGATCCGCCGGTCACCATGGCCACTCGGCCATCCAATGAAATCATGCAGTCAGCTCCTGAATTTCAATTCCTGCGATCTTCGAGAAAATTATAGAAGTTTGCGGTTTGAGCGAAATGGATTAAGTGCAACACAAGCGTACGTTCCTACGCCATCGCCAGCACCGGTTCCAGCTTCCAGATGTATACCCGTTGCTCGCGCGCAAAGTGCAGCACCGGCGGAATATCCGGCAGGCGAATCCCGTGCGCCAGCGGCAGATCGTTCACTTCAATCTCGGCTTCGGCAGCCTCCAGCGGCCAGGGAGCGTGGTGGATATTGCCTTGCAACAGCCTGCCGCTGCCGTCGTGCGTGAACAGGCAATAGCGTTCCGTCAGGAAATATTCGATGGTGTCCCGCGCGCTGCGACCGGCTGTCTGCGGTCCCATGCCACGATAGGTGGCGCAAAAATTTACCGGTTTGTGGCTCAGCAGGCGAGCACTTTCATAATGCAGCCAGCCATTCGACCGCTCCTCAACATGCATCTTCGCCCAGTAGTACGGCAAATGAAACCATAACCGTGCCGCCACCACGGCAGCGGGATTGGCTGCGTCCAGTGAAAAGAAAAAAACTCCAGGAGTTCCCGTACGCTCTTCGCGAACATACGTGCGCAGGTTCAGCTCGGCAAAACGGCGAGCCCCAGGCACGCTGCCCAGCCCGCGAAATCGGATCCGATCCATGGCGAACGGAACGATGCCCACCCAGGCTGTCCCTCCGAATCCATCGACCACCAGGCCCGGGGGAAGCAGCGGGGCAACGGCATCCGCGGCAATCGGCCAATGCGCGAACAGCAAGCTATGCCACCGCTGGCTCATCACCCAGGGCCGCTTCGGCATGGCCCATGTCCTGTCTGCTGGGATGGTCAACACATCGCTCATGGATCCGTCCGGCTGATCAAATTGCTTGAACCACTTATCGTGGCCGCGAAGCGCCACCGACATCGCCTATTATCCGCTTTTCCGCCATCCTGGATCGAAAAGCCGCCAGCTTTTTTCATTCTCCAGACCATCTCATGCTACTGGAAGGATTCACCCAGATCCCTAAGTTGGACAATTCTTCTCTCACCCAGGATGCGGTCCGCAGGGAAATACGGCCGCCTGATTTCTTTTGTGACACGACCCGATGGCCCTGCGGTACTCTGAAAGTCGACTTCTTTTGACTGAAACAGATTGGACTTAGAAAGAATGCCTTCCCAAGAACCGCTCCCCACTTCTCCAGACGCTGACGGGACCGAGGTTTACGCCATCCACGGAGCCGATCCAGAGGTTCTTGCTTACGCCATGGCAAAGTATTCCCGATCCGCGCTTTCCATGAAGCAGTCTCTCCGCGAATTGAACGCCCAGCGCGCCGAACAATTTCTAAACACGTTCTATTTTCAGTATGGACACCGCTCGATCGCGGACCTGGCCCACATTGCCTTCGCCGTGGAACGCTTATCGCTGTTGGCCGCAATCGTGCAATTGTGAATGTCCGCCACGCAATCTCCGGCTAAGTAGATGGCACCGCCCGAGCGCTTAGCCGAATTACCGCTCAGCAGGCAACCAGTGAGTCGGATGTAAACCGCGTCGTAAAATAAAATCGGCTCAAGGTCTGCGTTGCGATAGAGGCCGTGAAAATCGATTGGATCAATGACCCCGGCGGAAACATTCAGACCGGCGCCATAATCGGCGGTGTTGCCGCGGAATTCAGAGTCCGAGATGATCGCGCCGCTGACCTCGCAGAGAACCGCCCCGCCTGTGTTCGAAAAGAACTGGCAATGTTCGATGGCCGCCGCAAAGCGGTCAGGCGCCAAG
>JAZKAG010000102.1:0-11559 GCA_040389265.1 Acidobacteriota bacterium
AGTTGGTTTTGACGGGTCGCTTTGCAGATCTGCCGGAAGCATCTCACCGAATGGTAGAGATTGTTGGCGAGAAGAAGATTCAACTGCGCGACGACTTCTGGATTGAGAACTACGTTACCGATCCCAGAAACACGCCCGAAGATCAGAACATCGTCCAGATCGCAGTTCCGACGGTTTAAAGGATAGAAGCAAGCAACGCGAATCAAGAAGGAGGAACACGTATGGCATCAGCTGTTATGGAGAATCAAACCGCGAAAGACAAAGCCGATATTTTAGCTGTCATCGACGGCATGACGAAGGCGCGCCACGACAAGAATGTCCACCACATCGCTGCTCCATACACCGCGGATTCGGCGGTATTCAACCTGGCGCCGCCGTTGATTCATCGCGGCATTGATATTGCGGAGACGCAGGCATGGCTCGATACATGGGAAGGTCCGATCGAGATTACGCCGCAGGATTTCGAGGTCCGCGTGTCAGGAGACATTGCGTTTTGCCATGGGTACATGAGGATGGATGGAATGAAGAAGGGCGCCGATCATCCCGTCAGCTTCTGGATGCGCGAGACTCTATGTCTGGAGCGTGGCGGAGGGGAATGGCGCATTGTGCATGAGCACACGTCCGTGCCGTTTTATATGGATGACAGTTTGCGGCCAGCCTTCGATCTGAAACCGTAGGAGAACCTCTGATTCAGTCGATCGATCGCGGTGGCGACGCTTGAATGGGCCGGTCGCCCGAGCTCTGCTTCGCGATGCCGGGGCCTGGATAGTTGAAGGATTATACGGAAAAGTTGAAGGATTATGCAGGATAGTTGAAGGATTATACAGGGCTGTTTTTGCGGCAAGCGCTTTGATTGCTGCTCTATGAGGTTGGAATCTCAAGTATTTTCGCTTTCGCTGCGACTTTTCCGCAAAAAAGAAAATCTGCCGCCGAAAACTCCGTGCGATTCGGGAGATACGCTGGCTTGAGTAAGGCGCTCGGAGTGCTTACCTCCATTTTATCAATTTCGGAATCATTGAAGCGCCAACGAGAAGCGTTTTCTTAAGGGCGGGCAACTGGCATGGATACTGTGCGGCTCGGCGCACAGTATCCGTCGGAAGTGTGGGCAGCCGTACAGGTGCGGGTCACCCAGCAATCTATCAACATAAGCCGACTTATCGTTGCCGACCTCCGTCAACTGTCCGAGAAGCCCGTTATTTGCACAAGGGAATTCTGCGACGTGGCACTCATCAATGGGATTCGCTAATGGGGCCGCCTTCGTTTCGCCGAAATTGTTCCTCAGTGCCGACGAAAAACCTTTCACTCGTGGCGTTCCCCGTTGAACCGCCTGATATGGTCTCGCCAGCCCAAATCATTCCCCCTCCACCCCAGCCAGTCTCGTGAAGGGGTACCAAGGAATCGTTATTGCCGTAATAGAAGTATTCGTCGTGTGCCCAACCACCTTCGATGGGGGAAGATGTAGCCAAAGTGCCGGATGCCGGAATTTGATAGACATATCTGTCGCCCGTCAGTGATGGAGGTGCATCCTTTGCATAGTGCCTGATGGTGACCCATCCTACGTAGCCCTTTGGGATGAGGAAGCGAGAGGGTGACGCGCCACTGGTGCACCCATCGAGATCGCCGCACCCATCAATAGAGTGAACCACCACAGCCCGGTGGCGAGGCATGTCGCAACACTGAGAATTCGAGTTCGTCCTAGACCGAACGGACTTATGACGAGTCCCATGAATGTAGGCCACAAGAGCAGTAATCCCAAGACCCTTATTCCCCCGATACCGAGTCGCTGCGATATATCGGGGGATATCCATGAGAGATGAAGAGCCAGCAGTGAAGCCACGGCGATGATGGCACACGACAATCCCGCAACAGTCGCAAAACCCCTCCGGCGTTTCGCAGATTCAATCCTCCTCAAGAGCCTTGTGAAGGCTATGCAGAGGATCGCCAACCATGCGAAGAGAAGGGTAACAAGGCCGGCAAGTGGCCAACCGCTCATCATGCCTGCGATTCTACCGAAAGGTGGACTTCATTTGTCCGCTAAGTCGTCATATCGGACAGTTGTCAGTTTAAGAAACGGTACTGATAAACGCGTTTATCAACTGCCGAGATAAGGAAGCGCCAGGCGAAGTAGAACCGCACGAACTCGACCGAGGTCATTCGGTCGGGCGAGGTGGCGCCCAAAGTGCCTGACGGCATCATCCTGCGCAATAGGCGTTTGGCGAGTTACACTTTGCCATGGTCAGCACCAGGTCCATCGTGGGTTGGATCGACAGTCTGGGACAGGACATACGCTACGCGGCTCGCGGGTTGTGCAAGGCGCCCGCTTTCACTCTGGTAGCGGTGGTGACTCTGGCGCTTGGAATCGGCGGCACAACAACTATTTTCAGCGTCGTCGATGCACTTCTTCTGCGTCCCCTGCCATATCCTGACCAGAACCGGCTCGTAACCCTCTCCACCAGCTACGCGAAATTCCCGCGTTCTCGAGGACCCGTATCGTGGACAGACGTTGCCCACTGGAGAGTCGACAACCGGGTGTTCGAGCAAATCGAGTGCGTCTCGCCGCCGGACATGGTAGCGATGTCGAGCCAGGGTTATGCGGAACGCGTCGGCGTGCAGCACGTGAGTATGCGGCTGCTTTCGCTGCTGGGGGTCAAAGCTTTCTTAGGCAGACTGCCCGACGACCCTTTGACTGAGAAGCGGGGATCGGACGGTGTTGCGATCAGCTATGAATTCTGGCAACACCATTTCGGTGGAGACCCGCATGTGCTCGGGAAAGGCGTCTTCGTCGACACAGCGTCCATGTACGTGGCTGCGATTCTGAGGCCTGGATTCGACCTCTTTGGCACAGGAGTTCCCGAGATTTACATGATCGGGGGCGTGGGAGATCCGGCGGGCTCCGGCATCGATGATCCCCGATTCATGACTGCCATTGCAAAATTGAAGCCGGGGGTGTCCATAGAGCAGGCTCAAGCCGCCATGAATGTCACGGCGAATCATCTGGCCAAGGCCTTTCCAACGGCCTACAAAGACATTGGAGTAAGAGTTGAGCCGTTGCAGAAGGGGCTGTTCGGCTGGTCGGCGGAGATATTCTACTTACTCTTCGCTGCGGTGGGATTCGTTCTGCTGATTGCTTGCACGACTGTCGCCAACCTGCTGCTGGTTCGTGGGGATGGTCAGAGAAGGGAAATTGGCGTGCGCCTCGCGCTGGGTGCCAGCCGCCGAGCTTTAGTCCAAAGACTGCTGACAGAGAGCGTTCTACTTTCCCTGGCGGGCGGAATCGCAGGTCTGGTTCTGTCTTTTGGAGGGATCCTGGTTTTCAAAGCGATGTCCGCCTCTCTATTTCCGATGGCAGGAGTTTTGGTGGATGGCCGGGTGTTGATTTTTACGTTTTGTATCTGCGTGCTCACCGGTCTGGTATTCGGACTGGTCCCTGCCTACCGGGCGTCGAAAAGCGATCCAAATGAATGTTTGCGAGAGGGAGGCCGGAGCACGGCCACCCAATCTCGCCATCGCACCCGCAACATCCTGGTAGTGACGGAGGTCGCGGTGGCGTTGGTGTCGTTGATTTGCGCGGGGCTGATGATCAATACGGTGACTCGCATCCTGCATACCAGCCCCGGTTTTGATCCAGGCCATCTGCTGACGGCGGAAGTGAGGCTGACCGGGGCGAAGTACATGGACTCCGCTGATCAGGATAAGACCGGGTTTAATGTAATCCAGCCGGGAGTGAAGATTTTCTGCCGGCAGTTGCTGGATCGGGTTCGAGCGATACCCGGTGTCGAGAATGCCGCTTTGGTCGACTGGCTTCCACTCGCCCCTGACTCTCAACATGCCTTCCCGGGCTTCACGATTTTAGGCCGGAGTACGGATCCTTCCGCGGACAAGCCAGCCGTCATTCTGGATGGTGTCAGTGCAAGTTATTTTCAATTGATGGGCATTCCAATCGAGCGAGGCCGCGGCATCACCGAGCACGATACGGAGACATCTGAGCCAGTTGTCGTGATTAGCGAAGCGATGGCCCGACAATTCTGGCCTAACGAAAATCCTATCGGTCACGAAATTAGGTTCGATTTCTCCCCTGAGGAACGGCCGCGACTCATCGTCGGAGTTGCCGGAGACGTGGAACAGTTTGAGCTGACGATCAAATCGCAACCCCAGGCATACGTGTCATACGAGCAGTTGCCGGCGCGTACCGTACCGGGTTGGACGGAGAGCAGAGTTCATAAAAGCCTGGTGATACGTACTCGATCGAAGTCGGCAGCGCTGATCGCGAGCGTTCGAAGAACGATTTCGGGCCTCGCGCCAGATGCTGCCATCTTCGGAGTTACGACGGTGGACAAGACAGTCTCGAACTCGGCGCGATTCTGGATGAATCTATCCGAAATGCTGGGGATCTTTGCTGCGATGGGTTTGATACTCGCGGCCATCGGGATTTACGGGGTGATTTCGTATTCCGTCAGCGAGCGCAGCCACGAACTTGGCCTCCGGATGGCTCTGGGAGCGCAACCGCGACATGTGGTTCGACTGGTATTGCGGCAGGCCATGACGCTTTCGGCCCTGGGCGTGATCCTTGGCGTGGCCGCATCTCTTGCCGCCGCGCCGTTGCTGGCTGGATTCCTTTATGGGGTGAAACCTCACGATATTCCAACTTTGCTGCTGGTTTCATTCATTCTGGTTGCCGTGTCGTTTCTCGCCAGCTGCATCCCGGCTCGCCGTGCCACTCTGATTGATCCCATGGAGACGCTGCGGCGCGATTAGGTGGCGAGAGATTTCTAATACGCCCACCGAGCCAGATTTCTAATGAAAAGTCGGCGTATGTTGACCATCCAAATCTCAATGGTTGCTAACACGGCAAATCGCTCGTCCGGATCAAGTCGCGCCGATAGGTAGCGAGAAACGCTCTAGTGTTACTCAACTGAAGAGATGAAGAAGCGCCAGGCAAAGGAACGAACCGGGAGAGGGCGGGCGAGGCCCTTCGGTTGGGATGACAGGCCTCTTTTCCAGAGGACAAACTTTTTTCACCCCACTCAAGCAGAGGACGCTTGAATGGGGCACCCAGCGGAGATCCTTCGCTGCGCTCAGGATGACGGGGCTTGCATCATCCCAGATTTCAGAATCGAGACCTGGGGCCCCCACGTGTCGCATGACAAAACAAATAATTTTCAGGTAGCCAGAGATGCAGATACGCAGATCGCGTCCGTGGGAGTTATTGTTCGAAGTGGTTGAAGATGACGTTGAGGGATTCGGACAAAGTTGGGTGGCTGAAGATGCCTTCTTGTAAGACGGGGTAGGGAATTTTTCCCATCATGGCGAGCTGCACCATGGCGGCCATTTCGCCGCCTTCCATGCCGAGGATGGCCGCGCCCAGGATCTGCTTTGAATCGGGGTCGACAATCACTTTCATCAGGCCGCGCGATTCGCCGAACTCACGTGCGCGCGCCACGTAGGTCATGGGCATTTTTGCTACGCGAATCTTTTTGCCTTGCTGGCGCGCCTCTTTTTCCGTGATGCCGATGCGGCCGAGCTGCGGATCGATGAAGACGGTGTAGGGAACCATGCGTCCGTCGATGGTGTGGTGCTTGCCTTGGAGAAGGTTATCGCGCAGGACACGATAATCGTCGTAGGAAATGTGGGTGAAGGCGGGACCGCCTTTGACGTCGCCGATGCCGTAGACGCCGGGGACGCTGGTTTCAAGATGAGAGTTGACGCGGACAAAACCCTTGTCATCGGTTTCAATTCCGGCTGCGGTCAGATTGAGATCTTCTGTATTGGGCGTGCGCCCGATGGCGACGAGAAGATGTGTTCCCTGCACGGTCTGGTGCTTGCCGTCGACTTGAATCTGTAGCGTAATTTCATTTTTGTCTCCGCCAACGCCGGTAGCTTTTGCGTTGAGGAACACGTCGATGCCGTCTTCGCGAAGGATTTTTGTGACTTCATCGGCGATGTCGGTGTCTTCATGCGACAGGACCTGCGGCTCGGCCTGGACGATGGTCACGCGGCTGCCGAAGCGGCGAAACATCTGGCCAAACTCCAAACCAATGTAGCCGCCGCCCAGGATCAGCAGGTGCTCAGGAAGCTGATCGAGTTCCATGATGGAGGCGTTGTCGAGAATGTTGGGCATGGAGCGGATCGCGTCGAATCCGGCGATGGCAGGCAGGGTGGTACGCATGCCAGTGTCGATGAAAATCTTGTCGGCGGTGAGATCGAGATGATCGCCGTCGTTCTTTTTTACGGAGATGGATCTGGGTCCGGTGAAGCGCGCGTCGCCATAGATGAGGTCGAGATTTTCTGTGCTGAGGAGAGCCTTCTCATTATTATTGCGGCTTTGCAGCACGATCTGATTTTTGCGCTGAACGACGCGCGCCATGTTTACGCCAGTCATCTGGGAAGGAATGCCGAAGTATTCGCCGCGGCTGCTCATATAGGCAGCGCGAGCGCTGCCCACCATGGTTTTGGTGGGGGTGCAACCGGTGTTGACGCAAGTGCCACCGACAAATTTTCGCTCAATGATTGCGGTTCGCCATCCTGCTTCAGCGAGTGCCTTGGAGAGAGGATTGCCGCCTTGTCCCGAGCCGAGGATGATGGCGTCATATTGATTGGCTGCAGGTGTTGGAGACATGTCGCCTTCTTTAGGGTTTGTCGGGAGCGGTGAGCTTAGAAATCAATACGCGAGAAAGACGGCGCGCGAAACGACCAGGATGCTGCCGGCGATGCAGACGAAATCTTCAATGAGTGCGACGGGCAGGTCATGCCAGTGAAAGGTATGTACCCAACCTTTGCGAACCTCATATCCGAGCAGCGCACCGAGGATGGCTGCGACGACACCGACAGCGGCGCAGGTTTCCCAGTTTGCTCCCCAGGCCTGACCGCTGACCATGCCGCAAATAAATCCGAAGATGATGCGGCCAATCATACCGGGAGGCTTGAGGCGGCTGGGCGTGGAGGGAAGTTTGTCCATGACGATTTCTCCCAGCGCGAGGATCGTGAGGATGACGACGGCGCCCCAGGTATGGAGAAAGTGGAGAGAGCTGCCGGGAATATGCATGTAGCGGAGATGGAGCGCCCAGGCGAGAACGGTGACGGGAGTGAAAGTGCGCAGGCCAGTTAACGCTCCCAGGCAAGCGGCAACGAGAAGCACCGGCAAAATGCTGTCCGACATAGAGACCTCCACGCAAGTTCGATGACGGGGGGAAGAAAAACGGCCACTGCGCACCATCTTTTCGTGTTGGAAAAGAATTGTAAATAGGCGGAGGGGCGGGAGCGATCAATTTTCGCGCAATTCAGGCGCGAAGGGGTGCGTCCGCGGTGAATTTAACGGCGAGACGGTTGGAAGGACGCGGCGCACGCGGGTTGGGATAAATTCGCTAGCGGGCGCCGACGCTGGCGGGTTCGCGCAGCCATCCGTAGAGCGGGAATTGCTCGGCGAGGTCGAGCACCTGGGCGCGAATTTTCGCCAGATGGGCGGGATCGGAGCGGTGATCGAGAGCGTCGACAATCCAGCGGCCGATGATGCGCATTTCCTGTTCGCGCATGCCGCGGGTAGTGAGTGCGGGTGTGCCGACGCGAATGCCGCTGGGCTTCATGGGAGGATTTGCGTCGAATGGAATGGCGTTTTTGTTGACGGTGATGCCGGCGTCGCCGAGAGCTTTTTCGGCTTCGCTGCCGAACATGCCTTTGACGAAGACATCGACCAGCATCAGGTGAGTATCGGTGCCGCCGGAGACGACGCGGTAGCCTTCCGCCATGAGGGATTCGGCGAGGGCTTTGGCGTTGGAGACGATTTGCTTAGCGTAGTCCTTGAATTCTGGCTGGAGCGCTTCTTTAAAGGCGACGGCCTTGCCGGCGATGATGTGGATGAGCGGGCCACCCTGCTGGCCGGGAAATACGCTGCGGTCGACGCTGGCGGCGAGATCCTGCTGACAGAGAATGAGTCCGGCGCGAGGACCGCGCAACGTTTTATGGGTGGTGGTGGTGACGATGTGCGCATGCGGAACCGGTGAAGGATGCACTCCAGCGGCGACCAGGCCGGCGAAGTGCGCCATGTCGACGACCAGGAAGGCGCCGACTTTGTCGGCAATCTGGCGCATGCGGGGAAAGTCGAAGGTGCGGGGATAGGCGCTGCCGCCGCCGATGATCATCTTGGGCTTTTCGCGCTCGGCAATCTGCTCCAGCTCGTCGTAGTCGATGACTTCTGTATCCTTGCGGACGCCGTAGCTGGCGACGCGATAGAGCTTGCCGGAGAAATTTAATTTGTGGCCGTGGGTCAGGTGACCGCCATGTGCCAGGTCAAGTCCGAGAATGGTGTCGCCGGGCTGAATGATCGCCATGTAGGCCGCGGCATTGGCCTGCGAACCGGAATGAGGCTGCACATTGGCATGATCGGCGCCGAAAAGTTGCTTGGCACGGTCGCGCGCCAGATTTTCGACCACGTCGGCGTACTCGCAGCCGCCGTAGTAGCGCTTGCCCGGATAGCCTTCCGCATATTTATTGGTGAAGACGGAACCGGCCGCCTCCAGCACCGCTTGGCTGACGAAGTTTTCCGACGCAATCATCTCCAGGCCGTCATGCTGGCGCTGTACTTCATGCTGCACGGCGGCGGAAATCTCGGGGTCGGACTGGGCGAGGGACTGCGACATGCGGTTGGTGGCCATACAGAAATTCTAACCTACCGGGGTGAGTGGAAATTCGGGCAGGAATTGCGGCGCGAGGGCGGAAGTCGAGTTGAATTGAAGAAGTCCTTGGGCTTATCAGGGAAAGGATTGATTTATCTGTAACGCGGAGAAAGATTGACCTCAGCGCCTGAAGGCGGATTCTTGTGGAATTTGACTCCCCGGACTAAAGTCCGGGGTCTATCTGAGACGATTTGGCGACGGCGATGAATTCCATCCGCGCTAACGGAGCCGCGGATGGATCGAAGCGATTGCATTAGCTCCAATGGCCGGGAACCCAGACATATCCTCGGCGGCTGTAACGCCAGTGACCGGGAATCCAGCGGGCATAGCCGCGCGGTGGGGCAGCGTACCTGCCTGGCATCCAGACATAGCGACGCCCATCCCAGCGGTAATATCCGCCTTGCCAGATCCAGCCGCGATGCATGGGTGCGGGGACAACTTCTCGCGGGGCCGGGGGAGGCGGTCCGATATGAACATAGACCTGGGCAGAGGCCATCAAGCTGGATGCAAGGATGGCGGTGGATACGAAGACGAGAAGCCGTTTTTTCATTCTTCCTCCAGTAAATGGTTATGTGCTGTCATGCAATCCGCGATGGAGCTGCGAATCTATGCGATTGCTAGCGTGCACGGATTTTTAAACACAGGGACGCGCGAACAGTTGCGCTGTCGCATGGCTGCTCATGATTTTTGGGGCGAGGAAAAATCGAAAATTCGGCAGACGGCTGGCGGGGATGTGGAAGGTCTAGGCGAGGCGCATGGCCTGATATTGAGCCATCAGCTCGCGCGCGATGTCTTCATTTTTCCGCTCGACCATGCCGGGGATGCGGAACAGATCGATCAGCATCCAGAAGCCGAAACCGCCGATGGTCAGCCAATAGATCAATTGAATGCCAATGCGGCCGAGGTAGAGGTAGTGGAAGCCGAAGAAGAACCAGAAGAAGTAGGCGAAGAAGGTGGATTTCTTGCGGACTTCGTAGTCGCGCAGCACGAGTGATTGCGTGTTGGGCGGGAGGCTGAGAAAAACACCTTGCAAAGCATATGGGATGGACATGGGTTGTTCCTTAGAATTGCGATCGTAATCGTCGGCACTTGCGGCCTAAAGGAGTCAGTTGTCGGCGCTTGAACGGTGGTCGCGTTGCGTCTGGATTATTTGATAGACAGTTTTCGCATCGGCGATATCGAAAAAAGCCAATCGGGAAAGCTCGATGTCCTTTACAAGGGAGCCCCGCCGCCGACCTCCATAGAAGTTCCAATTCGTCCCGGTTTCTGGTTCAGGCGCAAACTCGATTGTTCCCACTCCATCCGGTCTTGTGGTTAAAGTTACAGAAGTGAGACCCTTTAGATAGCCATCTGAAAGACTTCTGTTCCAGGATTTCCCCAACACCAAGACTCGCTTGTTTGTGACGCCATAGAATGTTCGAGCTTTTCTCCATGCTACGTACAGAAACCTTCCCCAAATCAAGTATTGGCCAATGAGTACAAAGGGGATGCCCCATAGACTCATGAAGTTCATCGCGCCGGTGTGGTGCGTTGGACGCGGCTGATCAAAATGACCTGACACGCCATACTCCCAAAAAAGGGCAAATCCTCCCCAGAGCAAACTAAACGGAATCATCATCCAGTCGCTGCGATGAAATAGAACCCGGCGCAATGGCTGTCCAGCCCAAAGCAATGATTCTCCCGATAACAATTCAGATTGAAATTCCAGCTGTGCGGCCGCAGAATCCATTCCCAAAGATGTGACCATTTATCACCTGGATTTTTAGATAAGTGTCGAGCCTAGGGTAAAGCGCGACTAGCGATTCGTCTACGATTTTGCGATTACTGGGAAATGAGTTCTTTCTCGGTATGTAACTTCGTCGGTTCCGCGACGGCTTGTTGCGCGAGTTTTTTGAAGGCGTTGTAGACGAAAGATCCTAGATACCAGCCGTCGATATATTTGTAGGGAGTTTCGCCGGTGGTGTAGTGGCCGCAGGGAAGAATTTTTGCGTCGAAGTTGACGCCGCGGGCGCGAAATTCGCGCAAGACGCCTTCGGAAAATTCGCGCAAGAAAGTCAGATCGTAGGGAGCGTAGATGACGCGCGCTAACTTCTTGGGCCATGGAGGATTTTGTTGTTCGGGGGCGATGCCGGCAAAGCGATCCATGTAGACCATGGGGCTGGCGCCACTCCACAGCTGGACGAGATCGTTGTGGGTGAGACCGGCCTGCTCGCAGGCGGCGCGAACATGGCGGGTACTTTGGCCGGTCCACACGACGTCGCCAGTCCAGAGCGAGGCATGATTGAAGGCGTTGACGCGGAGGCGCGCGTCGTGGGCGCTGGCGATGAACGCATAGCAGGAGCCGAGGCTGGTGCCGAGCACGCCGAACTGTTCGTAGCCCTGCTGCTGGAGCCAGTCGAGACAACTGCGAATATCGACGACGGCCTGGCGGCAGGCGGCGAGGGTGCGGCCGATGTTGGAGCTGACGGCGTAGTCAGAGCGTTCCAGTTCCGCGGGGCGACGAATATCGTGGAAGGGCTTGCTGAGTCGCAGCGCGGAAATTCCAAAGCGATTGAACAGGGTGCAGAGGGCGTTGTGGCTGAAGGCATCCGCATTCCATTGCGGCATGACGATGATGGCTTGCTTCGGCTTGCCGCGCTGTTTTTCTGGTGGCGCGGGATACCAGCGGGCGTTGACCTGATCGTTTTCTGGATAGGGCGTGCGCAGCGCGGAAGTGAAGCGGAGAAATTGTGCCGTGGGCAGCTTGCCTTCGGCGGCTAAGTGTTTCAGCTCGGCATCCTGGCGCAATGTTTCTGGACGCACATTGGTGGGAAATAATTGCGGATGACGTTCTTCGAGGCGAAAATCCGTGGGAGTTTTGTAGCCGTAGAATTGCTCGGATCGGGCGATG
>JAZKAG010000103.1:0-223 GCA_040389265.1 Acidobacteriota bacterium
CTATCCCGAAGACGTGAACCTGTGGCATCTGAAGAACACGCGGATGATGCCAGACAGCTTCGAGTATGCGAAGAACGGTGGTAGGAAGTACCTATTTCACAACCTGGGTAAGGGACACTTTGAAGAGGTCAGCGCCAAGGTCGGCATCGACAGCCGGCGCTGGGCGCTGGCATGCGCGGCTGCGGATCTGAGCGGAACCGGTTATCCCGACCTGTTCGTCGCC
>JAZKAG010000103.1:233-11506 GCA_040389265.1 Acidobacteriota bacterium
ACCGGTGTGGGCTTCGCACCGAAGAGCGGCATGAACGCGGCTTTCGGCGACATCTTCAACCAAGGAAAATATTCGATCTACGTCTCCAATATCTCCGAGGAAGGCGTCCTGCTTCAGGGAAACAACCTCTGGGTTCCGCAGGAGGGCAGCGGCCTACACTATCGCAATATGGCGCGCGACCTGGGCGTGGAACTAGGAGGATGGAGCTTCGGTGCGCAGTTCGGCGATCTGAATAACGATGGCAACTTGGATCTATTTCTCGAGAACGGATACATTTCGGCATCGAAGACGAAGAGCTACTGGTATGACTTTTCCAAAGTGGCTGGCGGAAATAGCTCCATCATCAGCGACGCGTCGCACTGGCCGGCATTCGACGGGCGCAGCCTTTCCGGCTACCAGCAGAAAAAGGTTTGGCTCAACGATGGCGCCGGAAGATTTGAAGATGTAGCGCAGGCGACAGGTGTGACCGATCGTTACGATGGACGCGCGGTGGCTCTGGCTGATTTGTGGAACACGGGTGCGTTGGACGCCGTCGTCGCCAACCAGGCGGGACCTTTGCTGATATATAAAAATACCGTGGCTGCAGGAAACGAATGGATCGAATTTGCACTGGAAGGAACGAAGAGTAATCGAAGCGCAATTGGGGCGCAAGTTACGCTCTACTGGAACGGCCAGCAGCAGGTGCAATCGATCATGGGCGGCAGCGGGTTTGCTTCGGAAAATGACCGCAGGCTGCATTTCGGAATGGGAAAGAATCCAAACATCGAGAAAGCTGTGGTACGTTGGCCCTCCGGGGCAATGCAAGCGATGCGCGATCTGACGCCCGACCACATGTATGTCGTGAAGGAGCCGTGATGCATCCGCCGACCGTCACGCTGCAACAACCCACGGCCCCGCCGCGGTCCACTCTGTGGAAGCGTGTACTGGACAGCCGCTTTATGCCGCCTGTCCTGATCACCTTGATTCTGCTGGTCGGCAATGCCTCATTCGGCATCCTGGAGGGCTATCAGAAAACCTTGCTGGCCATCGCCACCAGCATTGTGACAGAAATGGTGCTGGGCCGCATATTTCTGCGCAAGTGGCCGCACCCGGCCAGTGCCTACATCACCGGGATCAGCGCGGGCATCCTGCTGCGTTCACCGGCGTACTGGCCTTATGCTTTGTGCGCTGCACTCTCCATCACCTCAAAGTACGTGTTGCGCGCTCGTGGAAGACATATCTGGAATCCGTCGAATTTCGGCATATGCGCCCTGTTGTTCCTCGCATCGGCTTCGGTGGCGGGGCTGAGCATCCAATGGGGAAACAATTTTGCCGCGGTCGTCGTCATCTGGGTGCTGGGTTCGATGATCCTGTGGCGTGCCAGGCGATTTCACATCACCGCCGTCTACGTGGTTTCGTTTTTGCTGCTGGGATTGCTGCGAGCGCATCTCACGGGTGACCCATGGCAGTCTGAGATTGCTCCGATCACCGGCCCGATGTACCAGCTCTTTATCTTCTTTATGATTACTGACCCGAAGACGACGGTCCGGTCCCGCACCGGCCAGTGCATCGTCGCCTTCGCAGTCGCCTTCGTAGAGTTTCTAATGCGCCTTGATCAGAGCGTCTACGCGCCGCTTTATGCGCTGTTCTGGGTAGGGCCGGCCGCCATGCTGATCGAGATGTGGATGGATTCCCGTCGAGCGCGGTCGCTTGGAACGTTGAGCGTGCAAGCCGCTCGTCCTTGACTGCGGCGTGTTCCGCCTAAGCGCTTGGCAAAAGGCCGCAACGCATAAGCATCGAGCGAATTTCGTCGCCAGTGGCGCACAACTTGTCTGCGCTTTGCAGCAGGTCGCCGGCTTCTACGGGGTACCAGTTGCGCCGCTCCGGTCGGCCCAGTCCTGCGACGTTGAACGGCTCGATCGTACGCAAAATGTCACGAGCCAATTCCGCGGCTTCTGATTTCGTCAGGGTCTGCTGGGCGCGTTCGAACAGTCGAACGCATGCCGGGCCAAAGACCGGGTGATCGTAGAAGAGGAATGAGGGAGCCAGATGTGATTTGCCCAGCCTTCGCGCTGCTTCCGAATAGCTGGCTGCGGCAAAGTAGAGCAGCGACAGCGAGACAAAAACTGGAAAGTGATTCATGTTGGCATAGAGGCTCGCTGTGAGACGCGCGGTTGCGAGCAACTCGCCGTCAGTTTGGCCGGCGTAGGTCGCCAGCCGATTGCTGAATCGCGGAGTTTCCCAATCCTGCTCGATCGCATCTGCCAGACGGGATATGCCGAGCAGCGTTAACGGAAACCCTGTCGACATTAATGGATCGACAAAACCTGCGGCTGAAGGTAGAAGAGCCCATCGAGGTCCGGTCACCTGCGCCGAACGAAAACTCAGGCGTGGCAGGTGAGTGAAGGGGCGTACTGCAGTGGCATCGGCAAACTCGTGCCTTGCCGCCGGGAGCGCGTCGAGAAGTCGCTGCCAAGCGGGCGCACCCTGCTTAAGCTGCAGACTCGACGACAACGAATCCGTTGCGGCCACACCTGCGCTGGAGATCCCGTTATTGAAATGCAGGATCCAAATCCATCCCCCGTCGAAAATGTGATGCATCGCTGCGTCGTCGATCGGATAGGGGGGCATGTCCGCGGGATGGAAACGCTGCTCAAGTCTGCCGACTCCCGAGAAGTGGCTGTAGAGAGCCTGCGTGGCGGGGTAACCGGGCATCTCTCGCTCACCCAATTGCAACGCATGATGAAGGAAGCCGCGAGGTCCGGTCGCGTCCACCACAAACTTTGCACGGAATGCCAAGTCCTGTCCGTTCCGCTGTCCGTCAAGCATTACGTCGTTCTGCGTATCCGTGAACCGGTGCAAAGCGACCTGATCCACATAGTCGGCGCCGAGTTCCTGGGCCTTCTGCACCAACAGCCGATCAAAATCCGCGCGATACCAGTGAGTGTCGGCAATTGCGTCATTCGGGCTCGCGGCGACCAGCAGTTGATGCTGGCGGTGCGGATCCGGAGCATCTTGCGCGCCCAGCGTATGGTGATGAAATGTAAATCCTCGCTTCAGTCCGCAGGCAATGTCAGGATAGGTCCGCTGCCAGCTTCCCCATTTCGCAAGGGGTCGCAGAGCGGGCAAATTGTAGCGTGTCGCAAGCTCTTCAAGCAGCAGATTGGATAATGGTGTGGACGATTCACCGATGACAAAGCGAGGATGAGATCCCTTCTCGATCAGGACCACCGAGTGCCCCAGCTGACGCGCAATCATGGCAAGCAGCGATCCCGCAAAGCCTGACCCCACGATGGCAATGTCATACGTCTCGTTCAGGGTGTTCCTCCGCAATTCTCGCAGGCGACCCCCGGCAGAATCGATTGCTCTAGATTCATCGTATGCAGCCGAGCGATGCGCGCTTCATGGCAGTATGTGCATACCGGACGTCGCCGCAGATCCCACAGATCCGTAAAAACGCGTCCTCGGTGAAGCGCAATGCCGGAGGCCGCCGCGACCTCCAGTGTTGCAAGCGAAGGCGGCGAAAAATCTCCACTTGCGGCCAGGTCCTCCATGGCGCCATTGCCTGCTCGCGTGGGAATCAGGCTCGCCGCTGTCGCCCCACAGTTAAAGGCAAATTCCAGCGCGCGCGACGTCCACTCCAGCACCTCTGCCTGTGGCATGAATGGAGGCTTCACCAGGATAAAGACGCGCAGATCGATATCGTTTTCTCGCAACCGGTCGGCTGCCTCTTGAAATTGGTAGAGACTCATTCGCTTATTCAGCCGGTTTAGAATCTCCGGATGCACCGTCTCCAGACCCATCGCCACTTCCAGCCGGGCGCTCAGGTGATCGCGAAATCGAAGGCAATCCTCTCCCACGAGTGCCGGATGACACTCCACAATCACTCGCTCGAAGGGAGCGACTAGTTGCGCAATGGAGGCATAATCCTGCGGCGGAATCGCCTTCCGATCGAAGAAGCTACCGCTATTGTAAAGCTTGATTTGTGTGGCCGGCCGCAAGTTCTGTAACGCGAAGTTGATCTGCGCCGGGATCGCGCCAATCGGCGTATCGCTCGTCAATGTGTTCTGCCATAGATCGCACATCAGGCAGCGCCACGGACACTCGCGATTGGTTAGGAAGACAGTTGCAATCTGCACCACGTTTCC
Organism: Acidobacteriota bacterium; assembly: GCA_040389265.1. Classification (GTDB taxonomy): domain Bacteria; phylum Acidobacteriota; class Terriglobia; order Terriglobales; family Acidobacteriaceae; genus JAKAAZ01. The sequence continues at coordinate 4,361 of JAZKAG010000103.1, forward strand.
AGCAGCGCTGCGTTCCTCTTCGACCAGAAACGACCACGGCCGCATCGGATCGGCCACATTCCGTCGCCCACGCCGCGCGAGAATCCACGCGTCTCTCTCGGCGTTTGTCTCTGGATACGACAACGGCGGCCTCAATGGTACAGCGACAGAAACTGCTCTCGATATTCAGCCTCGCGGAAGGGCAGGCGGGCGTGCAGAGATTCCTCAGGAAGCGCGCCATGCTGAAAGCGCCGCTTGGGAAAGATCGGCATCTCGAAACCAGTCACCGCCCTGACTCCGCGCGCAACAATTTCGCCTTTCAGTGCATACAGACGCTCCACGTTGTATTTCGTCAGATCAATGAATGGAATCGCCTCCGCCACGGCGATGACATTCGCTCGAGTGTAGGGGCTGAATCCATCAAATTTGTAGTGTCGCGCAGTGGCATAGGTGCGCACACAAGAGCGGCTCAGGCCTCCGCTGTAGGTCAGCGAATGTTTGATCTTGCCTACGCCCCAACCCTCCTGGTAGAGCATCGGATTGTGGATGACGCTGCGGATCGTCAGTTCAGGATTCTCTTCGATGGGGTAATCTTTCAGGTTTTCATCGCCACCATCCCCGTCGATCAGGTACCGCCAATCAGGATAGCGAGCGCGAACGCCGTGTAAGAGCGCCAGAGCCATGGTGGCCGATTGAATATCAAGCGGCTTGTAATCTTCCACGATGCGTATGGTCGCGTTTACGTCCAGCGCAGATGCATCGGCTTCAATCGGCTCCAGGAATAGCGAAAGTCCCACCTGCTCCAGGAGCGATCGCGCTTGTTGCAAGTCCGGACCGTTCCCAAGGTCGAGAACGAATGCCTTCAGCCGGCTGGGACTCATGCCCAGTTTCCGCATGACGTGATATGCGGTGATGAACACACTGGCACTGTCGATTCCGCCGGAGAAGCAAACGCCGATCGGCTCCTTGCTGGGAACCGTTTGCAGCCACTGCGCAATCTCTTCTGCCAGCGCGGAGATATAAGCCTCTCCGATCACGTCGAGATTGGCGGGCAGAGTTCCGGAAAGCGGCGTGAAGAAGCGGCTATAGACGGGATCAGGGTCAGGACATCCGATCAATTGCAGCTCGACTACGTAGTGAGCGGGCACCATGCGGGTATAACTCGGATGAAACTGACCATCGAGCCCTTCGGACTTCAACCATGTGTAGATCGTGTCGATGCGGGAAGCGACGATGAGGGCCGGGCCTTCCTGGCGCTTGGCCAGGAAGTAGCGCATGGGCCGGTCGAGCGAGCGAGCCATCCTGACCGTCTTGCCCGATTTCGCAAGCAGAACGAATGAGCCCTGAATTCGGCGCACCGAGTCCGCAGGGCCCTCTAATAGTAATTCCCTCGCGTCATCGACGCTCATATTGTAGATATGGTTTGATTCCGGCTCCGTCAGATCGACGACGCGTTCAACATAATGATCCATCGCACTCCTCGAAAGCATTGCGTGGCGACCCACCGTGGCAAGCCCCGATATCACTCCAGAGCTATTGTAAGGAAAGGTTTCCTGGTCAGGCGTTCAGAGCAGCCAGCGAGTCCTTAATAGTGGGAGTCATTCCGGCCTCGATCTGTTGCCGCCGCAGGTGATGAAACTGCGAGAGCACAGCATTCGCATTTGCCAGCACTGCGATACGTTCAGCATACGCTGCCAGTTTGGCGCCAGGTATCGCAAAGAGTGCCATGTCGTCTGAGAACACGTTGAGGTAGGCGCGGGCGCCGCAGCATCCCAGGCTCAGGGCAGCTCGTCCCGTGTTCATGACCTGTGGCACTACCGCGCATGCGGGTCTTCCCATCGCGGGCGGGATTTGATTCTCCACCTGTTGCGTTGCCTCGGAAAGAATCAGTGTTTGATTGGCGTGGACAAACAGCATGACAACATCGGGGGAAAGCTGGGCCTGGGACAATGGCGAGTAGATCACGTAACTCGGTTGCGAATGAAGCACGGGAATCTGCGGCAGATCTTCTTTTCTTACGTACCCAAGTTCGCCAAATACCGTCAACGCATCCATCAGCTCGGTCTGCTGCTTCGGGGATGGTTGCAGGTTATGGGTATAGACGCCGATCGCACATTGGCTGTGGTCGGCGGCGGTGGTTGCAAATGCACCTGCCCCTGCGTCTTCCCAAAACCGGCATCCGGCAGCCACTCGTCCACGGTGCAAAGGAATCCCGGCGGGATGAGAATCCGAGAACGAGATTGCGACGGGTGGCTGCTGCAGATTGAGGCAGGTAGTCAGCGTGTTTGCAATCTCCGCGAGGTTCGCGTTGTGCAATTCGGTTGTCATTTCGCTCCTTCAGCCCGGCGACAAAATGCCGCGCTTCCCTGGGGTGTCGGTTCAGATCAATTAGGCGCGGTCCGCAAGTTCGGCCGTAAATCCCAGTTCGCTGATAAATTCCCGCAGCGCCGCTTCGGTGACCGATGACGGATCATACTGGATTACCACCAGCGCATCCGGATACGTAGCCTTCGCCCATTTCACGCCTTTCTGCTGGCGAAGCATGGTTTCCAGACCCACCGCACACGTCGCGCAGGTAAACCCCTTCACGCGCAAGGAAACAGACTTCGTTGTCCCCGCGTGCGTAGCTTCAACCGCGACAAGACTGCCCGCGCCTGCAAGGGTGATCATTTGTACAAAACGTCTGCGTTGCATGGTTCTCTCCTTCTTCCGCGCGCGAACGTGCGCAACACGCGTGGTTTATTTTGCCGTGGCAATACCGGGTTCATACTTCCATGCAGTCTCGCCCATCGCATGATCGGAAAACCGCGTATCTGTATATTGGTCGAATTCGATCTTCTTGTTCAGGACCCCAGTTTCGATCATCAGATCGCGCACCATGTCGAAGTCCGCCTTCCGCGGCGCCAGATGCGTGTACGTCACGCGATCCATCGGATTCGTCAACGCCCAGCGCAGCAGGGCAGGCTTTTGGTTGTAGTAGAGCCGGCCAACAAAATCGCTGGCATCGTCGCGATTGGGTTTCCCCTTGTCTAGCCAAAGTCCGGAGCGGGCAATACCATCCACCAGGACCTGCACAACGTCTGGGCGCTTGTCGATCAGATCCTGACGAACGACCAGGATGCATGACATATAGTCTGGCCAGTATTGGCGCGCCTGGAAGAGTATGCGGCCGTACCCCGCCATTTCCGCCTGAGACGGGAATGGTTCGCCCATGACGAAGCCGTCGATGGCGCCAGCCGCCAGAGCGCCGGACACATCCGGCGGAGCCATTTCCACCATCTTAATGTCGCCGGGTTTCATGTGCCATACCTTCATCGCGCGAAATAGGATCAGTCGCTCGTCGGAAAAGCGGCTGGGAATGGCAACGGTGCGGCCGCGCAGATCGGCGAAGGCGTGTACCGGACCATTCTTCCTGACTACCAGAGCGCTTCCGTAACGATGCCCGAGATAAACCACCTTGATGGGAACACCCTGGGCAGCAAGTGCGATTGCCATGGGCGCGACGATGAACGCGGCCTGCACCTTGTTCGAGATGAGAGCTTCCTTCATCTCCGGAAAACCCTGGAACATGCGAGGTAGAAACAGCTCACCATTCTCTGAGAACTTCGAGATGTAATCGGTGACCGGGCAGGTGAGTTGGCAGGTCACAGGCAGGTAGGCGACGATGATCTTGCGTTTATCCGGAGGCCGGAATCCGTTCAACACGGCGTCCCAGTTGACGTTCAGGTATGCATGCAGCCCCGTAATAAGTAGCAGCCATCCGGCCGTGAACAGGAATACCTTATTTTTAGGACTCATTGCGAAACCCCCAGCGAACCGACTTCAGCTTTTCCAGCCGCCGAAACCCGGCATCCAGGATCAGACCAATGACGCCGATCAGCAGAATCGCGGCCACTACCAGGTCATAGCGTTTCCCTGAATTTCTCGAATCGATGACCAGGTAGCCAAGGCCCGAATCTACCGCAATCATCTCTGCAGCAACAACCACCAGCCATGCGATTCCCAATGCAATACGCAGCCCAATCAAAATCTGCGGAAGAGCGGCTGGCAACAGAACCTTGGCGAGACGCTGCGTCGGAGTCAGGCCAAAATTGCGTCCGGCACGACGAAAAACCGAGGGCACGTTCGACACCCCGTTGATGCAGGCCACCACGATGGGGAAAAATGCGCCCAGAAAGATCAGGAAGACGGCTGCCCTGTCTCCAACTCCAAAGAGAATAATGGCCACCGGAATCCATGCAATTGGACTGATTGGGCGCAGAATCTGCATTGCCGGATTGACTACCTGGTTGGCAGCGGGATACCAGCCGAGGACGAGTCCCAGGGGAATCCCAAGCAGGACGGCGACTCCGAAACCAGCAGCGACACGGCGCAGGGAATCCGCGATATCTCCCCAGAGGACATGGTGGCGTACCAGTTCTCCCATCCCTTTTTCTACTTCGCGCGGGGAGGGAAATACTTTCGTGCCACTCCATAGAACGGAATAGTGCCACAGCGCAAGCAACAGAACCGTTGCAAGGATCGGCCAGAACAAGCGCTCCCATGGTCGTGGCTCACTCAGGGTGTTCATATTTTGTGCGCCAGACCGATCTGCTGGAAGATTCCATCGCGCAATTCAAGGTAGCGGGATGAGCTGATGTCGCGCGGATGGGGTATGTCAATGTCAACGATCTGCTGGATCGTCGCCGGGCGGGCGCTCATCACCACCACCCGGTCGGCCAGCTGCACCGCTTCATCGATGTCGTGGGTGACGAAAATGATCGTCTTGCGCTCTGCCTCCCAGATGCGCAGCAGTTCTGCACGCATGATGAGGCGGGTGATCGAGTCGAGCGCGCCAAACGGTTCGTCGAGGAAGAGCATGTCCGGATTGACGGCAAGCGCACGGGCTACTTCCAGGCGCTGTTTCATTCCGCCGGAAAGTTCCTGCGGATAGGTCTTTTCAAAACCCTGCAGGCCGACCATTTTCACGTAGTAGGCAATTCGCGCGTCACGTTCAGCGCGCGGAAGCTTGAACAAGCCAAAGCCGATATTGCCTTCGACGGTCAGCCAGGGAAAGACTCCGCGCTCCTGAAAGACAAAGATTCGCCGTGGATCCGGCTTCGTCACGACTTCGCCGTCGACTTTAATTTCTCCGCTGGTTGGCGCGAGAAAACCTGCCATGGCATTCAACAGTGTCGATTTGCCGCATCCTGACGGTCCCAGTACGCATACGAATTCTCCGTCGCTCACCTCGAGGTCGATATCCTGCAGAACATGCGTACTCTTCCCATCGCGCACAAAAACCATGCTGACAGCATCGACGGAGAGCTTCGTGGTACCCGCGGCTGGCATTGAAAGTGGTTGGGTCAGCGACACTAATCCTCCGAATATCCCCAGCGAAACGACTTGACCTTCTCGAGCGATTGCATGGCGAGATCGAGCAGCAGTCCGATCACTCCAATGATGAGCATGCCGGCCACTACCAGGTCATAGCGATTGCCGGCATTTCGCGCATCGACGATCAAAAACCCCAGTCCTGAGCTAACAGCGATCATCTCCGCGGCCACCACGACCAGCCAGGCAATCCCCAGGGTGATCCGCAAACCGACGATGAGGCTCGGGATCACCGCAGGATACAGCACGCGATAAACCAGACCGCCTGAGCTCAGCCCAAAATTCCGCCCTGCATTGACATAAACGGCGGGGATGTTCTGCACAGCATTGATTGCCGTCAGCATCAACGGGAAAAAGCAACCAACGAAAATCAGGGAAATCGCCGCCAGATCTCCCACACCGAACCACAGGATAGCGATTGGAATCCAGGCCAGTGGCGAGATTGGGCGAAGAATTTGCAGGATTGGATTGACTGCCATTTCTGCCCTGCGATTCCACCCGATTGCGAGGCCCAGAGGAATGGCAAGCACGACTGCCAACAGGAAACCCCAGGTGACGCGGAAAAGTGAGGCAACAACATACTTGATCAACAATCCATGTCGCACCAGATCTGCCACGCCACCCACCACTCCCCATGGCCCTGGCAGGAGGTGACCCGGCGCCCTCCGGACGGTTACCGCCCAGAGCAGCAGTAAAACGGCAATGAACGCGATCGGGCGTAATTGCACTCGCCAGTTCGTTTTCACCGCGAATTCCCCACCATCAATAAGGTCCTTTCGTCGCAAGAAAAGGCGATCCACCATCGAGGCAGCAACGCCGATCCTGCGCTGGGAGCTTCAAGAACAACTGCGAACCTGAAAACGCAGCGGCATCTCTTTGCCGGTTGATAGTACCAAGTGGATATAGGAAAGCGCCTCCATCGAAAGGTGGAAACCTTCCTTTATGTTTGAGTTGTTGCGCAGGGCGCAGGATTCTCATCCTTGTGGCGGATTTTCCAGATGCTATCGCCCTGTCAGCCACAGTTTCCGTCTTTACGGGCACTTTGCTCATTTTGACCATGTAGTATTTCTTAGGCCACGATATAAATCGACAGCAGATGGAAGCCAGTTGGATGAGTCGAGTCGAACCTCCGTACCCACGCGGCATTCAGAATTATCGCCTTCGGGCGCGAAAGTCGAATGTATCGCGCCGCCCATGCGGGAGTTTTAGCAATAAGCGACGATGTTTTAGGTTTGCAAAGGTGATCATCGGATGAGAGCTGGCATGCTGATGTGTATTTTAGGAGCCATTTCCTTTGGTTCGCTGGCGTGTGTCTCGAAAATGGCGGAACGCCGGCGATGCAATCCTTCGGCGCTGGTTGTTTGGCTGTTCGCCTGGGCCGCCATTGTCATGATGGGTGAGTCGCTGCTGCACAGCGGCACGACACATCTGACCTGGCAGATCATTGCGCTCGGCGTGGCGTTCGGAATCTGTGCCGCGGCCGCTACCTATGCGTTCCAGCTTTCCATTGAAGTGGGAAAAGTCACCGTCGGATGGCTTTGTATGAATCTCTCCGCAGGTGTTCCCGCCCTGGTCTCAATCTGGCTTTACCATGAAAAATTAACTCCGCTGAAATGCATCGCCTTCGGTTTGGCTCTGTTGTCGTTGCTCTGTTTATTCCAGGGGAATCGATTCGAAGCAGCAGGAGAGCGATGAAAACTCCGAACCGAACTACCTGGTTGTTTCTGATGCTCGTCATTCTGCTGACCAATGGGATGAGTTCGTTTGGCCTGAAAGTTCTTGCTTCCTGGGATG
>JAZKAG010000103.1:11516-15709 GCA_040389265.1 Acidobacteriota bacterium
GCACAGCATGAAATTTCCTTACCTGACAGTTTGGTATGCATCTGGATTTGTCCTGATCGCCGTTCCAATGCTGCTGAAGGGAGTTCGTGGAGGTTTGAAAGAAGTCGGCTGGGGTGCTTTGATCGCTGCTCTAAGTATCGGCGGCCAGTTGGCTATGGCGAGTGCCCTCGGATCAGGACTCTCGGGTAGCATCGTATTTCCGGTCACAATCGGCGGATCGATTCTAGTTGTCGTCGTGGCCGGTAGCCTGTTCTTTGCGGAAAAATTACATCCATTAAGTTGGACCGGTATTGCAATCGGCTTGCTGGCAGTTGTCCTTCTAAGTGTCAGTTAGAAATTCGGACGGACTGCACCAGGCATTTCATTGTTATTTCAACCATCGAAGTCAGGAGGGATCGCTATGGACATGGAACCGGCGGAGACAATTCTGATCACGCGCTCCGATGATCTGGGCTATACCCACACGGGAAATCTAGCCATGTTTGACTGCATGCGCTTCGGCATCATTCGATCGGCAGCCATACTGGCCATTGCTCCCTGGTTTGAAGAGGCCGCCAGGATGGCTTGCGAAAATGCTGACTTGTGCTTTGGCGTGCACATGGGGGTCATTGGTGAATGGCGGGGATATCGTTGGAGACCTGTGCTTCCCTATTCCGAAATTCCCACCCTGGTTGATGAAGATGGATTTCTCTGGCGATCTCCCGCGGAGTTCTGGGCGAATCACCCGAATATGGATGAGTTGGAGAAAGAATTCACCGCGCAGGTGAATCTGGTGCGCAAGCGAGGCGTGCAGATTGACTACTTGGACACGCACTACATCATGCCGGATGATCCCCGGATTCGCCCCGTAGTCGAGCGAATCGGAAAGAGTCAGGGGCTGCCGATCTCCTGCCTGCTGGGTGAAAACAGGCTCCCTGACTTTGGCATTTATTCCGTCGCCCCGGAAGACAAGGAATCCGCTCTCGCGCGCATTCTGGAACAACTGCAGCCGGGGGTTCACCTGCTCATCGGTCATCCTGGGTATCCTTCACTCGAGAATGATGCTCTCGTGCATTCTGAGCCCAGGGACTTACAGCGGTTGGGGACCGGCAGGCTGCGAGCCGCGGAAACAGCCACCTACATGAGTCCGCGAATTAACGCGCTCGTGGAGCAGCGAGGAATCAAGCTGATGAGCTATCGCGATTATTTCAAAATAAATCGATCGCACCGCTGATCGAAGCACTCCATCTCGAAATGAATTTCACCCTGACGAGACTCTCACGCTGGTCCGCGATGGCTGCGCCGATTCACTGCACATGCCCGCGGTATGGCGATAGATTGGCAGCGTCTCTACTTCAGCGGCACCACAGGCAGGCTGATGAAACTCGCGTCCTCCGGGGTGTGCCAGATGCGCTGTGTTGCCTTCTGGTAGTCGGATTGTTTGGCGTTAAAGATGTTTGCAACAAAGGTCTGCGGGTTCCGGTCGTAGGCAGGAAACAGGGTTGACTGCACCTGCACCATAATCCGGTGTCCAGGCTCGAAGACATGATTCACATTGGGTAAGGCGAATTGGTAGAGGAGAGGCTTGTTCGGCGTAATTGGCGCTGCATTCTCAAAGCTGGTGCGGTAGCGTCCCCGGAAAATGTCCGTTGCAATGGGCAGTTCGTAACCTCCCAACGTTGGATTCGGAGGATACTGCCCCGGATAGACATCGATCAACTTGACCGCCCAGTCGCTGTCGCTGCCGCTGGTCGAAGCGTACAGATTTACCTGCGGCACACCACTCAGGCGTACAGGTTCTGTGAGCGGTTCCGTTTCCCAGGTCAGTACATCTGGACGCCCATCGACAAACCGCTGATCATTGACCAGCCAGGTTCTCCACGCATCGGAGCCCGAATCGTAGGGCCGGGGAGAGAACGGCACGGGCTTCGCCGGATCGGAAACATATTCCTCGTACTTTGCTGTACTGTCTTCCGGGGCCGTGAACGATAGCTTCCCGTCAGTCTGCAGGTACAACGGCCGGGATTGATTCGCACAGTCCTTGTCGCAACTCAGTGGCCAGTGCGAGAAATGCTCCCAATGATTTTCACCGGTGTTGTAGACAACCACCGCCGGCGTGTTTGCTTTGGGCGCTCCGTCCATCAGATATTGATTCAGGAATGGCAACATCATCTTGCTGCGAAATTGTTCCCCAGTGTCACCATTCCACACCATGGCTCCAAGATTGTAGGCGTCCCCGCCTTCCTCTCCGTGGCTCCAGGGTCCCATCACCAGGTAATTCATGTCGTTGTGGGTGTCCTTGGATTCTTCCACCTGGTAGCAATGGATGGCGCCATACATGTCTTCCTGATCCCATAATCCCTGCACCCACAGGGTTGGTACCGTCAGCGGTACTTTGGCGATGAACCTGTCCAGTGCTTGTTCTCGCCAGAAGGCGTCGTAGTTTGGATTTTCTACAATCTTGCGCCAGAAAGGCAGCTGATCCAGCCCTCCGTGGCGCGCGAAGTCACCGGCTGAACCCGCCTCCAGAAACTTTGTGTAGTCGTCGCGATTGAGACGCGGAATGGACGGACCGCCAGACTTCGCGCCCGTCTGCGCAGTGAAAAAATCGAAATTCTTTTGCCGGAATGCGCCATAGTGGAACCAGTCGTCGCCCATCCATCCGTCATCCATAGGATTTTCCGGCACAGCCACCTTGAGCGCGGGATGCGGATGTAATAGCGCCATCACTACGGTGTAGCCCTCATATGAGATACCCACCATTCCGATCTTTCCATTAGATTCCGGCACATTCTTTGACAACCAGTCGACCGTGTCCCATGCGTCGGTCGTATCGTTCGGACCCTCCGGGTTGAGCGGGCCCGTCGGAGGAGTCGTCATCACATACGTTCCTTCGGAATTGAACTTTCCCCGAGTGTCTTGAAAGACGCGGATGTATCCGGCTTTTACAAACTCATACTCGCCCTTTCCAAGAGCCATCCCCATATAGGGTGACTCTTCCTGACGTACGTGCCCCGCAGCATTGTATGGCGTGCGCGTCAGCAGGATAGGCGCATTATGTGCGCCCTTCGGAATCACCATGATGGTAAATAGCTTCACCCCATCCCGCATGGGAATCATGACCTGGCGCACTGTGTAGTTGTAATCCGTGCGCGGTAGTGTGAACTTCGCCGGGATATCGGGCGTCATGGGTGCGGTCTTCGTCTGGGCTGTGGCGAAAAGCAACGGGAAAAGAAGAGTGAAGGTGGCGGCGGCAACATAACGGGGACAAGGAATCATCTTGTGCCTCCTGAGGAATGATTTTCTTTCAGAAACCGAACTATAGCAGTGTCTTGATCACGTAGTAGCAACCGATGATACGTTTCAGAGGCTGCTTTTCCGAGGCGATGCAGGTGATCGCGGTCTTTCCATCGGAACGAACATGCCTGCAAATTTATGCCTGGTGCAAATTGGGCTTTGGAGCTTCGTGTCGGCATGTGGCTGGTTTGCCGCCGACTGCCGCATCATCGTGCGAAAAATATTGGAGCGTTTGCGCTATCAGAGATTCGCAACAGTGGATCAGCAATAGTGGACAACTCACTCGCTAGCCGCACGGTCGGTTGCATTCACCTCCAGTTGCCCGCTCAGTACGATATTCGCTGCAGACTTGCCGATCATAACGTCGAAAATGCCGGGGACCACGGTCGAATGCTTCTCGCGATCCAATAGCATCAGGTCGTCCGGCTTCAGTTGCATGGTCACGGTTTTGGTCTCACCGGCTTTGAGCTCCACTCGCTGAAAGCCTCGTAGATTCTTGATGGGAATCGCAACCGGCGTGTAGCGCTCATGCAGGTAGAGCTGCACTGTTTCCACTCCGGACTGCTTGCCCCCATTGGTTACGTCGACGCTCACTTGCGTGCCTCCCGATGGATCGATTTTCGCGGGGCGAATCCTCAAGTTGCTGTAATTGAATTGGGTGTAGCTGAGACCGTAACCGAAGGGATAGAGCGGCGTGCCCGGCATGTCCGCGTAGCCGCTGTCGTGACTCCATGCCTGACCTATCCAATATTCTTTGGAAGGCTTGTAATTGTAGTAGTCAGGCAGCTGGCCGGAGCTGCGTGGAATGGTGATCGCCAGACGTCCGCTGGGGTTATAGTTGCCGAACAAAACATCCGCAACCGCCTGGCCGCCGCGCTCTCCCGGCTCCCAGGCCTCGACAATCGCGGGAATGTGAG
>JAZKAG010000104.1:0-1822 GCA_040389265.1 Acidobacteriota bacterium
CTCGCATATTGATTCCTTTGGCTTCGAGTTGAATGATTCCCTGTACGACCGGTGCTCTCTTCTTGAATCCCTTAGGCTCCTTGGGGACGATCGCGAACGGACGATCGGATTTCAGTTCCTTGATTTTCTCCAGCGGTACAGTGATTTCGCCGGCGACTTCACTATCGAACCGGATTTTTGTTCCAGTAGAGTTCAGCAGCTTGCCAGTGATTTGATCGCCATTCTTGAAAATCAGCACTTCCTTCGGCTCCTCGGGCTTCTTGGGCTCGACCTTCGCAAGTTTTTTAGGCTTGCCGGCCAACGCCGGAGTGGCGATCAGTAGCGATGGAAGGAAGAGGGCGGCGATTGTGGCGGCCCATCGTAAACGAAAATGTCGATTATGGAGACGAACTTGAGTCGACAACATGGGAGACGTACTCCTGAAAAGAGCTGCGAAGAATAGTCTTTTCAAGGTAGAACGATCCATGGGGGAAGGGAAGTGCGCAGCGGAGAACTCGACGCCGCATCAGACCGCTCAATCTGTCGCGGAGGCGTCAGGGAAGAGCATGAGGCAGGTTTTTCTGGAGCGGCTGAAAGCGATGTCGGCAGGCAGTGGTCCACCCAAACAGGATGGAGAGGTTTCGACCGGCACAATTTTTCCGCGGTGATCGGCGAGAAGCCGCGCGAACAAATCATTTCGAACGAAGAATCTTCGACCCGCGGCGCCCACGATGGAATAATTGTCCAATAGATTGCTGGTGTAGGCATCCTGGTAACTGGCCCAAAGCGAATGAGTCTCGAAGACATCCGGGTGAATCTTGTCAAAATATTTCGCGAAGTAGACCCACCCTAGTTTTGCAAGTTCCGGGTTAGAGAGTAGGGCGGAGTCAAAGATACGAAGGTGTTCGTTATAGAGTGACGAGCCGCCAATGTCGGGCAACAAAACGTCCAACGTGGGTTCTTGCAGATCGGTTCGAATATCTTCCGCGCCAACTCCGACTTGGCGCACTTGTTCGATACTGATGCTGGGTTTTGATCCGTAAGCAGCGACGATAAGCCACAGTATGGCCTGGGCTACAACCATTCCACGCAGCAACATAGTCAGCTGCGACCGGTTGGCTAACGCACTTTTGCAAACTGCGACCATGGCAAGCAAAAGAAAGGGAAGCGCAGGGACGACCATTCTTCCCGGATAGCCCCAGTCCTTGCCCGTGATCCACGCTATTGCCAAAGCGCCGGCCGTGAGAGTCCAGATTGCATTGCTCACTCGACGGAGGGACGCGAAGTCCGCTCGTTTGCGCCGGAGGCTATTGGCGACAACGGCAAGCATCAGCAGGAGTGGAATGCTAATCATGGTGAAGATGACTTCGATGGTTATAATGGTCGCGGCCACCCATAGAACCAGAGACTTTTTTCCATGCCAGCGGCTGTAAGGCGGCCATTCCTTTGCGTACACCGTGTTCGGCATCCAGATTCCAAATTCGTGATGACGCCATAGCTCGATCAAACCAAAACTGACCAGCGTACATGCGGCGAGGAGGAATAAGACGCGGTGAGATGGTCCGTTTGGTCGCTGCTCGAAATCGAAATAAAGCCCAATTGCGAGCATGGCGAGAAGCAGCGGGGACTCAAAGCGGGTCGCGAGGAGGATAGTTGCGACAAGCCATGCAAGGAACAGATGACCGGGACCGATCGACTTTCGTGTGAGGAGATAGAAAAGTAGAACTATCAGCAACATCGCAAGGTTCATTTCCATGCCGTTGCGGATTTCGAGCAGGGAAGTATAGCTAAATGCGAGCATGAAGGTGCACGCGAGAGCATCTGAGTCGCTTACATCCAGTTG
>JAZKAG010000104.1:1832-9819 GCA_040389265.1 Acidobacteriota bacterium
CAGAACGAGCGAGACTGTAGAAGCGCATTTCATCCAGATTAGAATGATGTCTGGGTTGCTGAAAAAAAAGCGAGGTATCGACAACAGAAGGAGCCATGTCAGTGAAGACATGCCTTCAACCTGTGGTGAGCTTGGGGTGAGAGCGATTCGGCCGGAATCCGCAAAAGTTCGGGCATATGCCGCGGTGATGGCGCCATCATCCCAGGACCTTCGAAGGTTGTGCAGTCCGAGGTACAGAGAACATGCGACCGGGAGAAGCACCAGCGCAATCCAGACCAGCCGCAACCGTAAGCAACGCCGTGAGGCAAGCGAATCGGCAGTCTCGGGATTTGAACTGATCTGATTCGCAACTGCTCGGGATGTCATGGCGCCTTCGTTCACGCGAGTCTTGACCGGCGTGGCTGAATCTAGAAAACCATACTCCTGAGGGCGGCGGGTAGCTCTTTTCTCGGGCAGGAACACATTTGTACACTCGCGCATTGGCGGCAACTCCGCAAGAGAGGCGGAAGCCATGAACAGACCCGGATGCGATCATCAAGATGCGGAGACGTGTTCTCGGAAGGAGGGTCAATGCCGAAACGAAAACTGGAAAAGGTAAAGCAAGTGAAGGAACAGGCGCGGCTCAAGATCGGACGTCCGCCGCGGCCCCAGGTCATCCCCAACAAAAAGAAGGACCGAAAGATTGACGTGGAGTGAAGCGCAAAGGCCCTCCAGTTCAGAGGGCCTTTGCGACACAAAAGCGAGACGGCGACGATCAGAACGGAATGTCGTCGTCGGTGATTTCTGTGGATTGAGAATAATCCTCAGCGGCACTGCGCTGATCGAACGAGGCAGTGTTGGATTTGCTGTAGCCGCCGCTGCTGCCGCCGTCGCCTTCGCCGCGTCCAGAGAGCAGCGACAAATCGGTGACAATGATTTCGGTTTTATATTTCTTCTGGCCTGTGGTCTTGTCGTCCCATGATGAGGTCTGCAGGCGCCCCTCGATGTAGAGTTTGTTGCCCTTCTTCACGTAGTCGCGAATGATCTCCGCAGTTCGCTGATAGGCGACCAGGTTGTGCCATTCAGTTCGGTCCTGCCAGTTGCCGGTCTTATCTTTAAAGCGTTCGCTGGTGGCGATGGAAAATGTAGCGACGACGGTGCCGCTGGCGGTGGCCTTGATCTCGGGATCTTTGCCGACGTTGCCGAGAAGAACGCTTTTTGCCATATTCGACCTGCTTTCTTTCTGAAGCCTGTTTTCGGATAACGATACCAGAGCCGCCCGGGAACTGTATTTCTGCTAGGTTCCGCCGCGGCTAAGCCGGCGATTGCGCAGCCACTTGGCGCCGCCGAGGACGAGCAGCATCAGGCTGAAGGGAACACCCATCAAGGCAAACATCAGGAACAGCCAGCCGCCGTTGGAGCGGGCACCGTAGATGCCGATGCCGCCGAAGACGGTTTCCGTAAGCAGCAGCGATAACAGACTGACCAGCATGATCCAGAAGCCGGCTTTGAGCAGCGCGCCAGTGCCGTCGTCTGGCGGTGGAGTCTTGGCGGCGGGCAGCCTGGACGGCATTTTTAGCGGCGCTGGATCGATCGTGGGCATGTGGGTTCCCAGTGTGTTCAACGCCAGGCCGCAAGCATCGCGTAAACCACAACACCAGTAATGGAGACGTAGAGCCAGACTGGAAATGTGTAGCGCGCGATGCGTTGATGCTGCGTGAATCGGCCGCTCAAGGAGAAGAAGAATGTAATCAGGATGAGCGGCAGGACGACGACGGAGAGAAAAATATGGCTGATAAGAATGGCCAGGTAAACGGTGCGGACCGTGCCGTGGCCGGGGAAAATCATATCTCCGTGGAGTGCGTGGTTGGTGACGTAGCTGACCAGGAACAGCACCGAAAAGGCGAAAGCGGTCATCATCGAAGCGCGATGGCGAGCGACCTCGCGACGTCGAATGAAGTAGAAACCGGTCAGCAGCGCGATGACGCAGAAGCTGTTCAAGACGGCGTTCAGCGCCGGCAGAAACATCAGGCTCTGGGCATATTGCGGCGGCGCGTGATGGACATAGATCAGCCAGAGCAGAAGGCTGACGGCAGCGGCGCTGAGCAGCACGATTCCGGCGATAGGAACCTTTGTGCTGACGGACGAGTTGGAGGGTATTGTTTGCACGTCTCTAATTTTTAGACGCTAGGCTGCGGGCTTGTTGCTGCGACGGTTGACGACGGCCCAGGAGCCGACAAAGACCACAGCGCAGAATGCAACCGTGATAATCAAGTTGAACTCAGGTGAAAAGGTTGTGAGCTCGGCTGGGAACAGGCCGTTACGCAGCATATCGACGCCGTACGTGAGCGGATTCAGCAGCATCAAGAATCGCAGCCAGCCAGAGGCTCCGCTGACGGGAAACAGAGCGCCCGATCCCAGCCAGAGCGGGATCAAAACGAGGTTGATGATGGCGTGGAAGGCCTGGGTCGAATCCATGGGCCAGGCGATGACGAAGCCTAGCGCGGTGAGCGAGAACGAGGTGAGCGCAATGGCCAGCATGGCATACAGAACTCCCACGAAGCTAGTGTGCACGCCGGCCAGCGGACAGAAGACCAGGAAGACCCATCCTTGAATTGCGGCCAGTGTGGCCCCGCCGAGAACTTTGCCGAGGACGATCGCGGATCGGCTGACGGGTGAGGCCAGCACCGAAAGCAGAAAGCCTTCATTGCGGTCCTGGATCAACGACATCATGCTGAAGATGGCGGTGAAGAGCACGATCATGATGATGGCGCCGGGAAAGAAGTAGCTCAGGTAATGCGAGGAATCGGCGGCAGCCGAACCGGCACCGTGGCTCTGAAAGGTTTTGGAAAATCCTGAGCCCAGCACCAGCCAGAACAGCAGCGGCGAGGCGATGACGCCGACCACGCGGGCTTTCTGGCGATAGAAACGGACGAGCTCGCGACGCCACAGAGAATAGGCGGGAATCCACAAGCTGGAAGCGATGGAAGTCTTCGGGCGAGTGAGGCCAATTGAAGCGGGATTTTGTGCGGTCGCGGTTGCCATTATTGTTTCTCCTCGCCCTGGTCGAGCCAGAAGCGGTGACCGGTCTGTTGAATGAAGACGTCTTCGAGACTCGGCTTGGAAACGGAGACGGAGACGATTTCGCCCGGGAAGGACTCGACCACTTCAGTGAGGAAGCGGTGGCCTTGTTCGCGTTCCACGCGAACCGCATTGTCGACGACGGCCGGAATGACGCCAAACCGGTCTGCGATGCGAGAGCCCAGGGCGGTTGCGGCATCTGCGGAGGCGGTTTCAAATTGGACAATATCGCCGCCGATTTCGGATTTCAGTTCAGCGGGGCTGCCGAGCGCGACCAGCTTGCCTTCGCTAAGGATGGCAAGGCGATCGCAATGTTCCGCTTCTTCCATCAGATGAGTGGTGACAAGGACAGTCACGCCCTGCTCATCTCGCAGGATTCGCAGATAGTTCCAAAGGTCGATGCGGGCGCCGGGATCGAGCCCGGTGGTGGGCTCGTCGAGAAGCAAGACGGAAGGCGAATGGATCAGGCCCTTAGCGAGCTCAACGCGTCTCTTCTGGCCGCCAGAAAGCGTTTCGACCATGTCGTTCTTGCGATCGGTCAGGCCTACACGTTCCAGCACTTCTTGTGACCGCGCTTTCAAATGCGATCCGCTGAGACCGTACAGATGGCCTTGATGCATCAGGTTCTCGCCGACGGTGAGCTTCACGTCGAGGCTGGTGGCCTGGAAGACGATGCCGGTCTGCAGACGAACCCGATTCGGTTCGGTCGAGACATCGAATCCAGCCAGCCGGGCGTGGCCGCCGCTGGGAACCATCAACGTGGATAGAATGCGGAACAGCGTGGTTTTGCCGCTGCCATTGGGACCGAGCAGGCCGAAAATTTCCGCTGCGCGAACATCGAAGCTTAAGTCATTCAGAGCCAGCCGCGAGCCATAGTCGTGTGACAAGTGATCGAGCTCGATCGGGGCATGCGGGGCAAACTGTCCGGCTGGAATACTATTTGGCGCGGCCTTGGGCGAGCGGTCGATCTGTTGCGTGGTTGCCATGGGTTCAATTTCTCCTGGTGGCGTTCAGCATCAGCACTGCCAGCAGCAGCGGCAAATAAGTCACACTGACTTTCAGCAAGGCACGCGCGTAGAGGCGAGACTGGCTCGGGAGCGACTTTGTAATCCTCGTAAAACGGATGGTGTAGGAAAGATACAACAATCCCAGCAACAAGGCGCAGACCCAGTAGGTTCGTCCCGCCATGTGCAGATAATAAGGAGACAGGCTGACAGGAATCATCAGGACTGCGTAGACCAGGGCCTCGGCGGCGGTCGACCAGCCATCGGGCTGCACCACGGGCAGCATGCGGATGCCGGCGCGAGCATAGTCCTCACGGTAGAGCCACGCGATGGACATAAAGTGCGGGAACTGCCAGACAAAAAGAATGGCAAACAGGGCGACGGCGGGCCACTCGATAGTGCCGCGGGCTGCAGTCCAGCCAATCAGCGGTGGCATGGCGCCGGGAAACGCGCCAATGAAAGTGGCCATGGTCGTGCAGCGCTTGAGCGGCGTGTAGATGCCGACATACGTGACGGCGGTCAGAAGAGTCAGCGTCCCGGTGATGGGGTTAGTGCGAGCTACCAGCCAAAGCGATCCCGCAATAATGGCCAGCATTCCAATCAGGATGCCGTAGCCCAAACTGAGTCTTCGCGATGCGAGCGGACGGTTGCGAGTTCGCATCATTAGAGCGTCGGTGCGCCGCTCTAATGCCTGATTCAGTGCGCTTGCGCCGCAGGAAACAAGCGCCACCCCAATCAAGGTGTCACGCAAAGTGGGGTTGAAGGAGTTGATGCCGGACCGGGCTGCGCCCAAATAGTAGCCGGCCCACGCCGTCATCACCACCAGCGTGGTCACCCGCAGCTTGAAGGTGGCGATGGTGTCGCTGGCGAAGGTCTTCCAGGTATGAATGGCCGCATTTTCGGGTGGTGCAGCGGCGGTGGCAGCCGCGAGCTCGGCCACACTTTCAGGACTGACGCCTACCGCATGAATGGCAGCGGCGGGCGCCGTTTTCTGAACGAGGTTGGCTTGTGCCGAACTGGCGGACGATCTCATAAATCCTCATTGAAAATGGCACCACTGCGAGGGGTGCCGACCGGAAATGCCTTCCGATGCAGAGTAGCCAATTCATTTCGTCTGGTTGGCAGGAATTTTCTTAAGAAACAGAATCTGGGCACACTTCAGGATAACAAACCGAGTGCCGGGGTCTCTAGGTGACCCCGCTGTGCTCGGATAGGCGCCGCAGCCATGGCAAGGCGATTCTCCGTTGCACTGTAGCCGAATTCCTCCCAGGGGCGTCGCGCCATGAGTTAGTCGTCCGCGGCAGGCACAACCTCTATGGTTGGGGCGTCGGATGGCTGGATGACATACTCATCGATCAGGACGGCGACCAAAACGGCTGTGGGGACCGCGACCAGGGCTCCTGCGACGCCGGCGAGGCTCACGCCTAACAAGAGGGCGATGAACACGGCAGTGCCGGCCAGGTCCACCCGCGACTTCATAATGCGGGGGGTGAGGTAGGCATTTTCGATCTGGGCGTACACCAACTCAAAGATCAGAACAGCAAGTACTTTCTCCCACGATTCGCTGACGGCCACCAGCATGGCAACGGACGTGGAGACCAGTGCGCCGACGACCGGAATGATATTGAATGCGCCCATTAGGACAGCAAGAGCGAAGGCGTAGCGCAGATGAATGGCACCGAAGACGATGCCGCTGCAGATGCCGAGGATGAGCATGAGAGCCAGTTGGCCGAGCAGCCATCGGCCCATGCGTTCGGCGGCACGCTGCAGAGTTTCATCCAGTCGTTCTCGACGATATGCGGGGATCAGGGAAAGGAACCATTTGTAGACGTGCTCACCTTCGGCCAGGAAATAGATAGTAAGGATGATGCCGGTGATGATTTCAAAAAATTTGGCAGCCCAGTTACTTAGGGAAGAGACGAAAACCCCTGCATTTTGCGCCGTATCCTGCTTCAGCTTGGCTTCCAGGGCCGTCAAGTTCATATCGCGCAGGACGGGAAGATTCTCAATTCTCTGCAGGAACCCTGGGCTGCGGCCGGGGAGATCTTTGACGAAGGTAGTGATTTCACCCACCACTGGGGGCAGGGTGAGGACGAGAAATAAGGTGACCGAGCCGATCAGTGCCACCATGATAATTAGAATGGCAATGCCGTGACCGGGGCGCCACTTGCCAATGTGGACGCGCTGTACGCCGCGCACAACCGGCATCAGGACAATGGCTGCCAGCGCGCTCACATAGAGCAGTACCAGCACATCACGCAACAACCACGCTAGGTATAAAGTGAGCGCGATGCCAAAGGCGAACAGTATATGGCCGCGCACACTGCGATTGGAAATGGAATAGGTGGGTGGCACAGGGACATTGTTCATGGATGTGTCACCCTCTCCGCAATCGTGTCGGATGCAGGCACGCCCTCGCAATTCGCATTTGTGATCGGACAGTCATACTTGCTTCGACTCTTCATGCTCGAGTTTCCAGGCAGCTTTATGCCACCGCACCATGATGACGTGAACCAGCTCATCTAACGTTCTACCGGTCGTCTCGATAGTCCAGTCAGCACTTTCATACAGAGGGCGTCTTCGTTCAAATCGTTCGGTCAGCTCCGCACGCTTTTCAAGGATAGGCCGCCGAACCGCTTTTCGGTGCAACTGTTGCTGCTCACAGCGTTCGATCAAGACATCCAGGGGTGCGGCGAGGTAGAGAAGCAAGGTGAAATCATCTTCGTGCATGCGCCGAAGGTTGGCCGCAGTTTCAATGGCTCCTCCCCCCAGCGCCAGGACGATGTTCTTCTGGTGCAATGTGTTGGCCAGGGTCTTTTCTTCCAGCTCGCGAAAACGAGCCTCCCCGATGGAGTCAAAAATGGACGCAATGCTTTTTCCTTCGGCTCGCACGATTTCATCGTCCAGATCAATGAAGGTCCAGCCAAGTCGGTGCGCCAGGCGAGGGCCTACGGTACTTTTGCCCGCACCCATAAAGCCCGTCAAAACGATGCGCTTCGGCAGATAGACTTGGCCAGTCGTGGACTGTGACGGAATGGGAACGGCAACCTCCAGCAATCTTTGCTGGATTTTAAATGAGGCGAACCGCTTGCGCGGACAAGAATCCACGGCCTGAAAGCTCAGGAATTCTTGTTGCCACCCTTGGGTTCTTTTGCGAGCGCATGCTGAATGTTGTCCCAAACAGCGGGACTGGGGTCGTGGATGGGCAGGAGCAATTTCGCCTGGGCAGCAATGTATTCCAAATCGCGCACCAGTGCGGAACAGTTCTCACAGGTCTGCAGGTGGTCAAGGGACGACAAATCCTGCTCACTATCGAACAGATCAGGCAGTTGACGCTGAAACTTGTAGCAATCTCTTGGCGCGTGGGTCTGCTTTGTTGTCATGCGTCCACCTTCCCATTCATGTCCTGGCGTAAGAGGTTGCGCAGGCGCATCCGGGCTTTATGTAGTTGAGATTTGCTGTTACCAATCGAGCACTGCAGCATACCCGCAATTTCATTGTGCTCATAGCCTTCCACATCATGAAGTACAAAAACCATTCGATAGCCCGGAGGTAGTTCTTCTACAGCGCGTTCCAGCGTGACACGATCGATGGAGCCTGACAGGGTAAGGTCGCGTGTCCCAAAATCCTTGCGTGGTCCGTCTTCCTGCGAGGGCTCCAGCGTTTCTTCCAGCGACACCAGGGGAAGACCTTTCTTGCGCAGATGCATCAGCACCACGTTGACAGCCATTCGATGCAGCCAAGTGGAGAAAGCGGAATCACCGCGAAAGGTACTGATTTTGCGATGCAACTGCAGAAACGCCTCCTGGGTCAGATCTTCCGCTTCGGCCACATTTCCCAACATCCGCAGGCAGAGCGAATACACTCTGCGCTTATGCATGTTGTAGAGAATCTCAAACGCCGCGCCATCGCCCTGCTGCGCG
>JAZKAG010000105.1:0-25821 GCA_040389265.1 Acidobacteriota bacterium
GCAATCGTTGCGATGAGATTCGGTTCGCTTGTCAACGGCAACCTGGGAAGATATTCGGTTGTCACGAACCAGCGGTGAGCCTCAAGAGTTTATGAAAGTTCCAAATCTTGCTCCACCTGCAAAGTGGACACCGAGTGGAAGTCAAAGGAGTTCCAAATTATTATGAAGCGTTCCTTAGTTGTGGTTGCCGCACTGGCAGCGACCTTCACTGTCGGCGCCGGCGCGCAGACCAGCCAACCACCCTCCGCACCCGCACCTGCGTCCGCAACTCCGTCGGCTCCGCCTACGGGCGCTACCAAGATTGCGGTCATCGCGTTTCAACCTGCGGTCGCCGCCACCAATGAAGGGCGCGCGGCATTTGCCAAGATTCAGCAGCGATTCCAGCCTAAGCAAACGGAATTGAAGGGCTTGAGCGACCAGGTCGACAGCCTGAAGAAGCAATTGCAAGCGGATGGAAGCACGCTGAGCCCGGATGAGCGCGCCACCCGGCTGCGCACCATCGACGATAAGGAAAAGTCATTGCAGCGGCAAGCCCAGGACGCGCAATCGGACTTTCAGCAGGCAATGTCGGAAGCCTACCAGGGAATCGCGCAGAAGTTTTATGCGGTGCTGCAGGATTACTGCCAGGCGAACGGATACGGCGCAGTGTTCGATATGAGTACCCAGCAAACTCCGGTGGTGTGGGCCAGCAAGGCTGCCGACATCAGCGAAGCTGTCGTGCAGGAATATAATCAGAAGTCGGGTGTAGCGGCGCCTGCGGGAGCGGCAGCCAAGCCGGCCACACCTGCTGCGACGCACCATCGCACGGCGCCGGCATCCCATTAAAGCTTTGCGATTGGCTGCCGATACATAGGGCAGACGGCAACTGATTGCAACACATTAGGGCGGCTTCCTGCTGCATGTCAGCAGGCCGCCCTTTTCTTGTGGAAAAAATTGTGGGAAATTCGGCTTTGGAACTTCTAACCAGTGGAACAAGCTTTGGTTGCAAGGGTTTATTTCTAATGCATCTCCTAAACTATTGATTATATGAACTTATTCCGAGACGATAACTTTTTCGATCCCCTGAAAAACGAAAATCACCTTTTGAAGCTTTCCACAATCTGCTATGAAGGGCGGATGAATTATTACCTGTTTTGCGGGGCTTTTAGGAGTCTTCGCCGATCCTGAGGACGGCCAGAAAAGCCTCTTGGGGGATATCGACGCGACCGATACGCTTCATCCTCTTTTTGCCTTCCTTTTGCTTCTCGAGCAATTTGCGCTTCCGCGAAATGTCGCCGCCATAGCATTTGGCGAGGACGTTTTTCCGCAGCGCGGCAACCGTCTCTCTGGCGATCACTTTGGCTCCAATGGCAGCTTGAATCGCCACCTCAAACATCTGCCGCGGGATTAGTTCGCGCATTTTCGAAACTAGGGCTCGACCCCGCTCATAGGCGAACTCCTGATGCACGATAATTGACAGCGCATCGACCGGCTCACCTGAGACTAGGATGTCGAGCTTGACCATGGGCGAGTCCCAGGTGTCGGACAAATGATAGTCGAGCGAAGCGTAGCCCCGCGAAATGGACTTAAGACGGTCGTAGAAATCGAGAACAATTTCGTTCAGAGGAAGTTCGTACGTCAGCATAACGCGGGTTGGGCTGACATATTCGAAATTCTTCTGGCGGCCGCGTTTATCTTCGACCAACTTGAGAATGCCGCCGACGTATTCCTCATTTGTCAGGATGGTCGCAGTAATCACCGGCTCCTGGATTTTTTCGATGCTGGTGGGATTTGGCCAGCGAGAAGGGTTATCGACTTCGACGGCGCTGCCGTCGGTGAGCGTGATGCGGTAGCGCACGCCGGGTGCCGTGGTGATCAGGTCGAGATTGAATTCGCGCTCCAGCCGCTCTTGGATAATTTCCATGTGCAGCAAGCCAAGAAAGCCGCAGCGGAATCCGAAGCCGAGCGCGACCGAGCTTTCCGGTTCGAAGAAAAATGAGGAGTCGTTGAGACGAAGTTTTTCGAGAGCTTCGCGCAGCAGGGTGTGCTCGTGGGCGTCCACTGTGTAAAGGCCGGCAAAAACCATCGGCTTGATGTCTTCAAAGCCGGGCAGCGGGGATGGGCTGGGATTGGCGTCGTGGGTGATGGTGTCGCCAATCTTCGCGTCCGCCACGTTTTTGATAGTGGCGACGAAGAAGCCAACTTCGCCGGCGGAAAGTTCCTGCACCGCTACCGGCTTGGGTGTTTGCACGCCGATGGATTCCACCTCAAACGATTTGCCGTTCGACATCAAACGAATTTTTTCGCCGCGTTTCAACCGCCCGTTGATTACCCGTGTCAGCACGATCACTCCACGGTAGGCGTCGAACCATGAATCGAAGATCAGGGCCTGCAAAGGAGCTTCCGCATCGCCGGCGGGTGGCGGCAGGCGATGCACGACCGCTTCCAACACAGCTTCCACGCCGAGGCCGGTCTTGGCGCTGATAGGCAGGGCATCGGTGGCGTCGAGTCCGATAGTCTGCTCAATCATTTCTTTGCTGCGTTCCACGTCGGCACTGGGAAGGTCAATCTTGTTGATGATTGGAATAATGTCGAGGCCGTTATTGATGGCGATGTGCGCATTGGCGAGCGTCTGCGCTTCCACACCTTGAGTGGCATCGACCACCAGTAGCGCCCCTTCGCAGGATGCGAGCGAGCGCGAAACTTCATAAGAAAAATCTACGTGGCCGGGAGTGTCGATCAGGTTCAGCTGATATGTCTCGCCACTCTCCGCCTGGTACGCCATGCGTACCGCGTGGGCCTTGATGGTGATGCCACGCTCGCGCTCCAGGTCCATCGCATCCA
This sequence comes from Acidobacteriota bacterium, assembly GCA_040389265.1. Classification (GTDB taxonomy): domain Bacteria; phylum Acidobacteriota; class Terriglobia; order Terriglobales; family Acidobacteriaceae; genus JAKAAZ01. The sequence goes on from JAZKAG010000105.1 coordinate 2,824, forward strand.
GTACCTGGGCCTGCATTTCGCGGGCCGTCAGGGAACCAGTTAACTCCAGCAGGCGATCAGAAAGCGTGGATTTGCCATGGTCGATATGGGCAATGATGGCGAAATTGCGGATGTGTTCTCGATCCATGAAGGAAAGACGACTGGCAGAAAAAAATTCCACACGCCGGTTGCGATGGGCGATTGGAAGCCACTCTCTTGAGCTGAGTTTACCATTTGGAGAAGCTAAGATTTGAAGGAGACAGGCAGGATGAGTATCGACCGCAGGACAGCCGTCAACACTGGGGTCGAAATCCTCGTCAACTTCGTTCTTCCGTATGTGATTTACATCGAAATGGAAGCAAGAAACGGCGCGGCTCACGCATTGATGGCTGCGTCGTTGCCGCCGGTCGCGTGGAGCATGGTCGAGTTCGCGCGTAAGCGGAGAGTCGACGCCTTATCGCTGCTGGTGATTGCGGGCATCGTGCTGTCGCTGCTCGCGTTTCTCGGCGGAGGATCGGTGCGGTTTCTGCAATTGCGAGAGAATCTGGTTACCGGATTGATTGGCGTGGTGTTTCTCGGATCGGCTGTTATCGGGCACCCGTTGATCTTCCAGCTTGCACGCGCATCCATGCTGCGAAAGTCGCAATCAGAGGCAGACAAGTTCGAGCGGCTCCGTGTCCACCGGCAATTTCGACGGGGCATGACCATAATGACCCTGGTGTGGGGATTCGGACTTGTGGCGCAAACTGCTGTCGCCTGCGTGTTGGTCTTCCACATGACGATTCGGAATTACCTGATCGCAAGCCCATTCCTCGGCTACGGAACGATGGGGGCGTTGGGGCTTTGGACCTTTCTCTATGCCAGAAGAATGAAACGACGTGGCGACGCCGCACGCAAAGCGGCTGAAGCAAATGCGGCACCTCCCAGCACTCCAGCCTGATGCAGCGTGAAACGACGGCTACCTTTTGAACCAGGTCGGGCGACGCAGGGCACAACTTTCTGCAAATCTTTTCAAAACATCCCGCTTGTGTTCAGGTTTAGCGGGTTGATACGCGAGGAACCTGCGGCGGCGGATCCATGCTCTTGCATTGCAATGCTCATACAAGGCCCTACAATGGGAAGCGAGCGTCCCTGACTGCCTTTGATGAAATATTTGCTCCTCCCGATTGCGAGCAGCGTGCTGCTCCTGCTATGCGGATGTCCGGCGCAACAGCCGGGCGCACCCGCAAGCGCATCCTCGCATGCAACCGCGCCAACGCTGAGAACGGACACCACAGCAGCGGCTACGCAGAAGTCTTCCGCAGCACCTGCGACAACCGCACCGGAAAACCACGCGCAGCAGGATCAGACGCTGATCGCCGCTTCCAAACAGGCCTACGATACTGGAATCTCACTCTATCACGCGGGTGAATACCAGGCGGCGCGCGAAGATTTCGATCGCGCCGTCGATATCTTTCTGACCAGCGGCCGCGATCTGAAGAGCGACGGCGCACTGAACGAAGCGTTCGAGCAGCGGGTCGATGCCATCAACGCGCTCGAGATTGACTCGCTGCAGCAAAGCAACGGATTCAGCCAGCAGGATCAGACGCCCGTCGGGGTGGCGAATGATGTCACATTCCCGGTGGACCCGAACCTGTTAGCGCGGGCACAGGCGGATTTGAAGGTGACGCATTCCGATCTTCCGCTGGTGGTGAATGACTACGTCGCCGGATATATCAACTACTTCACCAATACGAAAAAAGGTCACAACACGATTGAGAATTCGCTGGCGCGCGAGGGACTGTATCGCGCCATGGTGGAGCAGGTGCTGACCGACGCCGGCGTACCGAAAGACTTGATCTATCTTGCCATTGCGGAATCCGGATTTCGGCCGCGAGCGGTAAACCCGCGCAGCGGTGCTGGCGGCATGTGGCAGTTTATGCCGTACGGCGATTATGGATTGGTACGCAACACCTGGGTGGATGAGCGGTTTGATCCGGAAAAGTCGACTCGCGCCTACGCTCGCTACATCAAGGAGCTGCATGAGCAATTCGGCGACTGGTATTTAGCGATGGCGGCATATGACTGGGGAGCGGGCAAGGTGCAACGCGCAGTGCAACGCACCGGGTATGCAGACTTCTGGGAACTGTATCAGCGCAACGTGCTGCCGGCGGAGACAAAGAATTATGTGCCGATTATCGTTGCGGCGGCAATCATGGCGAAGAACCCGAGCCAGTATGGACTCTCGGATATTCCCGGCGATCCCCCGCTGCGGTCCGACGTGGTGAAGACAGATTCCAGCGTCAATCTTCGTTTGGTAGCGGACCTGGTGGGTACGACGACGGAGCAGATTCAGGAACTAAATCCAAGCTTGTTGCAGATGAGCACGCCTAGTGACTTTCCCTTCGATTTGCATCTACCGCCGGGAACCGCTCCCTTGTTTGAGCAGCGCCTGGCAATGGTGCCGGAAGAGCATCGCAACGCGTGGCGCTTTCACATTGCGACAGCCGATGAAACGCTGGCGAGCATCGCGCAGAGCTTTCATGTCACGACGAGAGAACTGGCCTCCGCCAACGGATTGCAGTCCGACGATTCTATCCACGCCAATCAGGCGCTGCTGATTCCAGTTCCACCGCCGCCCGTTATTTCCGCGCACAGGCGTTATCGCATACGCCGCGGCGATACCATGGTGACGTTGGCGGACCGCTTTGGCGTGACCACCAGCCAGTTGCGCCGCTGGAATGGATTGCATGGAAATCGCTTGCCCGTGGGCCGCACGATCTATGTGTCAGAACCGGTACGGACACATGGTCGCCACACCAGTCATCACAGTTCCAGGAGCCATATTTCCCGCGGAAGCAAGACGCACCACAGCAGTTCGGCGAGTCATTCCGAAACTTCTTCCAGCAAGCACCACAAGAAAAAAACCGAATGATGCGCGCTCGCATGGGAGGACAGGTAACCGGCCGGACGAACTTCGCGCTTGTGTTTCCGGCGAACTCGTAGCATTCTTATGCAGGTATGTAGTGAATTGCCTGATGCAGCTGCATTGTCGAAGATGTAAGATACGGCCATACGCCGTAACGGCAAAGGGAGATGAGCATGATCGACGATCAATTCAAGCGAATGTCCGATGAAAGTGAGTACGAAGCGGAGACGAATGAGTTTGGCGAAGATGCAGGCGACGGATTTGAAGAGGAAGAAGAAGTGACCATCTCCATCACCTCGGACGACGACGAAGACCGTGGGGATGAAGATGACGCGATCGTGGTTGCGGCAACTCCCGTCATGGACAGTCAACGGCCCACGACTGACGTCGCGTCACCCAAGCCAGCAGCGAAATCAGCCGGTGCTGGGACCAAGTCCGCGGTGAAGAAGGCGCCCGCGAAGAAAGCCGCGGCCAAAAAAGCGGTTGTAAAGAAGGCGGCCAAGAAAGCTCCGGCAAAGAAGGCGGCCAAGAAAGCGCCCGCCAGGAAGGCTGTGAAGAAAACAGCGAAAAAAGTTTCGGCAAAGCCAGCCGTAAAGAAGTCCGCAAAGAAAGCGGTCAAGCAGCACAGTAAATCTAAAACAACAAGGGGTACTAAATTGGCAGTTAAAAAGGCAACCAAAAAGGCAGCAAAGAAGGCTCCAGCCAAGAAGGCTGCAGCGAAGAAATCACCTGCAAAGAAAACAGCCAAGAAGGCCGCAAAAAAGAAGTAACGTAGTCCAAGGCAAGCAAAAGTGCCCGGCGACTTGCCGGGCATTTTTGCGTCTGGAAGCGAGCCGAAGCAGCAGAGTCAGCGCAAGAAACGCAAGTGGTGGAGGCTCTAGTCCAGAGAGTCGCGTTCGAGTGGTTGATAATAGCGCGCCGTTGGATCGGCGCACCCATGGCATATCTTTTGCCCGTCGCGCATGGTGTAGCGCTCATAGTTGATACCTTCTCCGCAGATGGCGCAGAGGGTGCGTTCTGCCTTATAGCCGGGAAATTCTCTTTCGCCGAGCGGTACTCGCACCCACTGCTCGCTGAACAGGATGTTGTCCGGCAGTTCTCGATAGGCCAGCATCTGCTGCTGATTCTTGTTGTCGATTTCCGGATGCAGTTGACGAGCGGCATCCCGGGAAGATTCGCGAGCGCAGATGCGGATAGCGCGCCCGGCTTCGACATCGACAAACGTCGCTGCCATTTTTCCCCAGTCGCGAAACTTCAAGGCGCGTTTGCCCAGGCGGCAGCCGGTGACAACGGCAATGGCATCGGTGGCGCAGCGGTCAATTTCGACAAATGTGACCAGGCGCTTGCGGTCTTTTCCGCGGGGATCAAAGAGACCGAGCCGGGCGCATCCCAGCATCGCCATGCGCACACCCAGCACTTGGCCCGCACACAGGTGGCCATGGGCAATCTCCGCTTGCTTCAGCAATTCGTCCATATCCTGCATGTATTTAGATTACGCACGGCAGGGTAAAAGATTAAAGGGCACAAATTGCACATTTGGCATATGATGTGTGTCACATAGGGAGGAAACGGCCATGTTTGGCACCCTTCTCCTCGCGATGTCCATCACCCTGCTACCTCAGGCGCCGCAACCACAGCACGTAGCTCCACTGATTCCGGCGCAGCATTTCGCCCCGGTCACGGTTCCATTCGATTACTACAATCGACACATCTTTATCACGCTCACTTTGGATGGCACTCCAGGCATGGTGTTTCTACTGGACAGCGGCACCAACGCCAACGTTGTGAGCATGAACACAGCGGCGACCATGGGATTGCAGCCAGTGAGTGTTCAGCAACAAAAAGGCCTGGGCTTGGGCTCCGGCAAGGTATACGTTGCGGCCGCCAAGGATATTGACGCAAGGATCGGGGATATCCAGGTCGCGAATCTGATGGCGGTGATTGATCTCAAGGCTTTGGAACATCAGTTCGGCCATCGCATCGATGGAATTCTGGGATTTCCATTTTTACAACACTTCGTCGTGCAACTGGACTTCAATAAGCATCTGCTCACCCTGATGCCGTCGAAGAAATACTCGTATCGAGGGCCGGGCGACATGGTGTATTTGACCAGCCGATCCACCGCGACCTCAATCCCGGTGATGGTGAGCACGATGGACCATGCAGAGCGGCTGATCAAGGTGGAGGTGGATACGGGCAGTGATGTGACACTGTTGCTGTATCCGCGGTTTGTGCATGGCGCTCACATGGAAGGCATTTTCCCGCCCAAGGCACAGCAGGAAGCTTATGGACTGGGGGGATATTTTGCGATGCAGTATGGGGTATTGAACTCGCTGCTGATGGGTCGAACCGAGGCCAGCCATTTGACGGTGTTCAAACTGCTGAGCAATCCGGTCGCTACTCGCACTGGATTTGCCGGCGTGATTGGGACATCGCTGCTGGATCAATTCAGAAAAGTCGTTTTCGACGTGCCGCGGGGCCATATTATTTTTGAAATGAATCCGCCAGACCAAGTGTCGGCGAATCGACCTGCCTTACCCGCGATTCCGACAGGGCAAACGGAAAAGTAGGTCGATTTTCCACATCTTTGATGAAAATAAACACCTGGATTGAGAACCAGGCGGTGGCGAAGTGCTCGCCCAGACTGCCGCGGTTTCGGGTCAGAAGGGGGCGAAACCCGTGAAGGGAAGAATATGTTTGACGCTTGCGGCGATGCTGTTGGTGATGCCGCACGCCGATCCGTCCCGAACATACCAGCCAAAACCGAAGCGGCCCCTCGTACCGCGAAGGTCAAAAGCACCGGCTGTTGGAATCACGGTTCCGTTCGAATATTTTCGACGGCATATCTACGTGACAGTGAGCTTACAGGGCAAGCCGGGCTTTATTTTCATGCTGGATAGCGGAGCAAATCGAAACATTTTGAATCTGCGAACTTCAAAGCTGCTGGGAATGCAGCCGCTCAAATTGCAGCAGGAGAAAAATGTCGGATTTGGTGATGCTCCCGTATATGTCGCTCCGGAAGAGCGCATTAATGCGATGATTGGCTCGATCCAGGTGGCGCAAGAGATGGCCGTGATCGACTTGAACCGGTTTGAACAGCACTTTGGACATCCAACGGACGGCATGCTCGGGTATCCATTTTTGCGCAATTTTGTGGTGAAGATCGATTTCCAGAAAAAGCTTCTGACCTTATATTCACGAGATGGATACACCTATCGCGGTCCCGGATTAGAAATTGCGTTGAGGCCAAGTCATGACTTTGTGATTACACCCATCACACTGGGAAGTGATCGGTTGGTCCGTAACAGCGTCGACATGGCCGTGGATACGGGGAGCGACACGACGATGATGCTGTACGACCAATATGTGCGCCAGTTGGAACTGGTGGATAGCCGTCAACATTCTGTTGCCGGCTTGGCATTTGGACTCAACGGTTTTTATCCAGTGGCGCTGGGAAGCATTCATTCCTTTTATATTGGCGACGCCGAGACCCACAACGTGTCCGTGGATTATCTGGCTCAGAATGAGACGGCGGCGGCGCAGCAGAAATTGCCGGGAGCGATCGGCAACGGAATCCTGCAGAATTTTCGTGCTGTGATCTTTGATGTGCCCCAGGGCCGCATGTTTCTTGAACTGAAACCTCCGCCGCTCACGACGAGTACGACCCGGACCGTGAGGTATTAGGACGAAACCAATTTACTGGTCGTCCGGCGTTTCGCCCTCTTCAATTAAAGCTGATGCCAGGCCGAAGATTTGATAACTGACGGCTGCGCTGTTAGTGGGGTGGAAGACGACCTGAAGCGGCTGGCGCTGCCAGGTTGCGGCAGAGCACGCGGGCGTAGGGTGATCATCCACTGTCCATTGCGAAAGCGCCTTGGCGACCAGCGGCCGCCGCACTCCCAACTGCGTAACCACTGCGTAAAGATGTTTTCCGGTGGAGTTAACGCCACAATAGGCAGCGTAATCGCGAAACCAGACAATCTCCGACACGGCCGGATCGAAGTCTGGCAAATGTAGCACGCTGACGTGAGCCGAACTGCGATCGACCAGCAGCCAGGGTCCCAGAACCCAGAGCCAGTGAGCGCCCGTTTCGTCGGGTAATGCGTCATTCAGCTTGACGGCGCGGCGAGCGACAAAGGTGCGATCTGTAATTTCGTGGATTTCGCCGGTGGTCCAGTCCTTCACCTGGCCATCGACGACAAGCGAACGCACCCGCAGGCTGGTGGGCTGGTCGGGAGAGGGCGTGGATGCGGTGGTGGGAGCCGTGTAGGGAACCTTGCGCCATCCACCCAGCGCGACCGAGTGAACCTTGGCGGCAACAGGAAGGCAGAGCAGTAGCAGGGTGGCGCAAGCGCCGAGCGACTTGGGGCAGGCCATGCGCATGAGAGTAATCCGCGCGGCTCGGATGCACAAGTGGATTTCAGAAACTTTGGAACCTTTGGTTTATTCGATTACGGCAACCTTGGCGCGCTTGCCCACCCGGATGGGCACATAGGCCGGCATTGTTTCTAACCGCAACCATGGCGCGGAGTGCGATGCGCCATGGATTGCGACGGCATTGCTCTTCAGCTTGCGGTTCGCATCCGTGGCTGAATCTGCAATCCCGCATTGCGCCAACAACTTGTCGGCTCGAATGGATCGCGTCTCCGCATTCCAACCGAGTGAATCTCGACTGACGTGGACTTCTTCCGCGTCTGTCGGCATTTCTTTGCGCTGGAATTGTTTCGCCCAGTTTTCGTCCGCCTGTTGCGCTACGGCTTCAGAATGAAAGCCGGCGGTGATGGTACGAGCTAGCCGCTTCTTCGCTTCCATGGGATGCAGCGTACCGCCGGCAACATCGTTCTTCATCGCTTCAATTTCGTGCGGGCGCAAATCAGTAAGCAGCGTCCAATACCGCCACATCAGTTCATCGGAGATGGACATCAGCTTCCCGTACATTTCCGGCGGCGGCTCATGCACACCGATGGCGTTGCCCAGCGACTTCGACATTTTCTGCACGCCGTCGAGACCTTCAATGATCGGCATCATCAGCACGATTTGTGCCGGAGTGCCGGCCTGTCGCTGTAATTCCCGTCCGATCAGGAGATTGAATCGCTGATCGGTGCCGCCAAGTTCGACATCGGCGTCCAGCATGACGGAATCGTATCCCTGTGCCAGCGGATACAGCATTTCGTGCAGTGAGATAGGCTGTTCGGCCTGGAAGCGCTTATGAAAATCATCGCGCTCCAGCATCTGGGAGACGGTGAATTTTGCAGCCAGGCGGATCATTCCTTCAAACCCCAGCTTGCCCAGCCACTCGGAATTGTAGCGGACTTCAGTTTTTTCACGATCGAGGATTTTGAAGACCTGGTCGGTGTAGGTCTGAGAATTCTTATCGATTTCCTCTCGCGTTAGCGGCTTGCGGGTGACAGAGCGGCCGGTGGGATCGCCGATGAGACTGGTGAAATCGCCAATTAGAAAGATTACGGTGTGGCCGAGGTCTTGAAAGTGCTTCAGCTTGCGAATCAGGACGGTATGGCCGAGGTGCAGGTCGGGTGCGGTGGGATCGAATCCGGCTTTAACGCGCAGCGGACGGCCGGTGGCGCGTGACTGTTCCAGGCGGGTGCGTAGTTCGGGTAGGGGGATAATCTCAGCCGTCCCTTTCTTCAGGTATTCCAGTTGTTCGTCTACAGGCGCGAACTCTCCACGGCGATCAAAATTGGACATGATGCAACCTAGTATAAAGAGTGCGTGGCCGGCTGCGGCAGGTACATGCAAAGCGGGGTGAGTTGTGGCGATTGATATTGCGAGGGTTCGCGCGGAGACGCCAGGTTGCGAGAAGGTCCTGCACCTGAACAATGCGGGTTGCAGCCTGCCGCCAACGCCGGTGCTGGAGCGAGTGAAAACGCATCTCGACCTGGAAGCTGCGATCGGTGGCTACGAAGCAGAGGATGATGCGACCGAAGAACACGAGCGAGTCTATATTTCCCTGGCGAAGATGCTGGGATGTGCGGCAAGCGAAATCGCCCTCGTGGAAAATGCAACGCGTGCCTGGGATGCGGCGTTTTATGCGCTGGCGGAAAAGTTCCAGCTGGGCGACAAACTTGTTACCGCGTCGAACGAGTACGTCAGCAATTACCTGGCGTTGCTACAGGTCGCGCGCCGGCGAGGAACAGAAATCATCGTTGTGCCCAACGATCCCAGCGGAGAAATTTCGCTCACCGCGTTGGAGGCCGTGATCCGTCAGCACGGACAACGTGTGAAACTCATTGCGCTGACCCATGTGCCGACCAATGGAGGCCTGGTGCAGCCGGCCGAAGCCGTCGGCCGCATCGCGCGCCGCAATCACATTCCCTATTTGCTGGATGCCTGCCAGACGGCAGGACAGATGCCATTACAAGTAGAGCAGCTAGGCTGCGACATGCTGGCTGCCACCGGACGCAAATATTTGCGCGCGCCACGCGGAACGGGATTTCTGTATATCCGGCAATCCATGCTGGAGCAATTGGAGCCGACACCAATCGATATGAGCAGCGCCGAATGGAGCGCGCAGCAGGAATATACATTGCGTCCGGATGCTCGCCGCTTTGAAATTTCCGCCGGATCGGTCGCTTGCCGCCTGGGGCTGGGAGTGGCTGTCGAATATGCGATGGCGCTGGGATTGGACAACATCGCTGCTCGAGTGAACGCGCTGGCAGAACAGTTGCGCGAGAAGCTTGCGGACGTTTCTGGAGTTACGGTGCGAGACCTGCCGGGAAGTGGCAAGCAACCACGCTGCGGCATTGTGACCTTCACCCATGAAACGTATGAAGCCAGAACCATCGTCGCACGGATGCGGAAACAGAAAATTAATGTGCGCGTCACCCCGGTAAGTTCTACGCGGATAGACATGGAGCAGCGCGGCTTGCCGGCAATGGTGCGAGCCTCGGTGCACTACTACAACACGGAGGAAGAAATTGCGCGCTTTGTGAAGACTGTAGCCGCGTTGTAAAGCTTGATACTTGGTGTGGTCCACGCGGCGGCGCTGCTTCCCGCCCTTTCTTGTGAGGGGGTCTCGGGAAGCTGGTATGCTTGGCGGAGAAAAAGCCCGTTCTCCTTTGAGTCCGTGGTGAGGTATCTAATGGTTCTTAGAACCTGCGGTGGTCAGCGGCCGCTTCGGATTTCATTAGCTCGAGTATTCTCGCGAACTCTGCTGCTCACCTGCCTGCTGCTTCCTCTCCCTCGCGCTCGTGGCCAGGTCTTTCAAATTTCAAATCCTGGCACAGGCTCTGTCGCCGTGGAAGGCCAATGGCAATTTCATACGGGTGACGATTCCGCGTGGGCCGGTCCCGCATACAACGATTCCGGCTGGGAGCAACTACGCGCGGACGACACCTGGGGAGCGCAGACCCATCCCGGATACACCGGATTTGCCTGGTATCGCAAGCGCATCGCCGTCGCTGAACCAGCGGGCAATCTTTCCATTCTGATTCCGCCGGTCGAGGACGCATACGAAATTTACTGGAATGGCAAGAAGATCGGAACCTATGGCGGTCTTCCACCGCATGCGGCATGGAGGCAGATTGGGCTTGGCCGCGCCACCGTCTATCCGCTGGGGCCGGCGCCTCTGAGTGGTGTGTTGGCCCTGCGAGTGTGGAAGGCGCCGCTTTCCTCCAGCGATCCATCGACAATTGGCGGCCTGGTTGGCCCTCCGATGCTGGGCGATCCGGCAGTCCTGGCCATGCAAGCGGCCACACCGCGATACTTGCAGGCGCAGCAGCAGCTTCCGCAAACTCTCATCTCTACCGTCATGCTGGTCGCTGGACTGCTCACGTTGTTGCTGTTTCTACGCGATCGCACGGAGTGGCTATACCTGTGGCTCGGCGCCTACCTGCTCGCCAGCGGATTATTCACTAGCATTTTCTTTTGGGGTGGCAATCTGCACTTTATTGCGTTGAACCATCTCGTACAGTTTCTGCAGACCTGCCAGGACATCTCCCTATGGCTGCTCCTGCTCACGCTCTTCGGCTTCAGCGGGGAGATTCGCTGGCGGCGCTGGGCGACTGGGCTGGCAATTCTTTATGTGACCGCGCAGCTGTTGGACGCAATCATGCTTTCCCACTGGCAATTTGCCAGCGCCGGCATGCAATGGACCGACGCCATCACCACCGCGATTTACCAGTTGGCACCGATCTACATACTTTTCATTGTCGGTTTCGGCCTGGCGCGCCGAAAGCGCCGAATGCTCTGGCCCTTGGCGATTACGGTCTTTCTCTTCGGTATATGGACCTTGCTGTACGAGAACATTGGTCAGGGTCAGCGTTTCACCCATTGGAAATTGGCTGGCGTCGTGCAGGCATTGGGTCTCCATCTCGGAGGCTATACCTTCAGTCCACTTTTCTTGCTGGACACGCTACTTTTCATCGTCCTGATCTTCACTGTGGCGCAACAGCAGATAAAGGAACGCCGCCATCAGATGCGCATCGACACGGAAATTCAGTCCGCGCGCGAAGTCCAGCAGGTGCTGGTTCCGGAAGACGTTCCCGCCGTTCCCGGCTTTTCCATTGCCAGCATCTACAAGCCCGCCGCTGAACTGGGTGGCGATTTCTATCAGGTTATTCCGTTGGAACAGGGCGGCGCGCTGATCGTCGTAGGGGACGTCAGCGGCAAAGGGTTCAAGGCCGCCATGGTGGTGTCGCTGATCGTGGGTTCTCTGCGCACGCTGGCTGACTTTACGCGGGAGCCAGCGGAGATTTTGCAGGGGCTGAATCGCCGTTTGATCGGCCGCACCCAGGGCGGCTTTGCGACCTGTGTAGCGATGCGGATTGAACCCGACGGAAGCGCTGCAATTGCCACCGCGGGCCACTTTTCGCCTCTGCGGGATGGACAGGAATTGCCACTGGAAGGAGCTCTGCCGCTGGGCATCGTGGCAGACGTACAGTATGACCAGATACTCTTCCGTATGCAGGAAAATGAGACGCTGACCTTCTATACCGATGGCATCGTAGAGGCGCGCAATGGGCAGGGCGAGCTGTTTGGCTTCGAGCGGATAAGCGAGATGTCGAGAACCGGATCCTCCGTCATTCAGGTGGCGGAAGATGCAAGCGCGTTCGGACAGGACGACGACATTACCGTGCTGACATTGACGCGATTGGCTGCCGGCGATCTGGCGCTCGCCTCTTCCGTACAACTGACCACTCAGATTGCCGCCGGATGAAGAAAATGATTGCGAATTCCGCCGCCGCACCAGAGATTTCGCCATGCGAAGAACACGGACGGAAATAAGTTTAGAAGCATCCCACGGAGTAGATATGTTGCAACGATCGATCCCTTTGCTAGCCACCGCATCGCTGGTGACGGCGATCTTTCTGGCGCCCGCGACATCGGCCCAGTGCCAGACTGGCTATACCGGCGCTGACCTTCAGCGCATGGGGCAATGGCTGCAGTTCTATCATTTGGATTTGTATCGGCTGGAGATTCCTCCCTATGCATCGCCATATGCCGCGGCGCTGACCAGCGGAAAACATGGTTGGCGGATCGTGGTATTCCTTCGTGATGGCGGCGTGACCAATGTGAGTTGGGATTCGGGATATCTGAAGCGTCCTTTTCAGGCGGCCAGCAGCGACAATTTTGTACTGATGCCGGGCACGGGGAACAATTTCGGCGTTAGTTTCAGCGGCTGCGACGCCAAAGATTGCGCCGGCGATTATGGTGCGCTGCTGTACTTGCCGTGGAGCCGGCAGTTTTTTCAAAAGGGAGTGGAGGGCCGCTCCGTGGCGTGCTCGCAGTCGCTGCTGGACCCGGCCAATGCGAAAGCGCTGCAGATGTTGGATGCTGCACTGAAGCGCCAGCAAGCGGGTGGTGCACCTTATGTGGCGCCGCCGTGTCCGGGGATTGCAACAACAAGCCGCTAGGACCGGTTTGCCACCAAGATATGGTGTGGAATCGAGAACAGGCCCCCAGAGTTGCACGATTGCGTGCCTTCTTTTAGCGTCAAGACTATGACAGAAAAGGGATCTCATTCGGGAGTGATGCTCTCGCTCCACGGCAAAGTTACGTTGATCACGGGAGGGTCGCGTGGAATTGGCGCGGCCACGGTTCGGTTATTTGTGGAGGCGGGCGCCAAAGTTGTCTTCAACTACCGGAGTGCGGCGAAGGAAGCCGAAGCGCTGGCGGCAGAATGTGGCGGACCGGAGCGCTGCCTGGCGGTGCATCGGGAGCTGACGACTCCAGCTCACGGGCGAGGGCTGGTCGAAGATACAGTGCGTGCGTTTGGCAGGCTCGACTGCCTGGTGGGCAATCATGGCATCTGGCCGCCAGATGATGCGCCCATCGAGCGCATGGCGGATGCACAGTGGCATCGCACCATGCACATCAACCTGGACAGCATGTTCGGAGTAGTACAGGCGGCGGTGGGGCAGTTTAAAAAACAAGGCAGGCCGGACAAATCTTCGCCGGCGGGTTCGATTGTGCTGATCAGTTCGACAGCAGGTCAACGCGGAGAGGCTATGCATTCTGATTACGCGGCTTCGAAAGGCGCGCTGATCAGCTTTACCAAGAGCTTGTCGAGTGAACTGATCCGCGATGGCATCCACGTAAACTGCGTGGCACCGGGCTGGGTCGACACGGACATGTCGGCGGCAACCCTGCGCGACCCGGAGAAATGCGCGCGGGTGGTTTCAGGCATTCCGCTGGGACGTGCGGCAACGGTAGCGGAGATTGCCGGACCGGTGTTGTTCTTGTGTACTCCATTCGCCGGGTTCGTTAGCGGAGAGGTCTTCAATGTCAACGGGGGCTCGGTTCTGGTGGGGTAAATTCACGAAACGTCCGCGGCTGGTGTTGGCCTGGGCGTTGATTCTTGGCGGAACGTGGCCGGCGATGTTGAACGGGCAAGCCAGCCATGCTGCGGGGATGGCGAGTCCGCGGCAGGCGCATGCGGTGCTCACCGCAACCATTAAGGCGCTCGGTGGCCCTGGGTGGGTGAGTCTGCGAACCAGCCGGGAACATGTTCGCATTGCAACCTTCTTCCAGGGAAATCCAACCGGTGAAGTGGCCGACGCAGAGGTCAGCCGCGAGCATCCTAAGAAAGAGCGCATCGACCTGGATAAGGGGAGAGTAGTGCAGATTTATTCTGGCGCGAGTGGCTGGGAGATCACTTACAAGGGAAAAAAGAATCTGCCGGTTGAAACGGTTGAGGACCATGTGCGCTGGCAGAAACACTCGTTGCGAAGAGTGCTGGGTCGCTGGCTGGGCGATCCTGCCACGGTGGTTCTGGATGAGGGGCCGGAACAGGTAGAGAGGCATGCGGCGGAAAAGCTCACGCTGATGCATGCGACGGATGATGCGGTGACGCTGGACGTGGACGCAAACACCCACCTTCCCGTGCGGCTGAGCTTCGAGTGGCGCGATCCGCGCTTTCACGACAAGAATGTCGATACGGTTGAGTTCGATAACTATCACCGCGTCGGTGGCATTGCGACCCCTTTTACCGTGACGCGGATGCACAATGGCGAGATAGTGCAGCAGACGTTTCTGTTGCGGGCGGAATACAATGTTGAGCTTCCGGCAAATTCATTCGATCCGGACTACGCCGCGGTGCACTTGAAGTAAGGCTGGATCGCCGACGAAGAGACTATGAAAAATCCTTTTGCGAAAAGCGCGCCGCTGCCAAAAGAAGAGCCGAATGACTCCACGGCGTCGGTGGAAACGATCTATCGAATGGACTGGGACCGCACCTACCCACACAGCCTGGAGCGAGTATGGAGCGCCATCTCGACTGCAGAAGAAATCTCGGCATGGATGAAGTTTCCGACGGACTTGGAGCCGCGCGCGGGCGGAAAAATTCATATCGCATTTTCTGCGGAAGGGTCGCTGGAAGGGATTATCTGCGAGTTTGATGCGCCACATCTTTTGATCTATACATGGGGAGATTCGCTGGTGAATTGGAAGCTTGAGGGCACAGGCGAACAGACAAAACTCCGTTTTTCTCACGTGGGAGTCCGTCCGGAGTTGCTGGCCGGACTGGGCGCGGGCTGGCATCGATTCCTGGACCAACTGGAAGATCATCTGGGCGGGAGCACTCGACCAGACCGCTATCAGGAGCTGAAAGCTCGCTATGAAAACATCGTCAAAGTGTAGAAGAAACGCGATCCGTGCTCATGGCGTTTTATAATCTGCTGGGTAGCTATGGAAAACAACCAGCACGCAAATCCCGAAGACACTTTGTTGAAGGCTCCACTCGACGTTGTCGAGATCATGAAACTCCTGCCGCATCGCTATCCTTTCTTGCTGGTCGACCGTGTGGTCGAGATGGAGCGCAAGAAACGGATTGTGGCCATCAAGAACGTCACCATCAACGAGCCGTTTTTTCCGGGGCATTTTCCCGGCTATCCCATCATGCCGGGAGTGTTGCTGCTGGAAGCCCTGGCGCAGGCGGGTTGCATCCTGGTGATGGTGGAGCTGCCGGATCCAACCGAGAAGCTAATTGTGTTTACCGGGGTAGAACATGCGCGCTTCCGGCGCCCCGCACTTCCGGGTGACCAGGTGCGACTCGAAATCGAAGTGCTCAATTGGCGCAGCCGCATGATGCGCATGCAGGGAAAAGCCTACGTAGACGACAAGCTGATCTGCGAGGGAACCGTGACATCGCAGATGGTGCCGCGCAATCGCCCCCTCAAACCTGAGGCCACAGTCGACGCGCCGAACACACCAGTAGAGGCCGCTGTCGAAGCGTGAGTATCCATTCCACCGCGCTCGTTCACCCCTCCAGCGTGGTTGCGGAAACCGCGATCATTGGCGCTCACAGCATTGTCGGGCCCTTTTGCACCATCGGCGCGCATGTCGAGATAGCGGAAGATTGTGAGTTGCTGTCGCACGTAGTTGTGGACGGCCGCACGCGTCTGGGTCGCGGAAATAAGATTTTTCCCTTCACGGCAATCGGCGTGCCGCCACAGGATTTGAAGTACCAGGGCGAGCCCACGCAGGTTGAAATCGGCGAGCGCAATGTGATTCGCGAGTCTGTTACCGTGTCGCGCGGAACCAAGGGCGGCGGCGGCATCACCCGGCTCGGCAGCGACTGCCTGGTGATGGCGTATGCGCACGTCGGGCACGATAGCCAGGTGGGAAGCCACTGCATCCTGGCAAACGGAGCCACGCTGGCGGGCCACGTCACCGTTGAAGATTACGCGACGCTGGGGGCGCTTTCGGCAGCGCATCAGTACTGTCGCATCGGACGGTACGCATATGTCGGCGGTGGATCCATCATCATTCAGGATGTGTTGCCGTTTTCGTTGACATCGGCAAAACGCGATGCGCATGCCTTCGGATTAAATCGCGTCGGCCTGCAGCGCCGGGGATTTTCTCCAGACCAAATGCGCGACCTGCACCATGCTTATAAAACCCTGCGTGGCGCGAAGCTGAATACCACGCAGGCCGTGGAGAAATTGAAAGCGGAAGAAAGCACGTCAGAGGATGTGCGTTATCTGATTGATTTCATCGACAGCTCCACCCGTGGCGTTCTGAAATAATCGACATCCAACCAAGCATGTCTACCCCTTTCCAACCCGCGGCTCGACCTGCAAAGCTGGGTCTGATCGCAGGGAATGGACAGTTTCCATTTCTGCTGCTCGACGCGGCGCGGGCCCATGGGTCAGAAGTAATTGTCGCGGCCATCCGCGAAGAGACGGAGCCGGAGATGGATGCTCGGGCGTCCCGCGATGCCGGCGTGCGGGTGCACTGGTTTTCCCTGGGCGAACTGGGGCGCTTGATTACGATGTTTCACGCGGAAGGCGTGACCCAGGCGGTGATGGCCGGACAGGTGAAGCATAAGCAGATTTTTTCCAGCATTCGCCCTGACTGGTTACTGGCGAAGCTGTTGCTTTCGCTGTCGTCGCGCAACACCGACGGATTGCTGGGCGCCATTGCAAAGGTGCTGCAGGATGAAGGAATCCAACTGATCTCTTCAACGACATTTCTGGAGCCCCTGCTGGCAAGGCAAGGGGTTCTGACGAAGCGCGACCCCAATGCAACGGAGCAGCCCGACATCGCCTATGGACGTGGCGTGGCCCAGGCACTGGCGACATACGATATCGGCCAGACGGTAGTGGTTGCGGCGCAGGCCTGCGTTGCCGTGGAGGCGATGGAAGGCACTGACGCGGTGATCTTGCGTGCTGGAGAGATCATGCGATCGCTGGCTGAAACGGGAGCCCCGTCTACGCTGGAGCGGTCGCTGACAGTGGTAAAGGTGGCAAAGCCCAAGCAGGATATGCGCTTCGATGTCCCGGTCATCGGAATTGGAACTATCAGGGCAATGCAGCAAGCGGGCGCGACCTGCCTGGCGATCGAGGCGCAACGCACATTGATCTTCGATCTGGAGGCGGTGATTTCCACCGCGGATCAGTTCGGCATCACGATCATCGCTGACGCGGTCCAGCTGGCCAGGGAAAAGAAATAGCGGTCCGCCGCCATCCGCCCGTCGCCATTGTCATCGGCGCATCCGTATAATCGAGGCCGGAGATTTCTTATGAACCTGACACGTATTTCACTCGTGATGTTGCTCGCCGTAGTAGTTCTGTACATGGGAGTGCGCGTCTTTGCCGCTTCCGATCCGGTTCCTCAAGTGGGACAGACAGCGCCAACCTTCACACTGCCGTCGCAGGAAGGCACCGACATTAGCCTTGACCAGTATCACGGCAAGTGGGTGGTGCTGTATTTCTATCCCAAAGACATGACCTCCGGCTGCACCATTGAAGCCAAGAATTTTCAGCGCGACATGAGCAAGTTCGACGCACTGAACGCGGTGGTGCTGGGAGTCAGCGTTCAGTCGGTGAAGAGTCACCAGGAATTTTGTACCAAGGACGGCCTCCACTTTAAGCTGCTTGCCGACACTGACAACAAGGTTGTTCAGGAATATGGGTCGCTGGGCAACTACATGGGAATGAAGCTGGCCAAGCGCAATACCTTCCTGATCAACCCAGAAGGCAAGATCGTGAAGGAATGGATTGGCGTCGATCCCAGCCACCACAGCGAAGAGGTGCTGGCGGCGATCAAGGAACTGCAGCAATCGAACTCCGCGCATGCCGAGTTCCGCGACGATACTCGCCCGTAATCGTCGATGCTTGGTGTCCGCTTTTGGACCTAACCGTCCGGGAGCGGACAGTTTCAGCGCTATTGCTGCGAATATTCCTTCCTATCTAACTGATCTTATTCAGGCGTAGCACCCACTCTGTTTGGTCGGGAACATGCAATAGTTCTCTGCGTATATGTTCCTGAGGAGGGTGCGTCTTCGTGCCAATTTGGTTGCAGCATCTGCGTTATGCAATCCGGCAACTCCGCAAATCGCCCGGGTTCGCCATTACAGCTGTCCTGACGCTGGCATTGGGCGTGGGCGCGAACGTGGTCGTCTTCAGCGTGCTGAATTCGCTGATCCTGAAGCCGCTGAGTGTGCCAAATCCGCGAAATCTTTACAACGTCACGCGCAAAATTGAGGCATGGGATACGCAGTCGTACCCGGACTATCTGGACTACCGCAAACGCAATTCCACTTTCACGGACATCGCTGCGTACAACCTGACACAAGCGGGCATTCGCAAGGGAACTCTGGTCGTCAAGAGCCTTGGCTATGAGGTGTCCGGCAACTATTTTGACCTGCTCGATATTCAGCCCGCACATGGTCGTTTTTTTCATGCTTCCGACGAGCATGGGCCCAACTCCGCACCGTATATCGTGCTGAGCGATAGCTTCTGGAGCAGCCACTTCAACGGGAACCTGAGGATTATCGGCGAGACGGTCGAGGTGAATAAACATCCGTTCACCGTGTTGGGAATTGCGCCGAGACAATTCCATGGCACCGAGATCTTTCTGTGGCCGGATTTTTGGATCCCGATGGTCAATGAGCAGCAGATCGAAGGGTACAGCTATCTGAACGAGAATAATCGGGCGAATCACGCGGTTTACGCGCTGGGGCGGCTCAAGCCGGGCGTGACGGTGCAGCAGGCTACGGAGAATCTGAACAGCATTGCTGCACAACTCAGCAAAGTAAACCCAGCGTCCGACGACGGCCTGAACGCTCGGCTGGTGCAGCCCGGATTTATGGGAGGTGGATTAGGTGATCCTGTGCGTGCCTTCCTGTCAGCCATCACAATACTGGCCCTGCTGGTATTGCTGGCGGCCTGTGCCAACCTTGGCAGCATCTTCGCCGCGCGCGCGGAAGACCGGAGCCGCGAACTGGCGATCCGATTGGCTGTCGGTTCTACGCGGTGGTTTATCCTGCGTCAGTTGCTGACGGAATCCATCCTCATCTCTGTGCTGGGCGGGATTGCAGGAACGTTGCTTGCCACTGCGCTGCTGCAGGTATTGAGCCGCTGGCAGCCTTTCGCGAATTTTCCTGCCCACGTTCTTGTTACGCCGGACCTGCTGGTGTATGCCGTCGCATTGGTGCTGTCGATCGCAAGCGGCGCGTTGTTTGGCCTGCTGCCAGCGCAGCTGATTTGGCGCACCGATGCAGCCCAGGTCATGAAGAGCGGCTCCTCCACAATGGCCACGTTCCGGCGCTTCGCGTTGCGCGATGTGTTGCTGGTCGTGCAGATTGTGCTTTGCACGCTGCTGGTGACGGCCTCGCTGGTGGCAGTGCGCGGCATGCAGCGTTCACTGTCTGCGCCGCTGGGAGTCGAGCCGCAGGCTGTCACCTTGGCCACGACCGACCTGGGAATGGCTGGATATTCGGACGATCAATCGCTGCCAGCACAGAAGCGCATGATTGAGGCCGCCGGGCGTATTCCGGGTGTCACCTCGGTGGGGATGATCACCCACGCGCCGCTTTCCCTGGGCGGTGCAGACAGAGATATTTATCGGCAGGGAACGACCAATTTCCGATTCTCCAACGCCGTGCTGGATGCGAAGTACTTTTCCATCTCTCCGGGCTATCTGCGCGCTGCTGGAACGCGATTGCTGGCTGGCCGCGACTTTACATGGAACGACGATGCACAATCGCCCAAAGTTGCCATCGTCAATGAGACCTTCGCTCGCAAAATGTTTGGAAAGTCGTCGGCGATTGGAAACCATTTTCTGAACTGGAACCACGAACTCTACGAGATCGTAGGAGTGGTGCAGGACGGCAAGTACAGGACCCTTACCGAGGACCAATGGCCAGCGATGTTCTTTCCTGTGGCCCAGCAAACCAACAGCAGCACCACGCTGGTGGTGCGTTCGCAACTTGCCCCGCCAGAGATGGCCGCAGATCTGAATCTTGTGCTGACCGGCATTGAACCGAATCTGCCATTCTCTATCCAAAGCTGGCCGGAAGCGTTGGGGCTGGTTCTGTTTCCGGCACAGGCCGCGACGGCCGCGCTCGGCATTATGGGGCTGCTGGCGGCAATGCTGGCGGTCACGGGCATCTTCGGCATGGCGGCATACAGCGTGTCGAAGCGTATGAAGGAACTAGGGATTCGCATCGCGTTAGGCGCGCAGCCGGCGCAACTGATGTGGTCCGCGTTGGGAAGACCGCTGGGGCTGCTCCTCTTCGGCTCAATGGCGGGACTTGTGTTGGGAGCGTTGGCCAGCCGGCTGCTGGCGCAGATTGTCTATGAAGCGACGCCGCGAGATCCCGTGGTGATGTTTGGCGTAGTTGCGACCATGGCGTTATTGGGGTTACTGGCGACGTGGCTTCCGGCCAGGCGGGCGCTCCATATTGATCCAAACCAGTTGTTACACGAGGAATAATGCAACCGAGCTCATACCCATCCAGTCTGACGGCTCAAGAGGAATTCTCGTTCCGGATGAATACCGCGGGCAAATCCGATGTATTTGAAGCTGTCATTCAAATACTGATTTTGAGCGCTCTAGAGGAGGAGGGCGCATCGAAGTCCGAACGCCTCGTCAGCAATGTGCAGCGCCGAATCAATGGAGTGAACTGTGTCGAAGAACATTCCCTCTACATTGCTCTGACCAAACTCGAAGCCTGCGGGTGGGTTCGCAGGAGGACATGGGGGACCCCTAAACGGCGCTCTGTAAAGTGGGAACTGACTCAATCCGCAAGGGTGCGTCTACCGCAGGAACTAAAACAATGGAAAACTTTCATCAACAACTGGGCGCATATCGAGGGCTTGCTGCAAACGGCTCTTCAGCAACGAATCAGAGGCCTCCGCATTCCTTTAGGAAAAACACCCTAGGGCGTTGCATCGAGTGAGGCGCAGGACATCGCGCAACGGGTTGCGCTGCTTTCGAGCGCCAGTTCGAGCAGGCGAATGGTGCACCATCCTTGCTCCGCGGTGACGGCGAGCGGCGCTACTCCCCAGATGGCGTCGCGAACATTTTCGTAATACTTGCGATAGTCGCCCGGCAGCGTGGGGACGCGTCGCTCAACTGGCTGACCGTCGCGCATCGTCGCAAGCGTTCCCCAGTGGGCTTCGGGATCTTCTCCCCAATGCGGGCCGCCTAAAGTTGCCCCGCCTTGTAATGCGCGCTCCTGAGGATCGAGGCCATATTTTACAAACGAACCTAGGGTTCCGTGGGCGACGAAGCGCGGTCCCGCTGTCCGGGCCAGCATGGTGGAGCTAAGCCAGACGCGCTGTCGTGGATAGTAGAGGCACAGCGTGAAAGCGTCGTTGACCACAGCCAGATCGCGCTCCAAGCGTACATCGGCAATGATGGCCTCGGGTGTGCCGAAGTGCACCAGCGCCTGATCGACCAAGTGCGCGCCCAGGTCGTGCAGCACGCCGTTGCCGGGAAGTGTTTTCTCCTGCCAGGGCTTGGTCCGCGGGCCAGGCCGGTAGCGGTCATAGCGCGATTCGAAGGTCACCAGCCGGCCGAGTTCCCCGGAGCTTAGGATTTGCCTGATCGTGTTGAAGTCTCCATCCCAACGGCAATTCTGATAGACGGAGAGAATGCGCCCGTGAACTCGCGCTAACTCAATTAGCCGACGAGCTTCCTCGCTGGTGGCGACGAAAGGCTTATCCAGCACGACATGCTTATTGGCTTGGAGCGCCTGTACTGCCAGTTCAAAATGAGTGGACGGCGGCGTGCTGATGACGATAAGGTCGAGGTCCGGCAGCGCCAACAATTCTTCCATGCTGCGAACAATGGTGGCACTGGGATAGGCCTGCGCCGCAGAATTGCCATGGCGCTGCAGGATGACGGCCAGGTTCAGCCCATCGACGGCCTGCAAAAAAGGCGCGTGGAAAATGGTGCCGCCGTGGCCAAAACCCACCAGACCGGCGCGAATGGTGCGATGCATGAATTGTCCTCTTGCAAGAATTATCGTCGATCGCCGCTATGGCCGCGCGTGAGAGAAAAGAACAAAGCCGGAGAGACCCTACTTAAGGTGGGCACTCTCCGGCTACAGAATTTTCTAGCGTGAAGCGAGGCTCAGGCTTGCGCGGCGGGAGTCTCTTCCGACTCGGCGGCTTCCACGGGCTTGGCCGAGGATGTCTTCCGCGGGTCCGGCTTGGGTGCTTCGGGCTTCTTCGCAGACTCCACTTTTTTCCCTGGGGCCAGGATCGCGTGCAGTGTGGTGCCTTCCATGCGCGGATGAAACTCCACGATGCCAGCCTCTCCGACGTCTTGAATCAGGCGATTGATGATCTGATATCCCAACTCGCGGTGGGCCATCTGGCGGCCGCGAAAACGCAGCGACGCCTTGACCTTGTCTCCTTCATGGAGAAAGCGAATGGCCTGATTCTTCTTGGTCTGATAGTCATGCTCGTCAACGGTGACCGAGAGCTTGACTTCCTTGATGGTGATGACCTTTTGCTTTTTGCGCGCAGCCCGTTCACTCTTATCTTTTTCGTACAGATACTTGCCATAATCCTGAATCCGGCAAACCGGCGGCACAGCGTTGGGAGAGATCTCTACCAGGTCGAGACCGCGTTCCCGGGCAATTTTGAGAGCTTCAAAGGGTGGAAGAACGCCGAGCTGTTCTCCATTTTCGTCAATAACGCGAATTTCACGCGCGCGTATCCGATCGTTGATGCGGATAAACTGTTTCGCCGAACGCTTATCGATGTGCCGCCTCCAAGTGCGCGAGGCTATACCTCGCCTCGTGAGTATACCATTCTCGTCCGAACAGCCCGTCCACCGCATGGCGGACTGCACCTCGGTCGTTACTCCAGCAGATGAGCAGCGCCACGGGACGGTTGCCAAATATTCACGCAATGGAA
>JAZKAG010000105.1:25831-26826 GCA_040389265.1 Acidobacteriota bacterium
GCCTGCGGTGGTGGCGGACAAGCCGTGCAGCGTAAGGCCGATGATCTGCGCAGAAATCAGCAGGTTGGGCGGCAGACTGGCGCCGATCTCGACGGAAATGAAGTTATCGGTCATGGCGGGAGTCCCGGCAGGAGCCTGGGATTTTTCGCCGGAACCCACGAGGGTCACCGCGCTGAGCTGCTTGCCGATCAAGCTGGAGCGGAAGGCGAGATTCTTCTGCCGGATCAGGTCACGCGAAGCAGCCATGCGTTCGCGGACGGCGGAAGCCGTGACCGGATCGAGCCGGTGAAGGTCCCAACCAGGGGTTCCGGGTCGCGCGGAAAAGGGAAAGATGTGCAGATAAGTTAGCGGCTGGGAGGCAATGAAGTCGTAGCTCTCACGAAATTCTTCGTCGGATTCACCGGGAAATCCTACCATGACATCAGCGCCGATGGCGGCGTCCGGACAGGCATCACGAATCTTCGCCAGCCGTTCGGCGTAATGCCAGGGACGATAGCGACGGTGCATACGGCGCAGGACCCGATCCGATCCGGATTGCAGTGGCATGTGGATGTGGCGGGCGAAACGCGGATGACGGCCTTGCCCATAGTGGCGAAGGAGCGCGATCAGGCCGTCGTTCCAGTCCATCGGCTCGACGGAGCTGATGCGCAGGCGCGGCAGCGATGTGGTTTCGAAGATTTCCGTCAGTAGGTCTTCAAAGCGGAGTTGCGGCGACAGATCGCGGCCCCACCGGCCAAGGTTGATGCCGGAGAGGACGAGTTCCCGCCCACCGGCAGCGATGAATTGCTGGACAGAGTCGAGCACCTGCAGCCTCGGCAACGATCGGCTGTTGCCTCGAGTGGACGGAATGATGCAGAAGGTGCAGCGGTTGCCGCAGCCATCCTGAATTTTCAAGGTTGGCCGAGTACGGTGTGCAGCGGAGGATTCGGCCAGGCGCCGGATCGCAGAGGATGGCAGCGACGGCAATTCGAAGTCACTGTGCCCGAAGATATTTC
>JAZKAG010000105.1:26836-31480 GCA_040389265.1 Acidobacteriota bacterium
CCAACACGGCCGGGACGCTCACGATCAACGGGACGGTGAGCAGCGACTCCACGGGGACAAAATGAGCGGGTGAGGTTGCCATAGCAACGCGGGAATTGTGGTTCCCGGCAGACGCACGATACTGTTCCCGCGTAGTCGCCGCAAGCGGATGGAACGAGCCGAGAGCAATGGAAGCAACCTGGTTCTTATGGCTGTTGCCGACGACGGCAAAAACTCCGGGCAGAGCGGCCACTTCATCTGGCGCGCGTTGCGCATAGCATCCAGTGACAACGATGCGAGCCTGCGGATTGCCGCGCTGGACGCGGCGAATATAGGCGCGGGCGTCGCGATCCGCTTCCGCGGTGACGCTGCAGGTGTTGACCACCACCACTTCGGGCGCCGCCGAGGCCGGACGAGCGCCCAGGGCTTCCAAGCCTCCGGAAATTGCATCTCCGTCGGCCTGGCTGGCGCGGCATCCGAAGTTTTCCACGTGGTATCCTGTCACCCAGCCAGTGTAACAATCGCAAGGCAGGCAACCGCGATGCGCCCGGCGGAATCTTTCCTCTGCAGATCGACAATCTCCCCTAACTTGGCTTACATTGATTGCGTACCCAGAAGGGAACTCCATCCATATGAAGCGCCGTATTCTTTTGGTCGACGATGAACCCGCGATCCTGCTTACACTGAAGGCTCTGCTGGAGATTCATGGATTTGAAGTGGAGACTGCTACGTCGGCTCGGGACGCGAAGTCGAAACTGCTCCGCTCCACGTTTGTGATGGTGATTACGGACATGCGCATGGAGAACGACAAGGCAGGCCTGGAGGTGACCCGCGCAGCAAAAGCCGCTCCCTATCAACCAGCGGTGGCGCTGCTGACTGCCTTCCCGACAAGCGATGATGCGTGGCGCGACGATGGCGCCGACGAGATGCTGGTGAAACCGATGAATAGCACGGCCCTGATCCAGCAACTGGAAGCGCTGCTGGTTGCGCATGAAGATCGCAAGCGTCCGGTGGAGAAAGTCCCCGGCATGGCCAGTGGTGCCGAGAAAGACGGGCGCAAGGAAACTTCTCGCAGCGCGACAGCCCGCACGTAGAAGGTCGCAGAAATCGCAGAGGAATCGGTTTGCAGCGATTCAAACCACAATTGGCGAGCCTCTCGAGCCCTCCGTAGTGCTTGTGTTATGATGGTTCTACGCTCAGTGATTTGGTTGTGAGCCGTTCTTGTCTGTTCCTCGGCAAGCCGTTCGCAGTTGCACCCTCCCAAGCCTCTACAGCGTGATCGCTTCGCGAACGTATGCGCTGCGATGCGGCGAAGCAATGTGCTTACGCCATACCAGCTGTCATGTGGCATCCGAGGTCGAACCAGTTCTTCGTGTCGACCCCGAGCAGATCAGAAAAATCTGCTTTAGAGTTTCCTGAAACGCGCAATTTCGAGCCGCGTTCTCCTTCGAAACTCCGGTTTCCCTGCGGTTTCATCCTTACCTTTTGCGGCCGCGAAGACCGTGAAGGCAAGCTGTGTTCCGGGTCCGTCTGCACATGGGTGCAAGGCAAAGCGGCCTTGGAAACGAAGGAATATTTTGACTCAATTTACCGATTTCACTCTTTTGCCCGCGCTGCAGAACAAGCTCGCGCAATCCAAATTTGTTACTCCCACCCCTGTCCAGGCCGGCGCAATTCCGCCGGCGCTGGAAGGCCGCGATGTGCTGGCGACAGCGCAGACCGGTACCGGCAAAACTCTCAGCTTCCTGATTCCGATCATTGAAGCCATGCACAAGTTCGCCCGTATGCCGGATCAGGACCATGGCCGCCGCCAAGGCTCGCAGGGTCGCGGCAAAAGCCCGTTCGCGCTGATCCTTCTGCCCACTCGCGAACTCGCGATGCAGGTGGAGCAGGCGTACCGCAATCTCTCACTCGACGCCGCCAGCCAGGCAGCGTTGGTGGTGGGCGGATTATCCGAAGGTCCCCAGCTACAGTCGATTCGTCGAGGAGCCCGCTTGATCGTGGCGACTCCAGGCCGTCTGGAGGATTTTCTGCGGCGCAAGCTGGTGCAGCTCGACCAGGTGCAGATTCTTGTACTGGACGAAGTAGATCGCATGCTCGACATGGGGTTTAAGCCGGCTATCAAGCGAATTGTGGCGGCGTTGCCGGCGCAGCATCAGACACTTTGCTATTCCGCAACGCTGGAATCGCCGGTGACCGAGGTGGTTCGCGATTATCTGCGCAATCCGGTACGCATTGAGCTGGGCTCAGTATTGAAGCCGGCCGAAAATGTTCGTTTGCAAACGTTCGAAGTGACGACAGACAAAAAGCTGCCCTTGCTCGAGCATCTGCTGCGCTCAGAAAAAGGCAGCTTCCTTGTGTTCGTGCGTACCAAGCACGGCGCCGATCGTGTGGCCAAGAGGCTGAACGGTTCCGGCTGGAATGCAACCACCATCCACGGTGATCGTACTCAGGCGCAACGCAGTGCAGCTCTGCGCAGCTTTACCCAGGGACAGCATCGGGTGCTGGTGGCGACGGACGTTGCCGCTCGCGGCATTGATGTGGCGCACATTGCACATGTGGTGAACTACGACATGCCGAAAATGGCGGAAGACTTCGTCCATCGCGTTGGCCGTACCGGTCGCGCCTCCAAGTCGGGCGTCGCATCCACGTTCCAGGCTCCAGAGGAACGAGGCGATCTGCGCAGGATCGAGCGCGCGTTGAAGATCACCATGGAACGGTTCCGGGTGAAAATGCCGCTGACCGCGTAAAGAAAAACTTGTTCGTATGAATGAGGCGCTTCCTGAATATGGGAAGCGCCTTTTTTGCCCATTCGTGTGGTTCCCGTGAATCAGAGCGAACCTATCCGGCAATCCACTAGAGCGCCCCGGAGGCGCAAGGCGTGAACCTGCCTCGTTGTATTCTCAAAGGGTGAAAAACAAACACCTTCCCACGGCTCTGAATCGTTTCCACCGTTGTGCCGGATATGCGATATCGGCAGGCGTGTGCATCCTTGTTCTCTCCACCTCTGCTCTCGCACAATCCGCAACATCCAGCACAACAGCACTGCCCGCGAGCACTCTGGCCCTCGTGCCGATGCCGCGTGAGATTCATCCCGGCGAAGTTCTCTCGTTAAAAGACGGAATCAGTGTCGAAACCAGCAGCAAGGAAGCGCAAGATCAATTTGCAGCGGCCGACTTGGTGGAAACATTGAAGGACCGAGGTATCGACGCGCATGAAGGCCATCATGACAAAGTTCAGGTGATCCTGATGCGGCTGGACGACAAGGATGCAGCGAAGATTCTGCAGCATGCACAGGCGACGTTCGATCCGGCAATGCACGATGAAGGCTACCTCCTGGTCACCGACGGCAACAAGATGTACGACATTGCCGCAACCAGCGCCGGACTCTATTACGGTGCGCAGACGATCAAACAACTGGTTGTTTCGGGAATGGCAGATGGCAGGGCGTCAGCTTCGGATGCAGTGCTGCATGGAGTCCTGATTCGCGACTGGCCGGCGATGAAATATCGCGGAGTGGATGACGATCTTTCGCGTGGCCCGGTGCCCACGCTTGCATTTCAGAAGCAGCAAGTGAAGGTGTTTTCCGAGTACAAGGTGAATCTCTACTCGCCCTATTTTGAGAACACGCTGGCGTATGCGTCCAACCCGTTGATTGCGCCTCCGGGTGGAGCGATGACGCGCGCTGACGTGGAAGCGCTGGTGAAATATGCGCAGCAATATCACGTGACCATCGTGCCGGAACAGGAGGCGTTCGGGCATCTGCATCACACGCTGACCTTCGACAAATATGCGAAGTTGGCGGAAACGCCGCATGGAACTGTGCTGGCCCCGGTGCAGCCGGGATCAATTCAGTTGATCCAGCAGTGGTTCAAGGAGATTGCGGAGATGTTCCCGGGGCCGTTTATGCATATCGGCGCCGATGAAACATTTGACCTGGGCAAAGGACAGACCAAGGATGAGGTGACGAAAGAGGGGTTGGGCAAAGTCTACATGGATTTCCTGATTCAGATTCATCAGGCGCTTCAGCCGCTGCACAAGCAGCTGTTGTTCTGGGGAGATATTGCCATGAACGATCCGGAGCTGGTAAAGACACTGCCCAAGGACATGATTGCGATTGCCTGGGTGTATAGCCCCGAGCCGGAAGGCTACGACAAATGGCTATTGCCGTTTACCAACGCGGGCCTGCAGACCTGGGTTGCGCCGGGAGTAAGCAACTGGAGCCGCGTCTATCCCGATAGCAATTCCGGGTTGCTGAATATTCAGGAATTTGTGCGCGATGGCCAGCGACTGGGTTCCACCGGTTTGTTGAATACAGTGTGGAACGATGACGGCGAAGGTCTCTTCAACCAGGATTGGTATGGAGTTTTATTTGGCGCCGCCGCAGGATGGCAGTCTGGTGCGAGCAGCATTCCACAATTTCAAGATAGTTATGGCCAGGTCTTCCATGGCGATCGCAGTGGCAAAATCAACCAGGCGCAAATTGAATTGATGGCAGCACAG
The DNA here is from genome assembly GCA_040389265.1 of Acidobacteriota bacterium. Lineage (GTDB taxonomy): Bacteria > Acidobacteriota > Terriglobia > Terriglobales > Acidobacteriaceae > JAKAAZ01. The sequence goes on from JAZKAG010000105.1 coordinate 31,319, forward strand.
AAAACATTAGACGACCTTGGTATCGACGAGTCCAGCGACCGTCTCTTCTGGATGGATCCCTGGAGCAAGCAAGGCCAGCAGGTGTCCGCCAAGTTGCTGCCGGTGGTGCAAACCCTACGCGAGCAGGTTGAGCAGGCGATCATCCTGATGGAGCAGGCAAAA
>JAZKAG010000106.1:0-2611 GCA_040389265.1 Acidobacteriota bacterium
CCACGATGGCGAAGACGCGGCCCCAGGGCTGCCGGGTCAGCAGAGCAAACCCGACGGCCAGTGAAAGAATGGCGCGACCCACCACAACAATGGCGATGAAGTGCAGGAGCCATCCGCCGGCATGAAAGGGCGCTATGACCCACGTGTCAGAGCCGTGCATCCAAGCGCCATGTCCGAATGCCATGTGAAGAAACGGCAGAACCAGAAGCCAGGCAACGACGGTATAAACGGAAAAGACAATCCATAGGATCGAAAGCGTCTGGATGTGGCGGGCGATGCGTGAGTACGCCAGCGGAACCATGCGAGGATAGCCTGTCGGAGGGGGCGCTGGAACAACCGGCGGCGCCACCCCGGCCGCGACGTTCGCTGCACCACATTTCGGGCAGCGTGGTTCTGTTCCAACCGGTGCCCCACATTGGCTGCAATACATATTGATCCCCCCTGGATCTTACTTTTTAGCCCCTTTTCCCTCGAAGATACGCCTGATTGGCGCGTTTCGTTCCCGCAATATTCAAAGGAATTGATGGTGGCGAGGGGGAGCGGGAGTCGTGATTCCTGTCACTGTGCTCCCTTTCCTGCAGGAGGACAATCGATGGTTGACTCGCCGCACCGGTCCCGGATACGAGGATTCCGGAGTTGTATTCCTCCAAGACAGCCAACGAACCGGCGGATGCGACGTGCGGGGGGCGCCACTTGCTTCGACTGAAAATTGCGAAGCCCCGAATTGTCACGCTGCGGCGTGCATCTCAGACCCTCTTTCTCGCCTTATTTGTCTTCCTGCTGATTCGGACGGAGTTTAACGGAACCATCGGAACCGGTAGCGACATTCGCATGCGCTGGCCGGTGCGGCTTTTCTTTGAGCTTGACCCGCTGGCTGCACTCTCGAATGCGCTGGCGACGCACGCGCTCTATCGAGGCATGTTGTGGTCGCTGCTGATCCTGTTGCCGGTGATGTTCCTGGGACGGTTTTTCTGCGGCTGGATTTGCCCGCTGGGAACGCTGCACAACTTCTTCGGGAATCTGAAGTCGGAACGCAAGCGCGGTAAAAATTGGATCGACTCCAATCGCTACAAGCCGTGGCAACGGACAAAGTACGTGCTGCTGATTGTCGGGTTGGCCGCGGCTGTGTGCGGCAGCGGCCTGATCGGCTGGCTTGATCCTTTCAGCGTGATGGTACGGTCAATGGCCCTGTCGATTCTGCCCACTGTAAATTATGCCGCGAATGCGATGGTGAATGGTCTGGAACACAGTTCCCTCGGCGTCATCCAGCTGAGTGGCCGCGGATTGCATGCCTTGCTGGCGGCGACGTTTTTGAATTTTCGCCAGCCGCATTTTCGTGCCGGCGCTTTGCTGGGGCTGATTTTCCTCTTTCTGCTGGCGTTGAACCTGCGGGTGACGCGCTTCTGGTGCCGTGCGATTTGTCCTCTGGGCGCGCTGCTGGGGGTTGCTTCGCGCTGGTCGATCCTGGGGCTGCATAAGGATGCGAAATCCTGCGACCAGTGCAATCGTTGCCTGCTGCATTGCCAAGGCGGTGACAATCCCATTGGCGGGGTACCGTGGCATAAGGCCGAATGCCTGATGTGCATGAACTGTGTAGATGCCTGTCCACACCAGGGGCTGGAGTTCCAATTCTTTCGCAAGGAAGCAGAAGTGGCGGGACCGAATCTGCCTCGCCGCCGCGCCCTGGCTGCGCTGGCCGCGGGTGTGGCAGCCGTTCCCTTGCTTCGCGCCAATGCAGCGATGGGGAAGAGCCGGGATGAACGCCTGATTCGGCCTCCAGGAGCGCTGCAGGAGGCCGACTTTCTGTCCCGCTGCATTCGCTGCGGTGAGTGTATGAAGGTGTGCCCCAACAACTCTCTGCAACCGACATTTGCGGAAGCTGGTCTGGAGGGCATATGGACTCCCATGCTAACGCCGCGGATTGGATACTGCGAGCCCAGTTGCGTGTTGTGTTCAGAGGTCTGTCCAACGGGAGCGATCTGGAAGATTTCTCCTCCGGAAAAGGGCTGGGTGGTCGGGCTGGATGGCCCTGGAAAACGGAAACAGGCGCGGGTGCGCCTGGGCACCGCTTTCTACGACCGTGGCCGCTGCCTTCCCTGGGCCATGGCAACCAGTTGCATCGTGTGCGAGGAATGGTGTCCGGTATCGCCGAAAGCGATTTATCTGCAGGAAGCGGACGTTGTCGATGCGGAAGGCAACAAGAAGACGGTGCAGCAGCCGCACATCGATCCGAACCGCTGCGTCGGTTGCGGAGCGTGTGAGTATGCCTGCCCCTTGCAGGAACATCCCGCAGTGTACGTGACCAGTATTGGAGAAAGCCGCTCGCCAAGCAACCAGATTCTGCTGACCCGTGGCAAGACTTGAGGAGGAATCGTGAAATATGAAATCAAGATCGCGGTAGCGCTGCTGCTATTGCTTACTGGATTGGTAGGCACGGGTTGCCGGAAGAAGGCAACGAATCCCTTTCCGGCTTCAGGACAGGTTGCAGGCTGGGAGAAGTCGGGAAGCACCCGGACCTATTCGGCGTCGGACCTGTGGCAATACATCGACGGAGGGGCGGAGCAATATGTCAACGCCGGGGTAATCTCGTGCGTCACATCGGATTACAAAT
>JAZKAG010000106.1:2621-6997 GCA_040389265.1 Acidobacteriota bacterium
GGGGAAACTGGAGGCGGTGGTGGACGTGTACAGCTTCAAGACCGCAGACAGCGCCCGCCAATTACTCCATATCGATCCGCCAGCCAACAGCCAGCCAGCGCAGTTGGGCGACGAGGCACGGGTTTATGGGCAGAGCGTTGTATTTCGCCAGGGGCCGCAACTGGTGCGGATCGTGGCGTATGAATCCGGCCCAGGGACAGCCGACGCACTGCTGGCCCTGGGGCACGGTGTACAAGGACGACTGTAGATCGAGCTTAGACAATGTCGCGGAGGTGGAACGATGAAGAATCGGCGGGAATTTCTGAAGGAGATGGCGGCAGGCGCGGCCATTCTAGGAGCAGAAACCAAGTTCGCTCTAGGGGCGGTGAAGACGTCGGCGCGAGCGGTCGGTAAATCGCAAGTCGTGATCGTTCGGGACTATAAGCTGCGCACTCCCGGACCTGGTCCCGACCTAGCGCGCGTGGCCGCCATGCTGGATTGCGCCATGCAAACCTATGCCGGCAGCCGCAATGCTGTGGAGCCCTGGAAGCGAATTGTTCAACCGGGACAGGTGGTGGGACTGAAAGTGAACACCATTGCCGGCAGAGGGCTTTCAACCAGTATCGAGTTGGTGGAAGCCATCTGTGCGCGATTGCAGCAGGTGGGGATTCGACCTGGCGACATCATCGTGTGGGATCGCACTAACCACGAGTTGGAGCGAGCCGGATACACCATCTCAACCGACGCGGCGACTGTGAGGTGCTTCGGCAGCGACAGCGTTGGATACGAAGAGGAACAGTTGCGCTTCGGCCTGGTGAACACGCAGGTGTCGAAGATCCTGACCCAGTGCGACGTGGTGATCAATGTGCCGATTTTGAAGCACCACCGCGGCGCCGGTGTGACCATGGCGATGAAAAACATGTATGGCGTGATCAAAAATCCGAACGCGCAACATGGCGGCGGTTGCAATCCCTATGTCGCGGATCTGAACACAATTCCGCAGATTCACAACAAAGTACGCTTCATCGTCGGCGATGTAATGACATCGCAATACACCGACGGACCCGGATTTAATCCTGCCTACACTTGGAATTACGACGGGCTGATGGTTGGAGAAGATCGAGTCGCAATTGATTACACCGGATGGCAGATCATCAAGCGCAAGCGAGCCGAGATGGGAATACCCACGCTGGAGGAGGCAGGCACACCGCCACTTTACATTGAGACCGCCGCGAATCAACACCATCGGTTGGGAACCAACGATCCGGCACACATCGCCTTGACTGAAACCACGATGGCGTAGGGAGAGAGACATGCCATCCCCAGAATCCAAGATGACGCGTCGAGAGGCAATGCTGCAGTTGTTGCGACTGGCGGGCGTGGGGGCCGGTACAGTCGCCGCGGCCGTATGGCTAAGCCACCGCAGCCAGCCGCCAACCGAGGCTCGCGCTGTCAAGGCAAGGCGAGATCACACCGTGAAGGCGAACATAGTTCTACCGGAAATGGTGGTCGTGCAAGGAGACGATCCGCGGGCACTGGTGCGGCAGGCTTTAGTTGACCTGGGCGGCATTGGGCGATTTATCGCACGCAATGATGTGGTGGTGTTGAAGCCGAACATTGCATGGGACAGAACACCCGAGCAGGCGGCGAATACAAATCCAGACGTGGTGGCGGAGACGGTTCGCCAGTGCTGGCACGCCGGAGCCAAACGCGTGATCGTGACCGATGTCAGTTGCAATGAGGCGGAACGGTGCTTTCGGCGTTCCGGCATCCAGGCAGCAGCGCGGGCTGAGGGTGCGGAAGTGGTTCTGCCTGACCCCGCGCGATTTCGCCAGGTCGATCTGGGCGGAACAGTACTTCAGGGCTGGCAGGTATTTGAGCCGTTTCTTGAGGCCGACAAGGTCATCAATCTTCCCATAGCCAAACACCATGCCCTGACGGGCGCAACGCTCAGCTTCAAGAACTGGTTCGGGATCCTGGGAGGCCAACGGAACCGCCTGCACCAGCAGATCCATCCCAGCCTGGTCGATCTGGCGGCGTTCATGATGCCCACCCTGACTCTGCTCGACTGCTACCGAGTGCTGCTGCGCAACGGTCCTACCGGCGGCAATCTGGAGGACGTTGCGATCAAGAAAACCCTGGTTGCGGGAACAGATCCGGTCGCCATGGACGCGTATGTCGCCAAAGCATATTGGAACCTTGAAAGCGAAGCACTCCCTTACCTGAAGCAGGCCGAGCAGCGTGGCCTGGGAAAGGTCGACTTTAACCAGATCCGCACCAAATTCAGACAAATTTAGGAGGAATCAGTCGTATTTCAGATCCGTGGCGTTTGCGTCCCGACCCCCAAACCGGCGCGGAGGCCCTGATTCAATGGCATTTTTTCTGTTGACACTTATAGGTCGGAGCAGAGAATATCCTCCGGAGGTGGCTGTGCGGTCGATCACATTCGCCCTAGGAAAACCGGTGGTACACTTCGTGGTTCCTTCAGAATTGTCAGCTTTACCAAGCTAAAGGCTTGCAGCAGGATTCAGTTCGGCCGTCCTATAGGAGGATTTCGTGACTGTAATTGCGTGGATGTGGTTTGTCTTAGTCGTGAGCGTGCTGTCGCTCGTCTCGGCTTGGCTGTTTCAGCGTCAAGTCCTGTCTACCGATATCGGCAAGCTTGCGATGTGGCCAAACGCCGTTCAGAACCAACGATCGAGCACGGCCGGGCATATGAAAAGCAGTTTTCTTTCGTCGCGATGGGGACGAGTCGCCAGCGTCGTCATGACGCTTATGCTGTTAGGGCAAGGAGCAGCGTTTGCTCAGCCAGCTGCCGAAGTTGGCGGCGAAGCGAACTTGCAACTACCAGATTTGACCCAGGTTCAATTTCTTGGAATCAACGGCCATAGCCTGCTGCTGTACGGTCCTTTATTTTGCTTTCTGGGCATGGTCTTCGGCATCTTCATGTACATACACCTGAAGGGCCTGCCGGTACATAAATCCATGTCGGAAGTTTCCCAGCTGATCTGGGAGACCTGCAAAACATACTTGATTCACCAAGGAAAATTCCTGCTGCTGCTCTGGTCCTTTATTGCCGTTGTCATTCTGGTTTATTTCGCCGTGCTGCTTCACTTCAGCGCGCTGAAGGTCATCATCATTCTCTTTTTCAGCGTCCTGGGAATGGCGGGCAGCTATTTTGTGGCATGGTTTGGTATCCGCGTAAACACGCTGGCGAATTCTCGCGCCGCCTATGCCGCGCTGGGTGGCAATCCGTACCGAGCCTTTAACGTTCCGCTGAAGGCCGGCATGAGCATCGGCATGATGTTGATCTCAATTGAACTGCTACTGATGTTCAGCATTATCCTGTTCGTTCCAGGCAGCTACGCGGGTCCGTGCTTCATCGGATTTGCTATCGGTGAATCACTGGGCGCAGCTACTCTCCGTCTGGCGGGCGGCATTTTCACGAAGATTGCCGATATCGGCGCCGATCTGATGAAAATCGTCTTCCACGTGAAAGAAGACGATGCCCGCAACCCGGGCGTCATCGCCGACTGCACCGGAGACAATGCCGGCGACTCAGTCGGGCCTACAGCCGACGGTTTTGAAACTTACGGCGTGGTCCAGGTTGCGCTGATCGCTTTTCTGATGCTGGGCGCCAAGAGTGCTACGGCCGGCGTGGAATTGCTGGTATGGCTGTTTGCGATTCGCGTCGCGATGCTGGTAGCGGCCGTTGTCGGCTATTACGCTAACGAGTTTATCTCCAAAGCGCGGTTCGGCCGGTCGAAAGAATTCAACTTCGAAGCTCCGCTCACGTCGCTGGTCTGGATTACTTCCATCGTAACGATCGCCGTCACTTATCCGGTCACGTACGTCCTGCTTCCCGACGTGGGTGGAGATCCCACTCTTTGGTGGAAACTGGCGACCATCACTTCCTGCGGAACCATTGCAGGTGCTCTGATTCCAGAGCTTGTCAAGGTGTTCACTTCCACCACAGCCCGGCACGTAAAAGAAGTGGTTGCCTCTGCGCGGGAAGGCGGAGCAGCTCTTGGTCTGCTATCAGGGTTTGTCTCCGGAAATTTCTCCGCTTACTACCTGGGACTGGCGGTCACGATTTTGATGGCGATTGGCTACGGAGTGAGCACCATGGGATTCCAGAACGTAGTCCTGGCTGCTCCGATGTTTGCCTTCGGCCTGGTGGCATTCGGATTTCTCGGCATGGGACCCGTCACCATTGCAGTCGATTCTTTCGGACCGGTGACAGATAACGCGCAATCCATTTACGAGCTTTCGCTTATCGAGAATGAGCCGGATGTGCATGCGCATGTGAAGAAGCAGTTTGGCGTGGATGTCGACTTTGAGCACGCCAAAAGAATGCTCGAGGCGGGCGACGGCGCAGGAAACACCTTCAAGGCCAG
>JAZKAG010000107.1:0-12894 GCA_040389265.1 Acidobacteriota bacterium
GATTTTTGGCATTCCTGCCCAGATCTTTCTTGGTCAGCAACTCCGTGTCGGTGCGGATTTCCGTGTCCCACAGGCCGCTCTTTTTACCCATGTTGGCGATGGCCACCATGGCATCGGTAACAGAGTCGTGCTCGAAACCCTTGGTTTCACCAATCACCAGTACGTGCTTCAGGTGAATCTCCTTGGCGTGCGGAGCGGAGGGCAATTCAAAATCATTGGCTGCCTGCGCCTGCGCCATCGGTGTGAAAACGACAATACAGCAAAGGGCAAGAAAAATGCTGAGTGTGATTCGAGTACTTCGCAAAGAGATCTCCTGGGCAGCCGAGTGTGTTGTGAAACCTGCGCGTGCACGTGAATTGCCGGCGCTACGCGAAACCTAATTCTCGATCAAAAACGTTTGCTGCAGCCTGTAGCATGGTTTGCGACGCACCGAAAATATTCGGCGCGTCACCGACGCCATCGTAGCGCTCGCACAAAGTCTAGCCAGCCGGTCTCTTGTTTGGCAACTTGCCAATTCTGGACCTGATCTGTTTTCAACCTACTAAATCGTTAGTTGACAAGTTTGCCCCGGTCGTGGCTTAATCTACGAAAGGATTAGGAGATGAATCTGTGAGCATGCCAGTGAAAGAGAAATCCAAGCAGACCCTGACGCCGCTGGAGCTGGAAATCATGCAGGTGTTATGGGAAAACGGAGCCTCAACCGTCACCGAAGTGATCCCGAAATTGAAGGCCGAGCTGGCCTACACCACCGTGCAGACCATGTTGATGGTGCTGCTGCGCAAAGGTAAAGTGAAGCGCACCCAGGAAGGACGAGCCTTCCGCTATCGGCCGGTGGTTAGCCGCGAACGCGCTTCCGGCAACGCCGTGGAAGACTTGGTGCGCCGCATGTTTGGCGGCTCGGCGGAGGCTTTGCTGATGGCGATGATCGATACCCGGCAGATCAGCGCCAAAGAGCTTGAGCGGCTGGCGCGAAAAGTCGCAGTGGCGGAAGGCAAGTAAGGAGACGCAGTATGGAACAGATCCTGCTCGATAGCCTCACCAATGCGGCCTGGCAGATTCCTCTGCTCGCCGGCGGTGCGTGGCTGTTCATTCGCATCGGCAACTTCGGACCTCGCACCCAGCACTGTATGTGGCTGACCGTACTCGCGCTTGCGGTGGGCTTACCGATCCGTGGAGTTCGTCCTGCCATTCGCGCTGCCACTCAGGCAGCCTGCGCCGATTGCAGCTTCGGTGCGCCCACAATTGCGGGCAGGGAAGCGCTGCCTCCAGCTGCCATTCTGACCCAGTTGGTCGTGGCCGATCCCAGGCTGCCTGGAGAATTATTCACCTTGCCTCATCCCACATTGCGGCTGTCTGCTGAAGCGACCGACTGGGTAATCAGCGTTTATTTCGCGATACTGCTCTTCGGAATCTTCCGCATTGTGTTGTCGTGGCGTCGCGCCCGACAGCTGATACAGGACGCCGAGCCGGTCGTTCTCTCCTCGCAGTGTTACGCCACGTTTCACGAAACGGGCCGTCGTCTCGGAGTTCGCCTGCCGGAGTTGCGCTGCTCTGCCGAGGTGCACAGCCCGGTGATCGTTGGCATGATGCATCCGGTTCTTCTGCTGCCAGAAGATTTCATGAGCCATGGCCAGAGCGGAATGCAGGCTGCTTTTCTCCACGAACTGGCGCATGTCCGCCGGCACGACTACCTTGGAAACCTTCTTTGCCGGGTTGCGGCGCTGCCTGTCGCCTGGCATCCCGTGATCTATGGAGTGCAGCAGCGCATCCGCAGAACGCGAGAGATGGTGTGCGATGACATCGCGGCGCGCGCCATGCAGTCTGAAATCGGGTATGCGAAGTGCCTGCTGGCCATGGCCGTCAGAACGATCGGTCAGCACGACTGCGCACAGGGCGCACAGGCGATTGGTCTCTTCGGAGGCAACGTATTGGAGGAAAGAATTATGCGACTGATGCAGGAGAAGAAAACCATGACGATGCAGGCGAAACTCATAAGGGTCGCGAGCGGCGCAATTGCAATGATCCTCGCCGTCGCGATGGCAGCCAGCTTCCACGTGCGCCCAACCCTGGCCCAGACATCTGGTACCGCTGTTACTGTGCCGCCACCGGCAGCTCCGCCGACTCCATCCGCACCGGATCTAGCCGTAGTTCCGCCCGTGCCGGCTCAGTCGCACTTGTCTGCTGCACCCGCTCCGCCAGTTCCACCTGAACCCTTTGCGTCCGACACTGCCGTTGTGCCGCCAACTCCGCCAGCGCCCGATCAGGCCGTCACCCCTGTACCTCCAATTGCTCCCGCCGCTCCCACTAAGCCCGAGGTGAATCCGTCTCCGCGGAAGAAGAAAGTTGTTGGACATCATCCCAAACAAGGCAGCGACAAATCATTCGTGGTCGACAAGAATGGCAGGTCATTTGTCGTTGATCTCAACGGGAGTCATGCGTTGACCCCAGAGCAACAGCGGCAGTTGGATAAGCAAATGGCAGCCGTGGATGTGCAAATTGCCGAGGCAACCAAGCGATTCAACAGTCCTGAATTCAAGCAGCAGATGGCGGAGATCGCAAAGCGGCAAGCAGATATGAAGCGTTTGGATTTCGCGCAGATGCAGCGCCAGATCGATGCCGCAACCGCGAAGATCAATAGTCCCGAGTTCAAGAAGCAGATGGCGGATATTCAAAAGCAGATTGAAAGTGGCGCCATGCAGCGCAGCATGGGAGAAGCCAGCAAGCAGATGAAACTCGCGGAGCAGCAGCAGGCAGCACTCCAAAAGCTGGATATGGCCAAAGTGCAGCGCCAGATTGATGCCGCCACCGCGAAGATCAACAGCCCCGAGTTCAGGAAGCAAATGGAAAATCTTCAAAAGCAGATTGAGAGCGGCGCGTTGCAACGCAGCATGGAAGAAGCAAATAGGCGATTCAAGGCGGCAGAAGATCAGATGCGGCAGGCGCAGATGCGCCAGGAGCAAACGAAATAGCGGAATTTACTGTTCACCATCAACCGAGATGGACACAGATCTTGCCGGCATTCTTGCTCGCGTCCATCAGCCGGTCTGCGCGATCCAGTGCTTCATCACCCAAGTTGCGCTCACGCAACATGGTTGGACGCAGCGAAACATAGATCCTGAGCGGTGCGCGGGAAGCTACAGGAACAAATGTGGTCCCCGGTCGGTGTCTGCAATGTTCGGCCCGCAGTTCGAGGGAAGCTGCCGTCAAGTCCCTGGCGACCACCAGAAACTCGTCTCCCCCCATCGGCCGACTACGTCGCCCGGGCGGGGGATGTCGCTGGTTGGCGACATTGGCCTCAGGTCTGACGACGGAGCCCTTCCATCATCCCTATCAAATTTCAATCTGTTTCATCTACAGTAAAAACAACAATTGGCTACGTTCGGTACACCTTAGGAGACGATCTTATGTGTTTTTCAGCGACCGCCAACTTTACCGGCAGTGCTGTACTAGGAGCGATCGGCGTGGCCACCATCGTGGAGGTAAAACATCGCCGGGAACTGCTCTTTGCCTCGCTGCCATGCCTGTTTGCGCTGCATCAATTTACCGAGGGCTTTGTCTGGCTGGGATTGAATGGCAAGCTGTCGCAAACTGCGCTGCATGGTGTGGCCGCAGCCTACGTTTTGTATGCGCAGGGACTACTTCCGTTTCTGTTGCCGCTGAGCGTTCTGATGATTGAACCCACACGACATCGACGCGCTCGAATGATGTACTTTCTGACTCTGGGCACGGGCCTGACGCTCTACATCCTATGGGGATTGATGATGGATCCGCTTCAGGTCTACGCCCACGGGCACAGCATTGTTTACGACAACGCGCTCACCACGACCAAGATGGTGGCCGTGCTCTATGTCATCACCACATGTGGCGCGCTGTTCTTCTCTGGATTCAAAGACCTGGTGATCCTGGGATGGCTCAACATGGTCGGCCTTATCATCGTCATGCTGATTATGTCCTACGCGTTCACTTCGGTGTGGTGTGCCTATGCCGCTGTTGTCAGCGTGGTGATTTATTTTTTCTTTCGACGCAGCCGCTCGGTGCGGCCCAAAAAATATGCCGTTGCCGTGTGACGAGGCGTGCGGGTTGAGAGATCCGCAGATTTTTCGCGAGCAGGAACATCGCGGATCCGAGCGTGCAATTACACCTCGATAACGACACAAAAGCCTGAGGCCGCTTTAAGGCGGATCCTCAGGCCCTTGTTTTTCAGCGGCATTATTGGCCGGAATGTGGACCTTCATCCGGGCGACCAGATCCGAAGCGATGCTGAAAGAAATCCTTCCGCATCTCCTGCAGCTTCTGCTTCTGTTCCGGAGTCAGCGCAGCTCGCATGTCCAGGTGGAAATTGACAGCTGCCTTCGCATGGGTCAGCCTGGCAGCGCTGATTTCTTCTAGCTTGCTGTTGATTGCGCCGCGATCGGGATTCTCGACCGACATCAACTCTCTTAATTCCAGCCGTTTTACCTGCAGCTCCGCGCGATTGTGAATCTCAGCCTTGCGGAAATCGAAGGTCTCGGTGCGAATCTTCTGTGCCTGTTCCGGCGTCATCCCGATCCGTTCGCGAAACGTAGGATTGTTGGCCAGTCGAGCCAGCATGAACTCGTGCTGGTGATGCATCCTTCCCCAGTCACCACGGGCAAACTGTCTGTCTCCGCGATTCCACTCACCATGGCGATCCATCTGCGGATGGTGCATGCCGCCATGGCGAAACTGTTGGTTCGGTCCAGCCTGCGACTGTTGAGGAGGGGGCGGCGGTGCCGACGCCGGCGCGGCATTCTGGCCAAACGCCAGCGGCAGCGACACAGCAAGGGAAACGAGAGCGAGCGCAACTTTCGAGTGAATTCGCATTTGTTCTTCTCCAGTGTTTCAGGTGCATCGTGTGATCGAGTGCATCTTGATCTACGAACCTTGCCGATCTTGCCTGACAACGTTCGACAGTTCTATGAACACGATCACTGACTGAGAGTTTCGCTTGCGACACCGCATATTTATTGAGGATTCGGTGTTGTATTCCGGGCGCAACTTTGCCCCTGCGTCGACGCGGGGCCGTTACGCGCAGCGGTTGCGGTGGCTGGATGGAAGACGCGGCCTGCCGTCGCGAAGTTTCAATTGCATTGGGATTGACCAAGTTGGTGACCCGGATCACACCCCGCCAACAAGCCGTCCATTTATGCTATGAAGTAGGAAGCATATGAAAACTGTGTTTGTTGTGGGCGCGGGCCCAGCGGGATTGTTTGCCGCCCAGAAGATTGCCATGTCCGGCCACCAGGTTTTCCTCTTCAACCGGGATATTAAGCCCGGGGGCCTTGCCGAGTATGGAATCTATCCCCTGAAAGACAAGATGAAGTTCGGATTGCGCAAGCAATTTGCCAAGGTCCTGGCGTTGCCCAGCGTTCATTATTTCGGACACGTCAAGATTGGCGAACAAGGCGATCTGACCCTGGCGGATCTGCGTGCCATGAACCCGGCGGCGATGGTTTTCGCCTGCGGCGCCCAAGGCTACAACGCCTTGGGCCTTCCCGGCGAAGAATGTTCGGGCGTGTATTCCGCCAAGGATTTCGTCTACGGCTACAATCTGCTACCTCCCTACGCCACCCGGGATCTTTCCACCGGAAAGCGTGTCGCCATCATCGGCATGGGCAACGTTGCCGCCGACATTATGCGCTGGCTGCTGAGAGATTGCCCGGATCGAAAAACAGAAGAGGTGATTGTCGTCGCCCGGCGCGGGCCGTATGAGGCGAAGTTCGATAAGAAAGAAATCGAGCACGTGGAAGAGTACATTTCGCGGCCTGATTTTCTTCGCGAACTGGATCGCATCCGCGAAACCTGCGAAGCGTGCAATCAGGATCTGTCTCCGGAAAAGCTGGGTGAATCTACGTTTCCGTTTCTGCATAAAGACTTTCCAGCGAATTCTCGACCCAAGCTGACATTTCGCTTTCTCTCCTCGCCGAAAGAGATGATTGCCGGCCCGGATGGACGCATCGAAAAGCTGGTCGTCACTGAAAATAATCTTGTGCTGAGGATGGACGGCAGCACCCAGGCCAAGGCGACGGATCGCACGGCCGCGCTGGATGTCGATACTTTGATCTTTGCCATTGGGGACAAGCATGATCCCTCCGTGGGCCTGCCCATGGGCCCAGACGGATATGCCACCAAGCCCGGGCCCGAAGCGCTGAAGGAACCTGCCTACGAGGCATGGGATCCCGCGCTGAGTGAATTGCTGCATGGCATTTTTGTTGTGGGTTGGGCCCGGCGAGCCAGCACCGGGCTGGTCGGCATAGCTCGTCACGATGGGGAAGAGGGCGCAAAAAAAGTGCTCGAATATCTGCAGGATAAGTCGGATACGGTCGCGCTTTCCGCGGACGCGCTGCTGGCCGCCTTACAGGCGAAAGGCGCGACTCCGGTGACGAAGCCGGATCTGGAGATCCTCGGGCGCATTGAAGAGCAGCAGGCGCGCGAGCGCAACCTGACATCGTTTAAATATTCCGACGACGACTCCATGCTGCAGGCCATCCAAAACGAACGTGGAGCGCTTTCCGCTCGATAAGGATTGCGTCGTAAGCTACTGCGTTATTGCCGGCGCCGTTCCCGGCAGCACCTGAATGGTATGCAGCCAGGTCGCCGCCAGCTGCGGCCAGTGCGTAATCGGCAGGGCGGTTGGACGCAATCCATATCCATGCCCACCCTGCGCATAGACATGCATTTCCCCGGGAACTCCGGCGTGCTTCAGCGCCATAAAATACATGATGGAATTCTCCACGTGGACCGGGTCGTCCTCCGCCTGCACCAGGAAGGTGGGCGGCGTCTGCGCAGTCACCTCGAGATCCTGATTGGGCTCGAAGTTTTTCTCCGCCAACGCCAGGTAGCCGGGATAAATAATGATCGCGTAGTCAGGGCGGCAACTGAGTTGGTCGGCTGCATCGACGGCCGGATAGATCCGCTTGTCGAAGTGGGTGCTGAGTGCTGCGGCCAGGTGTCCTCCCGCGGAAAAACCCAGCACGCCGATCCGATTTGGATCGATGTGCCACTCGCTCGCGTGTTCGCGTACCAGGCCGAGCGCACGCTGCGCATCCTGCAACGCGGCCGGGGAATTCGGATAGGGACCTGAACTGGGCACGCGGTATTTCAGCAAGACACAGTTCACTCCAATGGAGTTCAGCCAGTCGCAGACCTCTGTTCCTTCCAGGTCAATCGCCAGGATCTGATATCCGCCGCCGGGGAATACAACTACCGCGGCGCCGGTATTGTTTTCCCTGGCTGCGTAGAGCGTCAGCGTCGGATTGGAGACGTTGCCCAGGCGGATGAGCGGCTTGTCCGCGATCAGCGGCTGCTGTGGAGTGGTGGTGTCCACCTCCGGCGCAGGATTTGCAATCGCATCCGGCGCTCCCTTCGGCCAAAGGTGCAGCGTTACATGTCCCGGCCCGGGCTGCCATGCCGGCGTCTGTGCCAGCAGCGTGGCCGCAGCGAATAGAAATATACAAACCATCAGCAAACAGCTGCGTTGCATCGATGTCCTCGCATTTTGAGTCGTTCCGATCTTCGCACTCGGCAGATTCCTCATGCAAATCGGGCATCGTAAATCCGAATTGAAGGGCGAAGTTGCCTGCAGAGAATATGCAGTTTTCTGCATCTTTCATGCTTCGTGAGCTATCGCTTCATGCGCCTTAACGCAGCGGTGACGGGGAAGCCGCATGCGAGGATTTTGTGCCGGTTTCCAGGAGCCGACGCCCTGCATGCATGTGATACGCTCAATCAGAATTGCTGCACTCGCACGTCGGCAGCACCCACCACAATCTCATTCTGGAGTGACCGACTGAATGCTGCGCGGCGATGCAGTTCGAGCTATTTCCTGGCTCTTGATTGCTCCACTTTTGCTGCTTGCCGTGCAGGGGCGCGCGGAAACCATTCCGGCGGGCGCGACCTTGGAGGTGCGTCTGGAGCAGCCCGTCAGTTCCTACTCCACTCCCAAAGGTAAAGCTGTTTCCTGCCTCTTGATTGCCCCGGTGAGTGAGGGCGGGAAGGTGCTGCTGCCCATGGGAATCACCTTGAAAGGATCCATCGTCGCGGTGCGCAAGGTGGGCCTCGGGGTGGTGCATGAGACGGCGCAGATCGATCTAGTGTTGCAAACCATTGTGCTCGCCGATGGAACAACCGTGCCGCTGCAGAGCCAAGTGACCCAGGTAGAAAACGCCCGCGAAAGTGTCGACAAAGAAGGCCGCATTCAAGGAATTCGTTCGACCTCGACGCTCAGCCATCGTGCTTCCGGTACGGTGGGCATGCTTGCTTTGGGTGATCCTATTGCCGCTGTCTTCACGGTGGCCGCTTCCAGTTCTGTGCTGAGATTTTCTGAGCCTGAAATCCAGTTGCCCACCGGCACAGAGTTGACGGCGAAGTTGACCGCTCCCATCGAAATACCGGGCCAGCATATTTATCCCACGCCGACAGTGACCACCACAGCGGCAGAGGCAGCGCAGCTACGCGATGTCATTCGCAAGATGCCGTTTCGCACCGTCACCGACGGCACCCCTCAGGGTCCATCGGACTTGACCAACCTGATGTTCATCGGGAGTGCCGGCGCCATTGAGCGTGCCTTCGCGGCGAGTGGTTGGGAGCCGGTGGATGAGCTGAACGCACAGACCACGTACAGCACCGTGCGCGCCATTGCAGAGAATCAAGGCTATCGGCGCGCCCCCATGTCCACGTTGCTGCTCGATGGCGCACCACCGAAGTACGCTTATGCGAAAACGCTGAATACATTTTCCAAGCGCCATCACCTGCGGATTTTTTCCAGTGACGCCACCTGGCAGGGTGAAAGGGTCTGGAACTCATCCTCCACCCACGACATCGGTATTGGCTTTTCGAAGAAGAACAAGACCTTCATCCATCTCATCGATTCCAACATCGATAACGAGCGCGCCAAGGTGGTGAATGATCTGCAGTTGACAGGCTGCGTGACCGCAGTGCAGTTCGTGAGCCGTCCGTGGGTGCCGAGGGACGCAAAAAATGGAACCAATGAAGCGTTGCTCACCGACGGCAAGATCGCCGTCATCCAGCTTAATCAATGCGAGCAACCCAAGGATGATTTTGCCAACGACCAGCCTGTTCCGCTGCCCGTCCATGGCAATGCGCTCGATCGATCCACGCGGCAGACAGTCCTAACCCTGCGCAATAATGTCCTACGCGATAACGTCGGTGTCATGGCCTATTCCGGCATTCGCTACGCGACCAAGTCAAAAGAGAAGAAGGAAGAAGAGAAGGCTGCCCGCGTGGTCAATGTCAGCGGTGAGGAGTTCGATGTGGAACGCGGGTTTCAAGCCAATGAGGCCTACGCAGCATCTTCTTCGGTGCCCGCCCCCAGCAGCAACAAGCGTCGTCCTGCCGATTG
Organism: Acidobacteriota bacterium; assembly: GCA_040389265.1. Lineage (GTDB taxonomy): Bacteria > Acidobacteriota > Terriglobia > Terriglobales > Acidobacteriaceae > JAKAAZ01. Next base: position 9,380 of record JAZKAG010000107.1, read on the forward strand.
GACGCCACCTTCAGTGGAATTAGGAGTTCACTCCGGCTGGTCGGGCTACGCCGGCGGCAATGGCGGAGAAATCGGATACTTATTCAACTCCGTTCAATCCCCTGGCAGCAGTCAAATCTTGATCGTCCTCGGCAACTCCCTTGATAACGGCTGGAACATCGGCGGCTCTGTTGTGCTGGACTCGCAGAAATATTTTTCTCACGAATTCAGCTATGACCACAGCTTCACGACATTTGTCATTGGACTTGGCGTCATTGACCATGAGACCACGACGCCCTCGCAGGATCCGCTGTTCGCCTTCTCTGACACCGGCCTGCAGACCTCGCAGGTCGCCTATGATCTGCTGATCAACGGCCGCCCGAAGACTTCACGCTGGCGACCCTATCTCGCCGTCGGTCCGGCGCTGCAGTTGATGCACCTCACGGACGCTCCTATCAAGAAAGCGCCCGGCTATTTCAAGCTTGGACTCAGCAGTGTCGGCCTGATCACCGCCGCGTACGACTTCGGATCGACCCCGCCGCTGGAAGGGGGAGGCATTTTTCAGTTCGGCTTTAATTACGGAGTCGGAGTTCGCTATCGCCTCACGCCGCGATGGATGGTGCGCATAGATTATCGCGAGACGCTCATCTCGCAGCCTGACTTCTGGACGAAGTCGCGCAGCGATATCCTCAGCAATCTTGATGCGCCCGACTACACCATTCAGGAAGTGGGACCGGCCTTTGACAGCGCCATGCGGCAACAGCATGCCACGGCCGGCGTTTCGTTTACTTTTTAAGTCCTGAGAGTCTTGCCGCTGCGGCGTCGTTGGATGGCGCTTTGTATGGAAAGAAGATGCAAACTTCCGTGCCGCTGCGGCCAGGTTCAGTGCTGCTGGTGATCTGGATCCTTCCCCCACGCTTATCGACCAACTGCTTCGCCACCCACAAGCCGATGCCGGTGCCGTGTTGCTCCTTGGTGGTGAAGAAGGGTTCAAAGATGCGGCTCAGGTGCCCTTCTCCAATTCCGCAGCCGTAATCGCGTATTCTGATCTGAACGCCGGGTTTTCCCGCATCCTCCACGTCCCGTGTATCGACCTCAAGCGACCCTCCCGGCTCGAGCGCGTCGATGGCGTTGGCCACAATGTTGGAGAAGACCTGCAACAACTCGCCGCGACTGGCGGTGAGCGGGCGACGGGCTGCCAGATGGTGATCCACCACGATGTTTCTGGATGTGAGTTTTGACCGGTAGACAGCCAGAACGTTCTTCAGCAGTTCGTCTACAAAGATTTCGGTCGGCAGACCGGTATCGCGATAGAAACCCAGCGTCTGCCGCGCAATGTGGGAGACCCGTTCCAGCTCCTTTTCAGCTGTTTCAAGGTAGTCGTAAGTCTCGCTGTCGCGCGGGCAGGTTCCACGCGCCAGGTAGATCAAATTCAAGACGGCTTCCAGCGGATTGTTGATTTCGTGCGCGACTGTGGCTGCCATCCGTCCTGCTGCCGCTAATTTTTCAGACTGGATCAGCGACCGTTCCATTCGCTTTCTCGCCGTAATATCTCGCGCGATCTTGGAGCTGCCAATCACCCGGCCCCCGTCATCCTTGACAGGCGAAATGGTAAGCGAGACCTCAATACGCTCGCCGGCCTTGGTCACTCTCGTGGTCTCAAAATGCTCCAGCCGCTGGCCGGCTCTCAGCTTGCGCAGGATTTCGTCTTCCTCGGCATGCAGTTCCTGGGGAATCAGGCGGAGGATCGACTGTCCGACAATCTCCTCGGGTGTGTAGCCATACATGCGCTGGGCTGCCGTGTTCCAGCTGGTGATGATGCCATCTAAATCCTTGCTGATAATCGCGTCTTCTGACGAGTCGATGATGGCTGCCAGTAGCAGGCGCGGATCTTCACTGATCGAGGCTTTCATGTCGGTATAGTTCAGTGCATCTTCTGGAATATCGATCAAATCGCGCTCTCCCTTCGTGCGAAGATACGTTGAAGGGAGATTGCGCCTCCTCGTGTCAGATATCGGGCACAGTCCCACTCACCCGGTTGGATGCGCCCGGAGCCCCATTGGCAGAATAAATCCGCGGGCTGCCCAGTGAAACTACCCCTCAACAGAATCAGAGGAGGTAGGAGCCGCAAATTCTTCCGTCAGCCAGGTTTCGAATCCCTTGAGGCTTTGCGAGCGGTGCAGAAAGTTTCGCACCAGCGTCTCTCCCGGCTGCGAGCCGCCTGGCTCCAGCACTTCTTCCCGATAGCGCAGTGCCGCCGGTCCCTCTACCAGGTTGTTGGCATCGAACTGCTGAAAGAAATCCAGCGCGATCACCTTGTCGAACAAGTAAGTGTAGTAGTTCGACGAGTATCCCACCAGGTGCGTAAAGCTCGAATAGAGCCGGTTGCCGTCCACCCAGGTATAGGGAAGCACAGCGGTGTAGCCCGCCTGCATCATGGTATCCAGATCGATCATGGCCGGATCGATGTTGTGCAGGTCAAGCGAGAACCGCGTGTAGAACAATTGCCCGCGCACCCCGTTACCGCGGCCGAAAGCGCTGGCACGATTCATCCGTGCCACCAAATCCGCTGGAATGGGCTCATTTGTCTCATAGTGCCGCGCAAATTCCGCCAGCAACTTCGCATTACGGAAGAACTCCTCCAGCAGCTGCGACGGCACTTCGACAAAATCTCCTTCCGTCGCAATCCCGCTCACTCCGGCCCAGCGCTGCTGCCCGCCAAGGATGGCGTGCATCAGGTGGCCAAATTCATGAAAGAACGTCACCACATCGGAGTACTGCATCAATCCTGGATCCGCAGAGTTTGGGTCGCCGCCGGGAAAGTTGCAGATCAGCGCTGCTTCCGGCACCTGCACGCCTGCAATTCCAGGCACCAGCGGAAAGGCGGAAAACCATTTGTCTTTGCCCTCGCGCGGATGCATGTCCAGATAGAAGCGCCCGATTTTGTCCGCTTGCTTCGCGCTTCCATTCGCAACTTCAGGCGGACGATCGTACACGTCCCACCCCGTTACCGAGCTATCCCAGCGTGCCGCGGCATCCGGTCCTGCAAGAGGCGCCTGGCGAAACTCCACATGAAACAACTTTGCCGCCGTGTCCAGGATGCCTTGCTGCACGCGTTCGTACGGGAAGTAGGGCCGCACCGACTGCGAATCGAAATCGAATGCAGCGCGACGATATTGCTCGTACCAGTACATCGCGCTCGATGCATCAATCGCCGTCAGTCCCGGCCGCTGCTTGCGCGCGAATTCCAGTACCATCGCGTATTCGCTGCCCGCTCCGGCTCTCGACGCGGTATCCAGCTCAGCAAGAAACGCTCTCACCTTGGCCGCTGAACCCATCATCTGGTCGGCCGTCGCCAAGTCTGCCCACGAATCAAATCCCAGTGTGTTCGCCAATTGCTTTCGCGTCGCAAGTACTTCCATCAGGATTGGCTTATTCGCCGGATACGCGCGCGTGTTGTACGCCAAAAACATTTTCCGCCGCAGCGTATCGCTTTTTGCAAACGTCATCACCGGCTGATAATCCGGGTAGTCCGT
>JAZKAG010000108.1:0-9054 GCA_040389265.1 Acidobacteriota bacterium
GAAGAAGCCGTTCTGTTTCCCTATATCGCCGGTCTGGAGCAGTCAGTCTCCCTGGGAACAGCAAAGCCAGCCAACTGCTTCGGCACGGTCGCGAATCCGATCGCGATGATGACGCAGGAACACGACGCGGCGGGCGCCCTGTTGGCCCAGATCCGCCATCTAAGCGGGAATTTCACGACTCCGCCTGATGCTTGCCCGACCTTTCACGCGTTCTACGACGGTTTGTTGGAATTCGAACAAGACCTGCATCAACACATCCATCTGGAGAACAATATTTTATTTCCACGGGCCATCGAACTGGAGAAATCAATTTGCTAGGGCGACTGCACCGGTCGAGTGAACCAGAAATTGGCCTTCAGCTGGCGCTGGAGGGAGAAGGCAGGCACTGAGCGTGACATTTCTCCCAAAAAGCTAATCAGCAATGAAAACCGCGCTTTCCTGGAAGGATCGCTCTACTCCTCCAATTGGAAATTGGCGATCCTCAATGGAGGAGATACAAGTTAAAGGGTGAGGAGGAATCTCGAGCCCCCTGGGGAGCGCACGGGCTCAGCGACAGCAAATAGCAATGTGATCGGTTCGGTGCTACTTCAGCCTTTCTCGCAATTGTTTTTCGAGTGTGTTTCGGACGGGACGCTCCGCCAGCCACGGGATAATCCACCCCCCAGGCCAGAGGAAGATCCGCAACGGCCACGACGGAATCTGAGCTCTCCAAATGGCGACGATCGCCCGAACTCGTTTGCCTATGAGCTTCGAGATCAGTCTGATCTTCGCGTCCGAGATGGTCGTGCGTTTCGGCGTCGGAACTGGCTGCAACACGTTTTCCGAGCACAGAGGTATCACCGGGATCCATCGTTTCTCGGCCGCGCCGGAGTCTTGCAACGGGTTTTGCGAGCTTCCATCGGCGCCGGCAGTCCCCGCATAGGTACCCAAAGCCGGTCTGCCAAAACGTGAGCGGATCTCTTGACGGTGGCTCTCATCGATTCCTGACTTGATGACGACGTTGTCCTCTGGAAGCACAAAATGATCGCGGAGGAACTTTTGACAGTTTCTCCGGCCGAGAGCATAGTCGTGGGCCCGAAATCCTCCGAAGGCCCCGAGGCTCGCGCATTGCAGGGCAGGCGGTTGCGCATCCGGATTCTTGGCATACTGCTCAGCGAGTTCGTCATCGGACGGGGCGATGACGAAACGACTGAAGGTCGTGCCGCTCATGATCTGGTTGAGAGATTCCCCAAAGAAACGGGACTGAGAGATCAATGCGCTAAACAATTTCGACAGCGCAATAAAGACATTCGAATTCTTTGCGCTGTCAAACTGTTCCGAATATTCCTCGGTCGTAGGAAAAGGAGCAATGCTGAAGACGGCGCGATCCGTATCCTCGGCGCCGGTCGGAGCATTTTGTTTCGGGGAAAGAGAAAGAAGATAGTCGTGGGCGTAGTTGAAGGGATCGTTGTTCGTAACGCCACCATCCACGTTTAACGTCTCGAAGGGGTTCGAGAGCTTCATCGGAAAGTTCGGCTTCGTAGGAGGCGGCGTGTCGTTGACAGCCGAGGTCACAGACTCCCACATCGGCGGTGTGTATTCTTCCTGCTTTCGCAGTATCGAGCGGGGTGCGAGGAAAACCGGGAACGCTCCGGTCGCCTTCGCGGCTTGTTGCAGCAGGGTCCATCCTCCAGCTTCGCCGGGGACGCTCAGGTTGATCGGATAGGCGGTACGACTGGAAGTCGGAGTTGCGCTGGAAGGAACCGTTTCGAAGCGAATGTGATCGCCGTAGAAGAAAGTGCTCTCTTCGACCGATCCCGGAGCTTCTCCATTCAACGAGTACGGAACGCCCCTCAGATTCGTGAGCGAAAGGAACAGGGTAAGCTGGGGAGAGACGTAGGGGCGCGAGACATTCGCAGTATCTCCCGCTGCCAACGCATACTCCGCGATCTCGTCGATGATCGAGGAATCGAGCAAAGAGATGACCGAGGAATTCTTTGCCAGATCCTCGGTCGTCAATAGTTGCTGGATATCGATCTTATTGACCCAGCTTTCGAAGAGTCGATTGGTGGTACCGGACTTCTCTACGTCGTGGATATGTTCGAAATCCTGCTGTAGCAGGACCGCAGAGATGGCTGCGCACATACCTCCTGCCGAGGCGCCGGAGAAGACCTCAATCACAACGTCGTGCTGGGGAACAATCTCACCCCTGGCTTTGGCAGCGTACCAGGCATCAAGGGCTTCCGTCAGGAAGTCAAGAACTCCCGCGGTGTATGCGCCCGCCGAGATCGCGCCTGCCATGTTGATTCCAAGCTTGAAAGAGGCCATCGCAGATCACGCTCCGAATCGCTGCTCTCGATGAGGTACCAGAGTAGCGCCGTCCCGAGAATTACGAAAGAGCAAAGTCAGAGCAAGGCCTGAAGATCAATCATTCGAACTCAAGGAGAAATCATTCCTTCTTCTTTCATCAACTCTCTGAATCGCACCTGGGCCCGCGGCGGCTGCTTCTGCGCTTGTAAGACCTAGATGAGCCGCAGTCGCCAACGCACACATGGAAGGGCAGACTGTTACTACCGGAGCAGCCAGTGAGGTGACGGATTCAGCAACCACGGCGGATCCAACACGATCTCAGAGAGATAAGAGTGAGCGGGTTCAGATCAGCATGATGCCAGCGCCGAACTACCTTGACGTATTTTTCAGTCCATCCCGATAAGCCATAGCCTCGAGCTCTACACGGATGGCGTCCGCGACAGGAACGACGGGACGAGCTTCGAATGTGAAAGCTGGCAGCATTGAGCAGAACTTATGCACTTCGAGTGGGTCATCGCATTCCATCAACATGTAACCACCCCAATCACCTACGCGGATGACGAAGGAGTGGATCTTAAAGTTGGCTGGGGGCTTCCATGGGCTGAAGACTTCCAGGATTCTCTTTTGTGCATTTTCGTACTCCGTGGGCGAACCCTGCTGACGCTCATTCCAGGTAATCATGTATTGCATTCCGTTAACCTCATCTTTTTTCATCCGGGCCCCGATTTCGGGCCTCGTGGTGGTCAAGTTATACCCCTGAAGATTCGGCGTGTCGAGTAATATTCCGACGAATTCCTGATGGAAGAGCTTAGGGTAAGTTGCTGGAGCTAGCGGGCAATGCCTCCCCTCGCAAAGCTTCCTCTCATGGTTCAAACCGAGACGATCAAGGCGATGATTTGTGTGGGAAAATGGACGAACGCCTGAGGAATTCCGTGGATCAACCCGCAGATTGTACAGCGAGCCTCGCCTGCAGTAACATCGCTGGCAGCTTCCGTTGTTTCGCTCAATCTAGCGCAACTGTGCTGCCACGACAGAAGCTACAGGGCAGAGATTTGCGAAGCTGAGGGAGGCATCGCGGTAGAGAGACATCTTAGCTTGAGTGCGATCAACACTTCGGGCAATTTGGGTCCATTCCCCTCGCCCCAGCAGCCGTGGATAAGGAGCCTTCCAAGTCATCCAGCCATGCTCGTTTCCGGAGAGAAGCCATGAATCGACGTCAATTTTTTACCACTACCGGGGCTGCCGCCTTCACCACCATCGCAAGCAAAGGTTCATTTGCGGAAGCCCAGGCTGAGAAGGGTCCCTCGAACCCAGTCCAGCTTCGTACAGGCAATGGCGAATGGACCTACGATGTGGTCTCTCATTGGGGCGAGCTGCCTGGTGGGAAGACATTCGGCGGAACGCACGGCGGCATCGCCACGGACAAACGCGGCCTTCTATATGTCAGCACGCAAAGTACTACCGGCGTTCTTGTATATGGCCGGGACGGCGAACTGCTAAGAACGATCGCCACCGAGTATCCAGAAATTCATTCAATGTTTCACGCGGAAGAAAATGGTGCAGAGATCTTTTACGTTACAGTCCAGAAAGGAACACCGAAGGAAAACTGGCTTTTTGTCAAAATGAAAACGGATGGAACGGTCGTGCAGAAGATCACGGCTCCATCCGCTGCTGGCTTTCAGACGCCGAATGCATGGCGACTGACCGCCGCTGTGCCTGGACCTGACCGCTCCATTTATATCGCCAATGGATATGGAGACTCCCGCATCTTCAAGTTTGATGAAGAGGGAAACTACCTGGGCAGCTTCGCCGGGAAGGGAACCGAGGATGGGAAATGCAATTGTTGTCATGGACTGGCTGTCGACCTGCGATACGACCAACCGCTGCTGCTGGTATGCGACCGGGAAAACCGCCGGCTTTGCCATTTCGACTTTGACGGGAAGTTCGTGCGAAATATCACGTTGCATCTGCGTCGTCCGTGCCAGGTGAGTTTTCGCGGCGACTATGCAGTCGTTTCCGAGCTAGAAGGGCGAGTCACAGTTCTCGACAAAGACAATGTTCCGGTTGCCTTCCTGGGGGACAATCCGCAGAAGGATCAGTGGGCAAATTATGGGCTCGATCCGGGCAATATCGCACCCGCAGTGTTCAGCGCGGCACATGGATGTCACATCGATCAGGATGCAAACATCTATGTATCTGATTGGAATCACTCTGGCCGCGTCACCAAGCTGATGCGGGTAGTCGCGTAGTCGTCGGCGTCGACTGTGCGCATAATATTATGTAGAACCAAGCATCGATGGGTCATCCATCGACTTTTCCTCTATACTTGTCACGTCCACCGTGGCCGAACCGGCTAAATCTCGCGTTCTAATGTTCAAAACGGCCGCGTTTCTTGTTCTTGCGATAGCCGCAGTCTTAGCTTGGCCAATTGTGCGGTCTCTCTTCCATCCGACTCCCAAAAATACTGTGGAATTCAGTCGGGACATCCAGCCCATCCTGAACCAGAATTGCGTCGCCTGTCACGGCGGTGTCCGCCAGAAGAACGGTGTCTCGTTCATATTTCGCGAAGAGGCATTAGGACGAGGCAAGTCGGGACGGCGCACCATCGTGCCGGGCGACCCGGATGCGTCCGAGTTGATCGCACGGGTAACTTCCAAGGACCCCGACACGCGTATGCCTTATCACGGGCCGCCGCTGCAGCCCCATCAGATCGCCTTGCTTCGGCAATGGATCAAGCAGGGTGCCAAGTGGCAGGATTATTGGGCGTTTATACCCCCCAAGCCGCAGTCGTTGCCGCAGGTGAAGCATGCTAGTTGGGTGCGCCAACCCCTCGACCGATTTATTCTGGCGCGGCTAGAGAAGGAAGGGCTGCACCCGGCTCCCGAGGCAACCAAGTCAGAGTTGTTGCGAAGGGTGTCACTCGACCTGACAGGATTGCCGCCCACTCCCCAGGAAGAAGCCACGTATTTGGCCGATCCATCGCCGAACGCCTACGAAAAACAAGTGGATCGTTTGCTGGCCTCGCCGCGTTATGGCGAACGCTGGGCTTCCATGTGGTTGGACCTGGCGCGCTACGCCGATACCAAGGGATATGAAAAGGATGTGGAGCGGCCGGGCGTCTGGCCCTACCGCGACTGGGTGATTGACGCCTTCAACCGCAACCTGCCCTATGACCAGTTCATGATCAAGCAGTTGGCAGGAGATTTACTTCCCAATCCCACCTTTGGGGACCTGATCGCCACATCCTTTCATCGACAGACCCCGAACAACGATGAAGGTGGCACCGATGATGAGGAATTTCGCATGGTCGCGGTCATGGATCGCGTGGCCACAACGTGGTCGGTGCTGGACGGCGTGACCATGAATTGTGTGCAATGCCATTCGCATCCATACGATCCTATTCGTCATGCCGATTATTACAAGTCGATGGCTTTCTTTAACACGCAGGATGATGCCGACCTTGCGGATGATTCACCCGTCCTGAGAGTTCCCAAAGACAAAGCCCGCTATGCTGAAGCGTGGCAAATACAGCGAGAGATCTCCAGCCTGTTGAACAAAGTAGAAACCTCAGACCGCCAGGTGAATGATGAAGCGCAATGGAAGCCATTGCCCATCCAGACTGCCGCCGCAAATGAGGTGTTGGCGCTTGCGCCGATGATTCCCAAACTGGAGAGCGACCTAGCTGACCTGCAAAAGGACAAGAAGCTGCCTTCGAATAAAAAAGAAGAAAAGTTGAAAGGTCTGCGCAAGACTATTGCCGAAACCAGGACGAGACTCGCTCGCGCCAGGGAGAACGGCCCGGCAAAAACTTTCACAATTCGCAATGGAGAGGCACTGGCCAGCGGAGAAACTCCTCCGCAGTCTTTCTACCAGTTGACAGCCAACGCCAATGTTCCTTTGCTGACTGCCGTCCGCGTCGAGGTGCCGCCGCTTGACCCGGCCATGGCCCGCCACACACCGGAAAATGGATTCATCGTAGACAAGGTGGAGGGATGGGTGATTCTGCCGAACGGCCAGAAGAAAGAAATCGCGTTCCGCTATTTTGTCCAGGATTCGAAGAAAAACCTGCAAGCTGCAGTAGCCGTTGACAACGATCCGAATCCGAAGGTGAAGCAGGTTCCTCCAGATCCAAGCGCATTCGCGGCTCTTCCCAAACTCTTCCGGACGCGTTGGATCGTGGGAGTTCCCTCCGAACCCCTGCGACTCGCCCCTGGGAGCCGCATCCAGATTGACCTGAAACAAGTAAAGAATATTGACGATAAACCGGCGCACATTCAGGGCGTAAGACTCGACGTAAGTGGTGATTCACGCTGGACGGCTTTAGCCGAGGATTCTATTCGTGCAAAGGACCTGGGTCGTCTCAAAGAGCTCAACACGCAGTTAGCCAAAATTCCTACGGTTCCGCTTCCCGTCATGGTGGAAGAGGCACCGTATGAGCGACGGGCAACGCGAGAATTCGATCGCGGCAATTTTCTGACCAAGATCGGTCCAGACCTCACGCCGGACGTGCCTGCCATTTTCCCGAAACTTCCTGCCGGCGCAGCGCGCAACCGGCTGACGCTGGCAAGATGGTTTTTTGAACCCGGACAACCACTCACCGCGCGGGTTGCGGTCAATCGTTACTGGGAAGAACTGTTTGGGACTGGGCTGGTGGAAACACTGGAAAATTTTGGCAGCGTAGGGGAGGAGCCCAGTCACCCGCAGCTTCTCGATTGGATGGCGCTTCATTTCCAAAACGACATGCACTGGGACATGAAAGCCCTGCTGCGCGAGATGGTAACAAGTGCCACGTACCGGCAAAGCGCCGCGACAAACCCGGCACTCATGGCGAAAGATCCTCGCAATCGTCTGCTGGGTCATGGTCCGCAGCAACGGCTCACCGCAGAGATGGTGCGCGATCAGGCCCTTTTAGCCAGCGGCCTCTTGAATACAACGATGGGCGGGCCCCCGGTGATGCCTCCCCAGCCTCCCGGGATTTGGAATTCGGTTTATAACGACGCGAAGTGGGTGGATGCGACCGGTCCAAATCGCTATCGGCGCGCGATTTATACCTTCATCAAGCGCACCAGCGGCTACCCGAGCTTACTCATGTTTGACGCCTCGGATCGCGATACCAGCCTTCCTCGCCGCATACAAACAAACACTCCGTTGCAAGCGTTGGTGACGTTGAACGATCCGGTGTACGAGGAAGCCGCCCGGGCGCTGGCACAACGGGTGATGAAGGAAGCTGTCGCGAATCCATCCGAAGCTTCCAGTGCCGACTCTATTCTGGACGCCCGGCTTGCTTATGAAACACGTTTGATCCTGTCTCGCGATCCTACACCGCGCGAGATGAAGGTACTGCGCGCGTTCTATAAGCAGGCACTTACAATGACCAAGCCTGCTGGATTCATGAAAGTAAGCATGAAAATGCCTGAGCCATCATTGGGCAGGGAAGTTCCAGGTAGAGAACTCGATGCGTTGACTTCTGTGGGCAGTGTCCTGATGAATCTCGATGCCGCTCTGGTGAGGTAACTGACATGTCCGATTCCAAAATTCGCAATCAGAAGGATCCGACCGATGCTGGGTTCGCTCGAGAAATATATCCGGCAGAGAAGTTCGCCTTGCTGCAGGCGCAGACTCGCCGGCATTTTCTGCGCAATTTCACAGCAGGCGTGGGCACAATGTTTTTGGGCACGCTGGCATCGCAATTTGTTCCCCAGGCAGATGCCGCCGCGCTGGCGATCGACGGCTCGCCGCGACTCGATTTCACCCGCGATCCTACCACTCCACTCTCAGTTCTGCCTCCCCAGTTTGCAGCTCGGGCCAAGCGCGTCATCTATCTGCACATGGCGGGTGCGCCGAGCCAATTGGAGCTTTTTGATTACAAACCGGAATTGACCAAACTCAACGGTCAGGAGTGCCCGGCTTCCTTTCTGGCCGGTAAGCGGTTTGCGTTTATCAGTGGCGTCCCGAAACTATTAGGCGCGCAATATCCGTTCCATCAGTCGGGGCAAAGCGGCCAATGGATATCGGATCGCATGCCACATCTCGAAAAGCATATCGACGACCTCTGCCTGATCCGATCGATGCGCACGGATCAGTTCAACCACGCGCCAGCTCAATTACTCATGCAAACTGGCAATCCTCGCCTGGGATATCCTTCGGCCGGTTCCTGGGTGGTTTACGGACTCGGCACGGAGAATCAGAACCTTCCCGGTTTCATCGTTCTGGTATCGGGCGGGCATCAGCCGGATGGCGGCAAACAACTGTGGGGGTCAGGCTTTTTGCCCAGTGTTTATCAGGGTGTGCAATGTCGCTCCCACGGTGAGCCGGTGCTGTACCTGGAAAACCCTCCAAACGTTAGCCGTGATTTGCGGCGCCGCATGCTGGATGCCGTGGACGAAATCGATCGGCAGACCTATAGCGAGTTCGGGAATCCGGAAACGGTTACACGGATTGCTCAATACGAGATGGCCTTCCGTATGCAAATGGATGCGACGGACGCCATGGATATTCACAAAGAATCCGCCGAGGTGCTTGCAGGTTACGGCGCCAAACCCGGTGAGTCCAGCTTTGCGAACAATTGCCTGGTGGCGCGCCGCCTGGCGGAACGCGGCGTCCGTTTTATTCAGCTCTACCACTGGGGGTGGGATGATCACGGGACCTCGGCCAGCGATTCCCTGAATATCGGATTTGCGGAACGTTGCCGCGAAACCGATCAGCCGGTTTCAGCGCTTCTCACGGATCTGAAAGAGCGCGGCTTGCTGGAGGACACGCTGGTGA
>JAZKAG010000108.1:9064-24580 GCA_040389265.1 Acidobacteriota bacterium
GTATGGGGCGGCGAATTTGGGCGCACGTCAATGCGGGAAAATCGCAACGGCCAGGTCATGGAATTCATCGGGCGCGACCACAATCCGGGTGCGTTCACCATCTGGATGGCCGGAGGCGGAATTAAACCAGGCATGAGCCACGGCGAAACCGACGCGATGGGGTATGAGATTGTGAAGGACCCTGTGGAAATTCGTGATCTTCACGCAACCATGCTCTATGTGTTGGGCTTCGACCATCGTAAGCTCACATATTCCTTTCAAGGGCTGGAGCAAAAACTCACAAGTGTGATACCGGCACGAGTCGTGGCGGAGGTTCTGGCTTGATTCAGCTTGCTGGATGCCGTTCCTTCCCCTGGCGAGGCTACCGGACTGCATGACATTTGTGGCCCGCCCGGTATCCTTCCGCATTCGACTTGGGCTTCTCGCTCTGGTGCCAATTTTTCTTCTGGCCGCTTTGTTCATCTCTTTTCCTCCGGACGGTCTTGAGCGCGCTACGTGGGCGCAATTTGTCGGTCGCTTCCACCTGTTGACCGTACATTTTCCAATTGCCCTCATCCTCCTGATCCCTGTATTGGAATTAGCCGGAAGGAAAGGCCGCCTCCACTTGAGCGCCTCGGTTGATTTCATCTTGGTGCTGGCAACTTTGAGCAGCCTGGTGGCCGCAACGCTGGGGTGGTGCCTGGCTCGGAGTGGCGGCTATTCGGGTCGTCTGGTCACGCAGCACATGTGGGGTGGATTATTCGTGGCCGCCTCGTGCTGGCTGTGCTGGATGTTGCGCGGCTATTTCCGCAGCGCGCGTTTGGATTTGATCTACACGGTATGGCTGCTGGTCACTGTAGGACTTGTATCGTGGACGGGGTATCGCGGTGGCCAGTTGTCGCAAGGCGAAAATCACCTCACCGAACAGATGCCCGCGGGACTGCGCAAACTGGTGGGGCTCTCAGCGAGTGCAGTAGCTCTGCCGAGATCGGATCCCAGATATTTTTATGGCGCGCACGTCGAACCCATCTTCGCCGCTCATTGCTACTCTTGCCACGGCCCGGAGAAGCAGAAATCGCGCTTGCGGCTGGATAGCTATGGCGGGCTCATGCGGGGAGGCAAACACGGCCCGGTCATCAAGGCTGGAAACGCCAAGGGCAGCGAGCTATTTCGTCGTGTCACACTCTCGACGTCCGATGACGATGCCATGCCGCCGGAAGGCAAGCGCCCGTTGTCCGCGAGTGACGTAAAGGTGATCGAGCTATGGATTGCCGCCGGAGCATCGGCAACGCTGCCGGCCAATGCGATCAAGGACGTGCCCTCAAGTCAAGCGCCTGCGGTTGCCGAGGTGACCTTCGACGAGATTGGCTCTGCCGCCGTCACGCGCTCGCGCGCTCCACTCGCCCCCATCGTTACGCAGCTGCAAAAACGATTTCCAAATCTTCTGGAGTATGAATCCCGAGGCTCCGCGAATCTGGTAATCGACGCGTCCCAGATGGGCCCTAAGTTCAGCGATGAAGATGTGGCCGCGATGAAACCTCTGAGCAATCAAATTGTTGTCGCAGACTTCTCCGGTACCTCCGTCACGGATCGTTCCGCCAGCTATTTCGCCGCCATGAAACATGCGCGCGTACTCCGACTCATGCACACCAAAATTACAAATACAACCGTGTTGCAGTTGGGCGGTATGGATCAGCTGGAATCTCTGGATGTTTTTGGCACGGCCGTGACTCCGGCCTGCCTCAAAGTCGTGGAGCAGTTGCCAAAACTGCGACATCTCTATATAGGAGAAACAAAAATCCCGGTTGACGTTCCGGTGTCCAATGCCGTCAAAAACAAACTCCTATTTTAGAGTTCGCAGTGCCGGCTGGTTTTATATCCTCCTTTTTGAGACTGGACTCGGCATCACGAACAGCCTCAAGCAGGGAGGAGCATCACCGACAATAGCCGATCCATTTGCCGGCCAATTTTGCTGTCCGCCGTCAGATCCCAATATGAGGTCTTCAGGTGTCGCAGGGCGAGTACGGAAGTGATCCAGGATTGGGTCCACCCTGTCTCCACCGACCACACGCCCCACCCATCGTCGGAGTCGCTCCCCCAATAATTCCAGCGTTTGTAATCGAAGGCCCGCATCCAGCCGCCGTCTAGTTCAGGGCGTGCGGAAGAGCGGACCTGGATGCGACAGAACAGCTCTGCAAGTCGGTCCCCGGCACGGGCATAATAAGGATCGCCAGTGGCGGCGGCTGCCTCGTGCAGACCGAGAAAGGCAAAGTTGGAGGTGTACAGCAAATCGCACACCGGATCGCCATTCTCCTGGATCAGCGGCGCCTCACTCTTGCCATAGGCTGCGTTCGACTTCGGGGGCGGAAGACCGCCATTGGCCACCGCACCAATCTCTTCGCGCAGAGCGCCGCATTCCGCCTGCAGCGCCAACAGAGCGTCTGCCATCTGCCGCAGCCACCCGCGGTGCTCCGGGGTATCCTCAACGCGGACAAGCCAGGCAAGAGGCAGCAACATGCGGGCGCGTTCCTGCTGGATGCCGTTGGTCCACCGCCATTGGTTCGGATAGGCGGCCATCGTCATGCGAACCGCAGTCTTCGCCCGCTCCAGGAACCCGGCGTAGCGCGTCTTCTGCCAGGACCATAAATAAGTTGCCCACGGGTAAGCCTGATAATGGGGAGCGTAGTTCACATTCTCCGCATCATAAAAATGCCGCCACCCGTGGGTCTGCAATTGCTCTTCATCCAGGCGGTCTTCGCGGAAGCCCAGCTTGCCCGTGGTTCGAAAGTTGGCCAACAAGCAGCGCAGCACCGCTTCATCCCATCGATCGGTCTTCAGCAGCGCCGCCGTCGCCAGCGTGCCCAGCGCGCTGCGTGCATTGTCATCGCCCCAGTATGCGTCCAACCCCTTCGGCAACTCCCATCCCACTAACCCGTAGGAAGGGCTTTTCGGATCGTTGCGCGGCCCCTGCGCCAACGGAGAACGATAGATGAAGTCATTCAGATTGGCGGCAATTGCACCGTCCCGCGCACTGCCGGACACAGCGGACGACAGCGCCATCGCCATCGACGTTTCGCCCATACAATCATTGCGGCGCCGCCAGCCCAGCAACTGGCGCCCGTCGGGTTCGATGATCGTCGAAAACCCTTCCAGCAGACCCGCGCTGCCATCACCAACCGGCCAGTCTGGCGCGGGTCCCAAAGAAGGGCTATCCAATGCGGCTCGTTCCTCCACCGTCTTCTCCCAGGAAGGATGGACAAACAGATTCGCCCCGCGGTACCACGCCACACCGCGCGTGAAGGCCTGGAACTCAGCATTTGCGGGCAGAGCTTCACGCGGCCCAAACGATGGGCGAACCGCAGGCTGGTATTTTCCCAGGCGAACCGCAGCCTCGGGCTGCAGCCACTCCAGAATCCAATTCCAGACGATCGTCCATGACTGCACCGGCGCATATCGTCCCGTAATGAATTGGCTAAGCTTGGTGGTGCTCACCAGGACATCGCCTTCCGGAGCTCGGAAGAGGATCGGATGGACTCCTTCATCCGGAATGCCATAGACCGCTTTGTCAAATCCCGCCACCCGCGCCAGCGACAAAATAGCGTTGCCGGCGCTGACGGGTACATACCGGCCGTCGTGAAAATCGAGCAGGGAAAGTTTTTCGAGGGATGAGCCAAACGCATCGGAAGTGACAAGAATGCGTTCAAATAGATTTCCATAGCGTCCTTTGGCAATCGCACTCGGCGCACCCACCTGCAATCCCGGCACGAAGGAGGGAAATTCGATGTACAGGCGCAGCTTTTTCTCCGCCGCTTCTCGGAAGAGATCCAGACTCAGCTCGGTGGCCTGCCCAGGGTAGCCCTGCGCCAGAATCAGAACACCCGAGCCAGATGCCGATCGTGACACCGCCTCGTGCGCACTCTCATAGCGCGGGTAGGAAGCCGAGGCGAACAGCTCATATAGATCATTTGAAGCCGAACAGCTAAACACCAGCCGCGGGGTCATTGCATCGTCCCTGCCCAGCCCCATCCACGCGGCAGGAAAAACGCTCAGACACTTCAGGAAATCGCGGCGGTGCCAGGAAATCCGTTCAACCATGGGACTCTCTTTGAATCTGAAATTTGGTAGACGATACGGCCGCACTCTTACATATCCGCAAGAGTCTTTGGCACTCGTACTGCGCACAGGCAGGCAGTATAATCCATCGCATATCCATCCGGGCCAAACACCTGTTTGGGCTGCTGGACCTGGGCTAGAACCGCATCCGATCACCACCGCAGATACATCAACGCTTTCGCAACCACACCTGGTACGGCGAGCTTGAGAGTGAGCACAAGATGCGAAACAAGAAGATTACACGTCGCGGATTTTTGGGTACGGCAGCCGGCCTGGGTTTAGGGAGCCTTGCCCTGCCCGCAGTTTCTCAGCATAGCTCTGAGGACAGTCACGAACGGACGGCACAAGGCGCCGGCGGCAGTGGCGATTCGGCGGCAGGTCGCTCGCAGCGCGCTGGGGATTGGAAAAGCACCTCCCACCAGCCGCCCCGGAAGGTCATCGTCGGAACCGTAATGCAACCGCTCTGGGGGAAATACCCCGGGTTGGAGACGCGCCTGCAGCAGTTGACAGAGATCGTGGATCGATTGCAGGCGCAGTCGCAGAAGCAATATGGGCGCGGACTCGATCTGGCGGTATTGCCGGAGACCGCCGTGTCCGGCGAAGCTGCACGTCATGTGTCGGATTCCTCGTATCCCTGGGCAGGGCCAGTGCAGGAGGCCTTCACTCAGAAAGCCCGCCAACACCATTGCTACATCGTGGCCCCTTTGTACCTGCTTGAGGATAAGGCCACAAAGCGTTGTTCCAATGCCGCCCTTCTCATTGGACGTCAAGGCGAACTCGCCGGCATCTATCGCAAAGTGCACCTGGTAGTGGATAGAGATGACGACTCCATGGAACACGGCTGCACTCCAGGCAGGGAAGAACCCGTCTTCTCCTGTGATTTTGGCAAGCTGGGAATCCAGATCTGTTACGACATTGAATTTGATCAGGGTTGGACAGAGCTGGCCCGCAAAGGCGCCGAGATTGTGGCCTGGCCCAGTCAATCGCCTCAGAGGACTCGACCTGGCGCGCGGGCAGCCGAGGGACCCTACTACATCGTCTCCAGCACCTGGCGTACTGACGCTTGTGTGTTTGAACCGACCGGCAGAATCGTTTCCCAGGTCGAATGGAAGCCCAGCATGGGTAGCGTCGACAGCGCTGGCGGCAGATCTCTTGTGGGGAATATCCTCGTGCAGGAAATTGATTTGAGCTATGCCATCCTGGGCTGGAGTCCCACCCTCAACCAAGGAGAATTGTTCACTAAGAGCTTTGGAGACCGGGCAGGCTTCCGTTACTACGTTGACGATGACCGCGGAATCTTCTGGTCCAACGACCCAAAAATGACCGTTCGTCAAATGATTGAAGTTCTGGGCCTCACCGAGCAGAAGGACCAACTGCGACAAGCTCGCGAAGCCTATAGGAAGGCGGGAAATCGGGCCTACCGCGCATAACCCCTTCATCCCGATTACGGCCACCGGCTGCTCATGCTTCAATCCAGGCAATCGGCTCAAATGGACGAGCCGGAGAAGCCGTTCTTCGAGGCTGAACGAAGAGCGTTTGTCCCCAGCACCTTTTCTGCGCGATCGGTGTCCCTGTCTAGTGGAGCAGTTCATGGATGTACGCGTCATCCTGAACATTCGCCAGATCGGTGGTGTCCCCCAGAACATACCGATATTGATAGGGCGGACCGAGAGAGACCACGCCATGCATCCAGTTCGTTGGGTCCGTCCAAAGGACCTGCCGCTGGCCCATTGCACTTACCAAATCCTTCAGGTCCCAATGGAGCACAAAATTCGGAATCACTGCGTCCCACAAATCCGACGCCATTGAGTTTTCCAACGCCGCGCGCAAGCTGTAGGGAGTTCGATCAAGCCAGATCTTGCCAAATCGACGATCTGCGGCCGCCGCAAGCAAAAGCCAGATGCCTTCCACCCCGCGGGCAGCTCCGCGGACCGGACCGGGACCGACATCAGGACGAGCCTGCAGCAGGTCGACGCCGCGCAGGATGTCATGGGCCCGCAATGTCGGCATATTCAGACCGATCAGGTTCGCCTGCATGTTTGTCATCCAATCTCCAGTCAGCGGGCCCTCGAGATTCTTCAATGTGGAACTACGAGGTTCCATCTCCAGCACCACGTCGCCGGACTCGGCGATATGTTCTGCCATCGTGTCTGTTGGCATAACCCCGAACATGTTATTGCCGGTTACGACCAGCACAGCCTGTTTTCGTCCCGGAGAAGACGGCAGATACAGATTGGCGTTCAGCCAGATTCCCGGATCGCTTTCAAACTGGATTTGTTGTCGCCGGACTTGCGTGCCGTTCGTATCCTTCAGAATCCTGACGTTGGGGGGCAAGCCGTCCGTCGAAATCTTCATGTCACGAAGTTCCTCCACCAGATGGGGGAGGCTTCTTTTTTGTTCTCTCGCCTTAAAATCCGCCGACAGTACTTGATAGAGTTTGCGGCTGCCTGGTTCATCCTCAACATTGCCGCTTTTTGTCACCTGCAGCTCATGATTGGTGAACATCTTTACGGGCTGCTCATGCGGATCTCCCTGACCACCTTTCAGCCAGCGAATCATCCATTCATAGACAGCTTCCCGGCTGACCAGCGGCATCCCGTGCGTTCCCGGTCCTATCATGAATCCCACATTATTCTCGGCTCCGTAAACGGAATACCACTTTCGGGCCTCCTCATACACCTCATGAACGCCAGCGTGGCTAAAGTGATATTCATCATGCTGGGTCGATTGCAGGAGCCAGGGCGTCGGGGCAGACAGTTCCACGAAGTCGGCCGTATCCAGTCCGCTTGCCAGAAAATGGGGAAAGACCATTTCTGAGTCCGGCCCATTCGTGGGAAACAGTACCTTGAACGTGGTGGGATAGCAGGCGGGGATGACGACTTTTAGCCTTCGATCGAGGCCGCCGGTGAAAGTCGTCAGGGCGCCTCCTCCAGAGCAGCCTGCCGCTCCAATGCGAGTGGCATCCACATCTGGGCGGCTGGCTAGATAGTCGATCGACCGCATCGCGTCCCATATAAAATAACGCGCCAACCCTTCTCCAATCAGTTGGGTCTGTGCTCCCATCTCGATATGCTCGGGAACGGACCAACCTGCCAGCGGCGCGTTGAATTGGTGGCTATAGGTCTGGACTCTTTCCCCCTGTCCGATGGGATCAAAGCAGAGAACCACAAATCCCTTTATCGCCAGATTGGCTGCGACGCGCTGATTCTCAGGCTTTCCTTCCTGGGTGTGGCCGGATTGCAACAAGACAGCAGGGTAACGGCCGGGGCGGTTTGGCCGGTACACATTGGCCGTGATGTAGAAACCTGGCAAACTCTCGTAGATCACTTTCTCGATGGTGTAGTTCTCACTCCGGATTTCACCAGTTATCCGAACATGTAGCGGGCCGTTGTAGCTGGGTAGGCCGCCCAGGTCTTCCAGCATTCTTGTATGCACCAATTGTTTCCGACGCTCTGCCTCAGCGCGATCGTGGATTTTGTCGATCGCCTGCGTTCGTCGCTGCAGGTCGGCTTGTGCGATGGAATTCATCCAATCCAGAACCGGATCCGGTGTACTCGATTGCGCCGTTAAAGTTGTCGTCGCTAATACGGAGAGGAAAGCAAGGATGGAGATGATCGATTTCAATCTCAAGTCGAATTGCGGGCTGCACTTTTGCGCGGCGTGGATCCATATTCCCATCCGATTCTCCTTCAAGTGCATATCTATCGTTTAAAGAAATTGAGCGATTCGCGCCGAATCCATGGCCTCGACCAACCGACCGCAAATTCCTGGATTGGGGTTTGGTACAGCGGATTGCGAAACTCAACTACAGTAATGGCGCAACACCTTGTCGAAGGCGTGGATGATGTCTTGCTCATCCTGACCGGTCAGACATGATGGGATGGCCAGCAGGACGGTGCGCTCGAAAAGGCTATCGGCAACCGGACAAGTTCCCTTGCTGTATTCCATTCGAGAATCCCTGTTTTCCGCAAGCGACCATGGGAAGTTTCGTTTGTCGACGCCGGTCTTATGCACCAGGCTGGGGATATTGTAGTAAATATGGAGACCCCATTGCGTCATCACGATGTTGTTCACGCCCTGGGTCAGCGTGACGATTCCCTCGGCGCGTAACGCGCGATTGATCTGCTGGGTAATCTCAGGATACTGGAAGGTAGTGAGTAGAAAGCAGCCGGTATCGCCGCTCGGATCAATAATCCTGCGGAGACGAACTTTAAAATTCTGCCCGAGAGCTGCGCGAATCCGGTATTTGCTGTCGTGCATGTGCGAGATGATTGTCGGCAGCTTTTTCAACTGGACCCTCAGAATGGACGCCCGAATCTCATCCATGCGATAGCCGCGCCCCCAGAGACACAGGTCCAGGTTGTCGAACATCGCACGTCCATTGGAATCGCGAGCATAGCCAGTGTCGTGACAGGCGACCGCGCGATTATATAGGCGATTATCGTTGGTAGTGACGCATCCACCTTCTCCGCTTGTCATGTTCTTGTTCATTTGAAAGCTGAAGATAGCCATGTCTCCGAAGGTTCCAACCTTCTTGCCATTTACGCTGCCGCCCGCGCATTGAGCGCAGTCTTCCAGTAGAAACAACCCATGCGACTCGGCCACCTTCTGGATGGCTTCAATATCCGCCGGCGCTCCGCTCATATGAACGGCAATTACACCGGTGGTTCGCGGCGTGATCGCTGCCAAGATCGCGGCTGGATCCAGACAAAATGTATCGTCTATATCCGCCAGAACCGGAATGGCTCCAAGATCGATGACGGCCGCAACCACAGAGACCCACATGTACGCAGGGACAATAATTTCCTGCCCAGGGCCGACACCGAGTGCAGCCAGAGCGGTGATTAATGCGCCTGTCCCGCTATTCACCGCAAGGCAGTGGTTCACGCCCAGGAATGAGGCAAATTCCTTCTCAAAGGCCAGTACTTCACCTTGCAGATCGACCCCGTAATAGCGAAAAGGAGAACGGCTGCGCAGCACCCGCAGCGCAGCATCAATCTCCTCCTCATCCATATGGTGGATCCCGGGGAATTCCAGAGCGATTGCTTCGCGGCGCACAGGAGTTCCGCCGTCGATCGCTAGTGTTTCCGGTCGCGGCGACGTGGTTTTTCGTTGAGTTTCTATTTTCATGAGCGAATTCCGAGCTTCCTGGCTGAACACAGGCTGACAGAGATATTTATCAATGTCAACTAAAAGGCGGGAATTTCGATTATTTTGTTGTAATATAGTTCATCCAGAAAAATAATCTAATTTTTTCAAAATGAAGAATAATGGCAGAACGAACCAATACACGCGGGGAGCAGAACAGTAAAATTATGTCTATGAAAGACATGCGAGCGCGAACATCTGACACGCCGGATAAAACAGAGCAAAGAGAACTTGCCATTCTACATTTGATTCATTCCGGAGTGAATAACTCTCGTCTTGAACTGGCCAGACAGGCCGACCTGAGCGCGGCTTCCATCACTGCAATCGTGCAGCGCCTCTTGTCAAAAAGACTTGTCGTGGAATCCGAGCCGACCCGCTCTCAACTTGGTCGCAGGCCGGTTCCGCTGGAGGTCCGCAAGGATGCTGCTTACCTGGTCGGAGTCGATCTCGGGTCTTTCTACTCGCGTATCGTCATCACCGACATAAATGGAAATATTCTTCAGAAGTTTCAGACCCGCACCGAAATGCAGCAAGGGCGTGAACGGGTGCTGGAGAGAACCTTTCAATCCATTCGCCAAACAATTGACACTTCCGCCTTGCCTTCAGGCGCGATTAAGGGCATCGGCATCGCCCATTCCGGGGTCATCGATAGCCATTCCGGGCTTGTCCTTTCCTATCCACGCCCCGGGCAAATGGCAGAGTGGAAAAATGTGCCCCTCAGAGACATTTTTCAAAATGAGTTCCAAATCCCATGTTTGCTCGAAGATAGTGTCCGCACCACGACGACTGCAGAAAAATGGTTTGGACTAGGTCGGGATCTGAGCGACTTTCTTTATATTGATGTCGGCATGGGGATTGGTGCCGGAATTTTCCTGGACGGCAAACTTTATCGTGGCGCGGGCGGCAGAGCAGGCGAGTTCGGCCACATTACAGTCGATGAGAATGGTCCGTTGTGTTCCTGCGGCAACAATGGATGTTTGGAAACGGTGGCGTCCTGCGCCGCGATTATTCAGGCCGTGCGGACCGCGATCGAACAGGGCATTGATTCAAGGATACGAGATCTCGCCGACGGAGACTTGGATAACATCAGCATTGAGCTGATTGCCGCGGCGGCGGCGGAGAATGACAGCCTTGCCTTCCGCGTGCTGCAGAAAGCGGCTTCCTACATTGCCATCGGACTGGCGGATCTGGTCAATCTGCTGAATCCTCGAGTCATGATCTTTGGGGGGGCGCTATTTCGCGCGATGCCCCAGCTTCTCTCAGACCCAGTGAGGCGCATCATCAAACAGCGGTCGCTGGAGAAATCTGCCAACCAGGTCGACCTTAGGGCCTCCTCGCTGGGCGGCGAAGCCTGTGCTCTGGGAGCCGCGAGATTGATTGCGGAAAAAATTCTTGACGATCTCTACGTCGGGTGGCGCGCAGAAATTGCATGAACAATGGAAGCTATCTAGCCGACGGAGAACCCGTCCAGTTCTGTCCGCGCCACGGAACGATCGGCCCTCCAAAGGACCGAAGCGATGCAGCGTCCAGAACGATGGCGCAGGGTCACATCCCCTTCCGACTGAAGGCGTGAACTGGTCGCCCGTCGGGTGACATCGCGGCGAAAGTCTCTGGGCCGCCCAGGTTGCATTTGGTATGGCCGCTGCAGTGGGTAAAGGGATCGACTTCCGAAAAATAATCAAGCGACTTTATGGCGTAGGCAGAGATTTCCAATTCGTATTCGGTGCGTCCGGTAAGCGGCCCAGCATTCGGTAGATTTCGATCATGCCATGATTCTCCATCTGGTCCCCGGCGCCCACCTGGACCCAGGTCGTTGCGCTCTGAGCGCCGTATCCGCCTTCCGTTGCAGCTTTGATTGTCGGAAAATATCCGTAATATCCGTTCGTGTATCCAAGGAAAAAACACGCATCCACCGGGCATCGGGCGCGCATGTTCATCTGATATTCCACAAAAGGTTCCCCCGGCATTCCCAGGATCGCGATCTTCCGATCGATCAATGCGGTTGTCACCGGCAACTGCATCACTTCCTGAATGGGCGGCGCAAAAGTCTCAAATGCAATCGGATTGATTTCTCGCAGCAGTTCCTGGCGAAATTTTGCCGGGTCCCACCGTAGCTTGAATGTGAGCGGGTCTTCCGCAAAGTCGATGCTGGGGTTCGGGTCTGTGCTGGTTTGGATTTGTTCGGCGGCGCTCGCCGCCGCTTTGCCCAGCGTTTCTCCTGCCCAGTCGCGCCGTGCAATCGCATCCTGTTTCATCGGGGTTGTGGCGTCGTACACATTAATGTCGCCGGGCGCACCCTGGACGAAGAATGCCAGGGGCTTGCCACCAAAGGCCTGCTCGACCACCTTACACATCACACCTGGGAAATCCGCCGAATATCGCAGATTGTCCGGACCGAACGTTACCGGATGCATGGCATAATTCACCAGGATGGCCAAGGGTTGTCCGTCCATCTGGTCGATGCGAAGGATGGCAATCGTCGGGTCCAGCGGTCCTGTCGGAATCTTCGTCGGGTTTGACCATAGCATCGTCACCGTGCTGTCAGGGTTCGGTTGGCGGCGATTGTAGCCGATGTAAGCCTGGCCATAACCGACTCCCAAACGAACCGGCACGGCACTATCCGCGGCATCGTGGATCGCTTTTTCTATTTTTTCCAGATCAGCGGTTTCCCAGGCCGGCGGTCCTGAGGCATAACTATCCAGAATCACAGGTCCAGCGTGGGTATGGATGGCCTGCACAATCAGATCGTCGATCCCGCTGCTTTGTTTTACCGCGGCGCGCAGCCGATCCAGCGACGCTTGCCCAAATGTGCGGCCCAGGTCGAGGTCGACATACGCGAGTCGCGTGTCCCCGGTTTCCAGCACCAGCACGCGAGCATACAGCGGATCAAGAATGCCCTCCGCCCCTTTCAAACGATTAAAGTATCCCCACATCTTGGTGCCCAGCGGCGGCGTGATGTCCACTTTTGCTACACCCGCCTTCAAGTCGGCTGCGTTACCTCGAAGGCAAAAACCCGCCATGACCAAAACGACCAAAAGCGCCAGATGATTTCGAATTGAGCGGAATTGCTGGGTCACGTCGCACCCCTCCATCTTTTTTGAAATAACATACCCCAATGGCGGGTAGTTTTCAGGCAATCCATTTAGAACATAAAATTAGTGGAGCGCGATGTGCGTGTCAAATCCATGTATCCTAACCGAATTCGGCATCGCATGACACCAGTCCAAATGAAGTAAGAAATGATCCGTCGAAAATTTCTCGAATATTCCAGCAAGACTCTGTTGTCTCTCGGGCTAGGCCCACAGGCATTCCTGGCCTCGGGACTGGCGGATTCAGGCGATGAATCCAAGCGGCCTGCCAGCGTACCCGCAGATCCTGTGCTTGCGGGGACAAGTGCTCTGCTGCAGCAGGCGGATTTCGCGGAACAGATGGAAGATGGAATGCGCCGCTTCCTCCTGCAACGTCTGCAACAGACGCCGCAGGAGCGAACTCGCCTGTGGCAGTGGGATTATCGCTCCGCACAGAATTACCAGCAATCTATTTCCCCTCATCGCGAACGCTTTCGGCACATCATCGGCGCCGTAGATGCTCGCGTTGCGCCCTGTATTCCCGAAGTTCTCGCGTCTCCGCTTGGCTCCTCGGAACTCGCTTGCGGGGCCGGCTATGCCGTATACGCGATTCGATGGCCAGTCTTTGACGGTGCCGACCTCGGTCTTAGCGGAATGTGTGCGGAAGGCTTGCTGCTGCAGCCGACGCGCGCAGCTTTGGCCCGCGTGGTCGCCCTTCCGGATGCGGATTGGATTCCAGAAATCCTGGTTGGACTGGAGGAGGGAATTCCTGAGTCCGCGCAGTTCGCTCGGCGTCTGGCGGAAAATGGCTGCCAGGTCGTCATTCCTCTGCTGATCAATCGCGAAGACACTTTCTCCGGCAATCCGGAAGTCCGAATGACGAATGAGCCCCATCGTGAATGGATCTATCGCATGGCTTTTGAAATGGGGCGGCACATCATCGGGTATGAAGTGCAAAAGGTATTGGCAGCAATCGACTGGTTCGCCGGGGAAAACGAAACCCGACGCCTCCCGATTGGGGTGATGGGTTATGGCGAGGGAGGTCTGATCGCTCTATACTCTGCTGCGCTGGACTCGCGCATTGACGCCACCGTCGTGAGCGGCTATTTTCAGGGGCGCGAAAGCGTCTGGGAGGAACCGATCTATCGCGACGTCTGGGGGCTGGTGCGTGAGTTCGGGGATGCGGAGATCGCCAGCTTGATTGCGCCCCGAGTCCTGATTATCGAAGGGGGCCGAGGTCCGGAAGTCGATGGGCCGCCGCGTGCGACACCGAAGCGTCAAAATGCATGCCCGAACGGCAAGCTCGCGTCTCCTCCGATCGATTCCGTGCAGCGCGAAGCGGCCCGGGCGCAGACAATCTTTACGGCGCTGGGCGTCAGGCGCAACTTTCAACTGCTGATTGATGAAGGTGGACGAGGGTGGCCAGGGTCGGAGCCCGCGCTACAGGCCCTGCTCCGTTCACTCGGCGTGCGCATTCCGCCGCTGCGCTCTCAAGAGGCTCCGCACTACGTCCGTGATCGCGTGGATTCGGAATTGCGGCTGCAGTCTCAACTCAACCAAATGGTGGCATTCACCCAGGGACTGGTTCAGGTGTCTCCCCGGCGGCGTGCGGCGTTCTGGTCAAGCGCCGACGTTTCCTCTCCCCAGCATTGGCGCGCATCTACGCAGCCTCAGCGGAATTACATTTGGCAGGAGATCTTCGGGCAACTTCCCGCTCCCAGCCTGGAAGCCAATCCGCGGACAAAATTGATCTACGATGAGCCGGGTTTCCGCGGCTACCAGGTGATGCTCGACGTGTGGCCAGAGGTGTTCGCCTACGGAATTCTTCTGGTGCCAAAGAAACTTGGCGCGGGCGAGCGCCGTGCGGTGGTCGTTTGCCAACACGGCTTCTCGGGACGCGCCCAGGACGTGGCCGATCCCAGAATCGATAGTCCGTACTATCGTCACTTTGGTGCAAGCCTGGCGGATATGGGCTTCGTAGTTTATGCACCCCAAAATCCCTGGATCGGAGGCGACCGCTTCCAGGGCATTCAACGCATGGCCCATCCTCTAAAGCTTTCGATCAACTCGTTCATCCTTGGGCAAAATCAGCAATTGTTGCGCTGGTTGGCCACGCAGCCATTCGTGGATTCAAGTCGGATTGGATTTTACGGAATGTCCTACGGCGGCAAGGCGGCCATGCGGATTCCGCCGCTATTGGATGGTTATTCGCTAAGCATCTGTTCTGGTGATTTCAACGATGCGGTTTGGATCACGACCAGCGTGACTTCAAATTCCTTCATGTTTGACGATAGCTATGATGTCTACGATTTCAATTTCGCGAACGTCATCAACTACGCGGAATTGGCGAACCTGATGGTGCCGCGGCCGTTCATGGTGGAACGAGGTCACAGCGATGGCACCAGCGTGGATGAAAGAGTCGCTTTTGAATACGCCAAAGTAAGACGTTTCTACAACCAACTCGGCATCCCAGACCGCACCGCCATCGAATATTTCAATGGAGGGCACACGATCCACGGGAAGGGGACGTTCGACTTTCTTTGCAAATACCTGGATCCGCCCAGATCGCGCCTTCAGTGACGGTGGTTCCATCCGCCCGGACCGATTCCCCTTCCTGCCCTGACCGGGGACCTGCGGCGTGCGGTCATGCATAGACGCCAGGGTTCTAGCCATTCCCTGGAATGAAATGATGCCGGGTCGCGCTAAAAACATACCCCGTCGCAATTCACAGGCTAGGGTCAGATTCTTGCAATTTGTCTCCTTATTAATCTGCAATATTAAAAAAACTATTGACAATCCTGTGCTTGTTTTATTAGCCTTCCTTCAAATTTGATCGTAATGCGAGAAGTTTTCTGGGGGAGATCAAAGCGATGACGCAAAAACAGAACGCGATAGATTTGGCCGTAACGGAGAGGGTTGTTCCCGGGATTGCGAGTTTACATGACTGCCCCGGTCACCATTTCGAGATGGCAATTTCATCGCGCGTTCGCAATTTGACGTCTGGATTCAAGCTCGCCCTGCTGGCGGCGATCCTAGGCTTTTCCATGACCGCGGTCTTCGCGGCGGTGACGGGTAGCATTTCCGGAACAGCTCGCGACACCCAGGGTGAAGTGCTTCCAGGAGTGACCGTGCACTTGCGGAACACACTGACGGGCGTGGTGCGGGATATTCAAACCGACTCGGCCGGGTTCTATAACTTTCCTTCGCT
>JAZKAG010000108.1:24590-27316 GCA_040389265.1 Acidobacteriota bacterium
GTCACTTTCCAAAAGGCCGGCTTCGGGAAATACGAAGAAGCGGACGTGGTAATTAACGTCGATACGGCCCGGCGTGTGGATGCCACGTTGAAGGTTGGCGCGAATCTACAGCAAGTGACGGTGACCTCAACCGAAGCGCAGGTCGATACCGTGAGTGCCCAGATGGGAGAAGTGATCGACGGACAACAAATCGTGGACATGCCGCTGAGTGCGCGTGCGTATACCGATCTCCTCAAGCTGGAACCTGGCGTTGTCCAAATCAACGTACAACAGTACGGCAGTATACAGCCCTCGAATTTCCAGAACAATGGTTTGCTTTCTATGAGCGGGGCGCAAGACGTACATAGCGGTTTCATGGTGAATGGAGCCAACACGTTTGAGGGAGCAGGCGGAGGTACATTCCTGACCCCGACGCTCGATTCCATTGCCGAGTTTCGTATCGTTACCAACAACGCTGGCGCTGAGTATGGTGGATATTCTGGCGGCATAGTGAATGTGGTGACCAAGTCCGGTACGAATCACTTTCATGGGGATGCATACGAGTTTTGGCGCAATTCAGACCTCAATAGCGCAGACTACTTTCAACATACCGTTAACAATTTGAGCCAGAACGACTTTGGCGGCACCGTTGGCGGCCCGATCGTGCGCGACAAGGTCTTTTTCTTTGCGGATTACGAAGGCTTTCGGCAAACAAGTGCTCAAAGTGCGAGAGTAACGATTCCCTCGGCCGCCGATCTGACTGGTGACTTGTCCGATCGAACCGGCAATTTTCTCCAGGCTAACAAGACGGTCAGCGGTCCATATTTCGCGGGCATTCTGAGTTCCCGCCTGGGATATACCGTAACGGCGGGTGAGTCCTACTATACGGCCGGTTGCACCAGCAACACCCAGTGCGTCTTTCCCAATGCCGTAGTTCCCATGTCGGCGTGGTCGCCTGTCAGTGCGAACGTACTGGCGCTTCTCCCAGCGGCCAACACTGTCAACCCCGACACAGGGATTGAAAACATCTGGACCTCGAATGGATTCTCATCCACGTTGACAGACAACAAGGGCGGAGTCAAAATCGACGCCAACACCCGATTCGGACTAATTTCCGGCTACTATCACTACGACCCTTGGTCATCCTCTAATCCGTTTGGGGGGAGTAGTTCAGTACCCGGCTTTCCGTCAACTTCGGTAGGAAAGGCACAGTTGTGGGTCCTCAGCGATACAACGACATTTAACCCAACCACGGTGAATGTATTCACCGCAAGTTATACGCGCAACAAGAACATCAATGGACTGTCGCCCACAACCGGTCCAACACTGGCATCTCTTGGATTTGCTGATCCTTCAAATGGGGGCATTTACCAACTCGCGCCTCCGCAGTACCAGAATTGGCCGGGAATATCCTTAAATACTTTTGGCGTGGGTGCGCCTATCTCGGTGGTATCCCAGTTCAACAATACATACGAGTTTCAGGATGACTTCACAAAGGTGATCAGTACGCACACGCTGAAGTTCGGCGCGCAATATCACTGGGACCAGGTAGATCTCAGTCACCCGAATAATGGCAGTAATGGCGGTTTCGGTTTTAACGGCCAGGAATCCGGAGACGATTTGGCCGACTTGTTGATCGGTGCGCCGGATTATTTCTTCCAGGGCACTCCTGCAGGTTTGAACCTGCGTACATTCTATGCCGGGATCTATGGAGAGGATAGCTGGCGCGCAACCGATCGCTTGACCGTCAACTATGGCGTGCGTTGGGAAGTGAACCCGTTTTGGAGGGAAGAACACAATCGAAATCCCGTGATCCTGCTGGGGAAACAATCAACCCAATTCCCGACGGCCCCGACAGGCTATGTATTTCCCGGAGACGCCGGAGTTCCTGAACACATGTCCGACATCAACTGGCATGATTTTGGTCCACGAGTCAGTTTGGCCTATTCCCCTGATCAAGGTAAGACCAGTTTTCGTGCCGGATTTGGCCTTTATTTCACCAACATCGAAGGCTATAACACCTTCAATTTCGCATCTGCTCCATATTCTTTGTTCTATGAAGCCCCGGCTCCCGCGTTGTTTGCCCAGCCGTTCATCGACCGGGCCAGCGGGAATGTTCGCATTCAACCGTTTCCCCTCCCTCCGGTGACCGACGACCAGAATCTTGACTGGTCGAGATTCGAACCCGTCGGAGGAAAGAGAAATCCGCTGATTCATTCGCCTAGTCCCTACGAAGAGCACATCGATGTTTCTTTCGAGCGCGCCCTTTCGTCTAACACAGTGTTTAGCCTGAGTTATGTCGGGACCTTTGGACACCACCTTACGGTCAACGCGGACAACAATCCCGGAGATCCAGCGCTCTGCTTGAGTGTGAGCCAGCCAAGCCAGGTTGTTCCCGGCACTATCACCTGCGGACCGGGAGGGGAGAACCAGGTCTATCACCCTGTCGGCGGCGGAGTGATTGACGGGACTCGCGGACCCTTTGGACCGAACTTTCAAGGCAATGGCTGGCAACTCAACGTGGGTAACTCCGCCTACAATGCTTTGGAGTCCACGTTGCGGCATACGACCGAACGCCTGTCAGTTCTGTTGAGCTATACGTGGAGTAAAGCCATCGATAATGGGTCAGGATTTGGAGACCAGATATTTCTCTTTGGCGACCATAATCATTTCCGGAACATTTCCACGTATAACGTCCCAAATAATTTTGTGGCCAGTTATACGTACGAGCTGCCCTTCGATAAGCT
>JAZKAG010000108.1:27326-28934 GCA_040389265.1 Acidobacteriota bacterium
CTTGCCCTTTTTGCAGCTCTTTCAGTTCAGCAGCAATCGTTGATGGGAAACACAGGAAACAGTCCGTTTTTCGGCGGCACGGACGCGCCAGAACTCGCCCAGGGCAACATCAAAGGCGACCACAATCCGAGACACGGCAAACCATATTTCAATACTTCGCTATTCAGCCAGGAAATACTCGGCACGCAGGGGAATTCTCCCAGGAGATTCTTTCAGGGGCCGGGGGTCAATAACACCGACTTGGCGCTGCTAAAAGACGTGAAGATCACGTCGGGAACTTCTGCAGAATTCCGCGCGGAATTCTTTAATGCCTTCAATCATGCGCAGTTCTATGGCAATAACGCTGTAGATGGGAACTTTAACGACGGCCCCGGCAACTTTGGCGTAATCTTCGGCGACAACGGGGGACGCATCGGGCAACTAGGGGCAAAGTTTTACTTCTGATGATTCTCTTGCGACAGGGTTCTCTCTTGCCTTAAGAGTGGAACCCGATACCAATTCAACCGTCGCTCATGACCGCGTTTTGCGGCCATGAGCGGCTCCACCAACTCGGCGAGCTTTCTTTGCGTGATTGCGTTCCAACCCTTCCTTCATTCAGTGTGAGGCTGCACGGTTGACTGGAAATCGCTCGAGCCGGTTCCGCGGTCGAACAGAGAATAGCCCGTGCACGCAAAATCGGTGTAATCCGCAACTCTGGAGGGGGGTCATATCCAAGGGCATCTACCGCCGCTGGATGTACGAAACCGTACAGGGCGACGGTGAAGCTGGAGCCCGGCTCCGACCTTCGACCGATCATTTGGCGTCGATTGCCGTAGCAGGAGTACAAGAAGAGTGGACATGATGAGCGCCGCCGACTGCGCTAAGGTAATTTTGGACTGGAGAAAATAGGTTTCATGCCTCGGTTCGACTCTCATCCCGGTGATGGAGGTACCAGCCGCGTCCGGTGCATCTTTGTTCTGGCTTCCTGCCTTCTGACGTGCGGTGCGGCTCATGGTCAGGCGGGTTCCGCTGCTCCCGGTCAGGAATGGCCCACGTACGGATACGATCCCGGCGGCCTGCGGTATTCGCCGCTCAAACAGATCAATCGAACCAATGTCCAGCAACTTCAACGAGCATGGACGTACCAGGTACCAGCCTTTAAGGGCGGCGGAGTGGCAGCTTTCGAAAATACTCCGCTGATGGTCGGCGATGTCCTTTACCTGGCGGTTCCAACGGGTCAGGCGATTGCCATCGACGCGGAGACGGGTAAACAACTGTGGCTCTTCGATCCTTTGCGCGGCGTGTCGGTGCCGCCCAATCCAGTTCCAAATCGCGGCGTGGCGTATTGGAACGGAAATGCGTCCCCTCGTTCAGGAGCGCAGCAGAATCACCCAGAGAGTCGCATTTTTTATGTGAGTTCGAACGCTCGTCTTTACGCTCTCAATTCCTCCACAGGCAAGCCCTGCAAGGATTTCGGCAACGATGGATCCATCGATCTTCGCAAGGGAGTTGCCACGAAGTGGCCGAATCTGAAGTATGACGATACCTCACCTCCAGTCATATATAAGGATGTGGTCATCGTTGGATCGGAACTACAGGAGTTTCCCTCGATAGGACCCAGTGGCGCGG
>JAZKAG010000108.1:28944-39285 GCA_040389265.1 Acidobacteriota bacterium
ATAATTTGTCGTTAGATGGTGGGATGTCATTTACCGGAAAGTTGGTGTGGCGATTTGATACCGTGCCGAAACCCGGAGAAATTGGCCACGATACCTGGCACAACGACGACTGGAAAGATCGCTCCGGCACCAATGCCTGGGGCCTGCTGAGTGTCGATGTCAAAGATGGGTTGGTTTTTCTGCCGCTGGGTTCGCCCTCCTACGACTTTTATGGGGCTGACCGGAAAGGTGAAGGCCTCTTCGGCGATTCGCTCGTGGCGCTTGATGCGGCCACCGGCAATCTTGTGTGGTACTACCAGTTCGTGCATCACGATCTGTGGGATTACGACCCGGCCGCACAACCTGTACTGCTGACGGTTCGCCGCGCCAATGGTGAAATCCCAGCCGTCGCAGAGGTGACCAAAACCGGATTTGTGTTTGTGTTGAATCGTCTGACCGGCAAACCCCTCTTCCCCATTGAAGAACGTCCTGTCCCGCAAAGTGACTTACCAGGAGAAGCGAGTTGGCCAACCCAGCCCTACCCGCTGGAACCGCCGCCTTTGGCCACGACCTCAGTCACGCGCGACGATATCACCACCGTCACACCGGAGTCTCACAAGGACTGTCTCCAAACCTTCGGTGCTGCGCTGCCAGGACGTCTTTTTAATCCCTGGGGATTGACCCTGAAGGTAGAATTCCCTGGCACCCTGGGAGGCGGCAACTGGTCCGGCGCTTCATTCGATCCTGCTTCCGGTTATCTGTTCGTCAACGTGAGCAATCTGGGAGTGGTCGGAGAAATGAAACCGCAGCCTCCCGGTTCTCCTGAAGCCTACGAGTGGGGCAGCAAGTGGGGAACCTACGCTCGCTTCTGGGACAGCAATCATTATCCGTGCCAGCAGCCGCCATGGGGAACTTTGAACGCCGTCGATCTGAATACAGGAAAGATCGCCTGGCAAGTGCCGCTCGGCGTCGTCGATGCTCTCCAGGCGAAAGGAATCCCGAAGACTGGCATCTCGAACCTTGGGGGCTCCATCGTAACTGCCGGCGGACTGATCTTCATCGGCGCCACTTCCGACCAGCGTTTCCGCGCCTTCGATGTGCAGACTGGGAAGGAGCTTTGGGTCACGAGACTGGAATTCTACGGGCGAGCTACTCCGATTACGTATCGCGGCACAAGAACAAAGAAACAGTTTGTGGCAATTGCTGTCGGACCGGCTGGGAACCTTGGAGGCGAAGGTTCTGGCCCCACCGTTATGGCCGCGTATACGCTTTTTGCCAAAGGTCAATCCAGTCCGGCTCAGGCGAAATTGCAAGCTGAGTTGGCGGCCTTGCAGGCCGGAAAGGGCCACGCCGGCAGCGAGCCTCAGGACATCGAGCCGCCGCTTCCCGCTCCGCTGCAGCCTGTTCCATTCAGTCACCAGCGTCACGTGAAGGCCGCCGGAATGAATTGTGCCGATTGTCATGAATTATCGGCTGACGGCAAACGAATGCAAATCGCGAACGTCGCAAAATGTATGGTCTGTCACCAGGCTGTGATGAAGACAAGCCCGGAGATTCAGAAGTTGGCTCGGTTTGAAAAAGACAAGCAGGAAATTCCCTGGGTTCGACTGTATCAACTACCGCCCTTCGTCTTCTTCAGTCACCAAAAACATATCGACGCCAAGGTGAATTGTGCCGTGTGCCATGGCGTAGTTCGCGACCAGGCTTTCTTGCGTCAGCAGAAAGATATTTCCATGGCTTCCTGCGTCAGTTGTCATCAACTTCGCAAGGCTCCGACTTCCTGCGGTCTTTGCCATAACGTGGGGTACTAAACGCGATGACACTCAATCGACGAACAGTTCTGAAAGGCTTGGCGGCCGGGGTCGTCGCAGCCGGCGTTCACGCCGACGCTCAGGAATCTGCGGCAAATTTGGGATTCGATGGTTCTTTTCGAATCTGGGATGTGCACAGCCATCTCGCCTCCCTGCCGGGCAACACCCCAGAAGAACGTATGGCGGTTTTGGTTCGTCACATGGACAGGCTCGGTATTGAGCGACTGATCCTCTCTCAGGGATTTTCGGAATACGAGAACCACGCCACGCCGCAGCAGATCCGCATAGAAAACGATCGCGTGATGCAGGCAGTGCGGCATTTTCCCAGCCGCGCCTACGGGTCGCTTTATTTGAATCCGGAGCATGTCCATTTCTGTCTTCAAGAATTTGATCGCTGTGTCCGAGATGGCCCCATGGTCATGGTCGGGGAATTGGAAACCGATGTTCGGTGCAGTTCACCGGCGCTCGATCCGATTGTCGAGCGGGCAATTTCCATGAACGTGCCGATACTCCAGCACACCTGGCTCAATGCTCTGGGGGATGGACCCGGCGAGTCCAGTCCCTACGACGTGGTCGAACTTGCCAGGCGTCATCCAAAGGCGCAATTCATTTGTGGACATACGGGCGGTAACTGGGAACGCGGCATCCGTATCATCCGCGATTCGCCGAATGTCTGCGCCGGAATCGCCGGGTCAGACCCCACCTCAGGGTTCGTCGAAATGGCTGTCCGCGAGCTTGGCGCGGAACGTGTCGTGTACGGTAGCGATGTGGGTGGCCGCTGCTTCGCCTCGCAAGTCGCAAAAGTCATTGGAGCCGAAATATCCGACTCAGAAAAAAAACTGATTCTGGGAGGAAATATGCGCCGCTTGTTGCAGCCAGTTCTCAAAGCGAAAGCATTGCCATCATGATTGATACCAACATTGATTTGTTTCGATGGCCGTTCAGGCGCGTGATTGGCGATGACCCCGCCAGCCTTGTGAAACGTCTCCAGAAAAAAGGTGTGACGCAAGCGTGGGCCGGTAGCTATGAAGCACTGCTGTGTCGGGATGTGGCGGGCCTCAATATACGACTAGCCACCGCCTGTCGCCAGCATGGCCCGAACTTTCTTGTTCCCTTCGGGTGCGTCAATCCAAAGTCGCCGGACTGGGACGAAGACCTGCGCCGCTGCCATGAGGTACATCGCATGCCAGGCATTCGTTTGTACCCGAACTACCATAGCTATACGCTCGCCGACCCCGCATTTACCAAATTACTTTCTATGGCGTCGGAACGTCATTTGATCGTTCAGATCGCCCTTTCGATGGAAGATCAGCGTACCCAATTTCCATTGATGCCGGTGCCGCCCGTCGATCCTGCGCCTCTCGCTGACCTGATCCCGCGTTTCCCGCAGCTTCGTTTGGTTCTACTCAACGCCGGGGACTGGGCGGGAGCCAGTCTCCCAAGTTCCCCGGCAATCCGGAAAGCGGATAACGTCTATTTCGATATAGCCATGAATGAAGGAGTCGGTGGACTTGCCAGTCTGATCGCCGACACCGCGCCTGACCGAGTTGTCTTCGGTTCCCATTATCCCTTCTTCTATTTTGAATCTGCGTTGCTGAAGGTGCACTCGGCTGCTCTTCCTCGCGATCAGGAGTTAGCCGTATATGAACGTAATGCCAGGTTGCTTCTCGACCATCGTGTGTAGTGCTATCAGTCTGCATAATTGTCGCTCAATACAGAAGTAGGAGCTTATGGTGTTTCCATCATCTTCACTGAAAACGAAGTTCTCCTGGTTGGTTCTGACCATCGTGTGTGTGGCGACGGCGTCGAGTGGCTCCAGCAACAACAAGAAATCTTCCGCAAGCTCTGCGGTTCCGGTTGCCGACCATGTCCATAGCTACACGACGACTTTTCCACTCAAAGAAAACCCCATTTCCGAAGGCGGTCGCTGGATGAGCGGAAAAGCAGTTGGGATCGATTGGGGGGATGTCTCCACCACTCCAGGTCTCGCAGTCGGCCATGCTGGGCCAAAGCGTTTTGCTGATGCGACGGCATTGCTGAAGGGATCCTGGGGGCCCACTCAGACGGCAGAGGCAGTCGTTTCTTCCAAAGCGGTCTACCGCTATCCGGAAGTTTCTCTGCGTCTGCGCTCTTCGCTATCGCCACACCGCTGTACCGGCTATGAAATCTCGAATTCTCTGAAAAAGGGCAAGTCGGCATATCTGATCATTGTCCGGTGGAATGGCCCCTTGGCGGACTTTACATATCTCGTACAAGTTGGCGGAGCAAAATACAGCGTGACCGCCGGGGATGTAATGAAGGCAACGATCGTCGGCAACGTTATCACAGCCTACAAAAACGGCGTGCAGTTGGCCCAGGTTACTGATAACACCTACTCCACAGGGAGCCCGGGGTTTGGCTTTAATGAAGGGATCAATGGCGCGTATGGAATTTCTCGCTTCACTGCTACGGACGCTCCCATTGGTGCCGCGTCCGCTGCGGACCTCGCAGAGAGTAAATAACGGAATGACCAGCATGCGACGAAATGTCCGGAACGTCGATCAAAAATTACGGTCGGTGCTGACTCTGGCGATCGCTCTCAGCTTTGTGCCGGTCTACGGCCAAAATCCCTCGCCAGACTTACCCGCATCGGTACAAGGTGAGTCCGCTGTCCGGGCTAAAAAAATCTATGCGGTTCAGTGTTCTCTATGCCATGGCGCGGAGGCGTCCGGTGGCGAGTATGGGCCGGCCCTGGCCGGCAACAAAGACCTGCGCGGGAAACCCGTCTCCTGGTTCCGCGATGTGATCAAGAACGGAATTCCATCGGGCGGCATGCCCGCATTCAACCTGCCTCCCTCCGATCTCGATGCCATGGCCGAATTGCTTCAAGCATTCAATGCGCCGGCTGCCCAAGGCACTACCCCCGGGAACCGCACGCTTGGAGAACAATATTTCTTCGGTCCCGGCCAGTGTGCCTCCTGCCACATGGTGCAGGGCCGGGGCTCCCCGGTCGGGCCGGATTTGTCCGAGGTTGCGCGCCAGAGGACGGTTCCGGAAATTCGTGCGTCATTATTGGAGCCCAGCCTGCACGTCACTCCCGGCTATGAATCCATGACAGTCCGCCTGCGCAATGGCCAGGCGCTGCATGGCTTCGCGCGCAGCCAGAGCAATTTTGAAATCGTCCTGCAAGACATGGAGGGTCGCTTCCATCTGCTCCAAAAAAATCAGATCCTGTCTGTAAAAAACGATCCGCAGTCACCGATGCCGCCAGTCCACGCCAGTCCCGAAGAATTCGACAACCTGATGGCCTATCTCGGCGAGCTCACAGGAGTGAAGCCAGGTATAGCCTCCGGCGCTGCATCCACAGCCGCAGGTGGAGTTTCATTCTCTGAAATTCTCCATCCCAAGCTCGGCGAATGGCTCACCTACAACGGCAACCTGAGCGGCAATCGATATAGTCCGCTGGCGAAGATCGACACGGGGAATGTGCAGCAGCTGCAACTCAAGTGGATTTACACGGTGCCGCTCTGGAAGCAGTTCTACCCCGATACATCCTATTACCGCGAAAACATGCAGTACTTCGGGTTGGAAACGACGCCGTTAGTGGCCGACGGCATCTTGTACGCCACCGGCCCGCAACAGGTATATGCGCTTGATGCTCGCACAGGCCACCAGATTTGGTTATTCCAGCGCCCCCGCACTCCGGGCCTCGTCGGTGATGCCGGTCTGGCTTCCAATCGCGGCCTCGCAATTCTCGGCGACAAGGTCTTCATGGTGACGGATGACGCCCACATGATTGCCTTGAACCGGATCACAGGAACATTGGTCTGGGAAGCCGCGATGCCCGATAAGCTCATGCACTATGGCGGCACCGCGGCGCCACTTGTGGTCAAGGACATGGTCATCGGCGGTGTTGCCGGTGCCGACTGGGGCGTACGTGGATTTCTGGCCGCCTATCGAGCCTCCGATGGCAAACTCCTCTGGCGGCACTGGACTGTTCCTGCCAATGGAGAACCAGGAGCCGAGACCTGGGGAGGCAATCCGCCGGAAACCGGAGGCGGTTCAACCTGGACCACCGGTTCCTATGATCCGGAGACGGATACACTCTACTGGGCCACCGGCAATCCGTATCCTGACGGAGATGGGGAACATCGACCCGGCGACAATCTCTATACCGATTCGATCCTGGCTCTGAACCCGGACGACGGCAAGCTCAAGTGGTTCTACCAAGTGACTCCGCATGATCTCGAAGATTGGGATACGACGGCGCCCCTGGTGCTGGCCGATACTGTCTTTCGCGGAAAACAACGCAAGATCCTGATGCATGTAGACAAGAACGGATTCTTCTATGTACTGGATCGCACGACCGGGCATGTCCTTCTTGCCAAGCCTGCTGTGCGGGTGACCTGGGCCAGCGGAATCAGCCCGGATGGCCGTCCCCAGCGTATACCCGACCATGGGATTGTTTGTCCCTCAGCCGGCTCTAACTGGAACTCGGCGGCATTCAGCCCGGTGACCCGGATGTATTACGTCATGGTGGTTGAATCGTGCAACGTGAATATGGCGGCTGCCAGCGGGAAACATCTTCAAGAAGAAGTCGCCAGGA
The DNA here is from genome assembly GCA_040389265.1 of Acidobacteriota bacterium. GTDB lineage: Bacteria > Acidobacteriota > Terriglobia > Terriglobales > Acidobacteriaceae > JAKAAZ01. Next base: position 35,320 of record JAZKAG010000108.1, read on the forward strand.
AATATCTGGAAGCAATCAATATCGACGATGGAAAAATTGTCTGGAGAGTGCCTCAATTCGGACTGGCCGACGGCAAACGCGATGCTGGAATCCTGGCGACGGCGGGTGGGCTCCTGTTCTATGGCGATCCAACTGGCGACCTGGTCGCAGCGGATGCCCGCACAGGAAAATCCCTGTGGCACTTTCCCAGCAATGGAGAAAACAAGGCTGCGCCGATGACCTATTCCGTCGACGGAAAACAATTTATTGCGCTGGCCGTCGGCCCAGACATTCTCAGTTTCAGTCTGCCGTGAGGAACTGGAAATCTATGAACAATCCTTTATCGAGACGCGAATTTCTGCAAGCTTCGTCGGCGGCCGCAATGGCGAGCGCCGTTGCGTTTGCCGCTGGGCCTGACGTGCCCGTCCAGGCCGCTGCACGCGGTCCCTTCCGGGGTACGCTTTGCCTGTTTTCTAAACCTGTGCCGCAGCTAAGTTGGCGGGAGATGGCGCAAAGCGCCAGGCAGGCAGGCTTTGGCGGAATTGATCTGACAGTTCGGCCGGAAGGCCACGTTCTGCCGGAGCGCGCGGCCACCGATCTTCCTAAAGCGGTGGCGGCCATTCGCGCCGAAGGGCTGGAAGTCCCCATGATCAGCACTGCGTTGGTCGACGCTGCCGATCCCACCGCAAAGCCGATCCTTGAAACGGCGAGCAGGCTCTCCATTCCCTACGTCAAGCCGGGCTATTATTTCTACAAGTTTGTCAATGTTCGTGAGGAGCGCGATCAGGCGGGGCGCAAGCTCCGTGGCCTGGTTGCACTTGCCGAGAAGTATCAGATCCAGATCGGCTTCCACAACCATACGGATTACGTCGGCTCCGCACTCTGGGACATCGCGCCGGTGATCGAGTCGCTGGATCCGCGCTGGTGCGGCTTCTACTTTGATCTGGGTCACGCCGCTGTCGATCTCGGCGAAAACGGATGGAAGATCGCGAGCAATCTGGTCATTCCGCGCGTGAAAATGGTGGGCGCCAAGGATTTTGTCTGGAAACAGGTGGGCCCGCATCGGTGGCACGAGCAAACCTGTCCCATGGGACACGGAATCGTGCCCTGGAGGCAGTTCCTGCAACTTCTCGCGCAGTCGAATTTCCACGGGCCCATCTCGTTGCAGGACGAATATTCAATTCCCGGCGTCGCGGACAATCAAGGGATCGCAGTTTCACGCGCGGCCGCTCCGCAAGTCATGGCCGCCGCCAAGGCGAATGTGGATTATCTAAAGTCGCTGCTGCGCGAGGCGTATCCGCAAGCCTAGACGTTTTGATTCAGAGGTTTTCATCCAAGGGAGATTCTTTGTGAAACTTCGTTCCGGAATGACGCGGCGAAATTTTCTGAAAGCGGTTCCCGCCGGGAGCCTTTGGCTTTCGCCTCTCGCCTCGGCACCGCTGTTCGCCGTTTCGAAGCGCAAATCCAGCGACATTCGCGTCAAGGAAATCCGCATCAGCTATCAGAATTATCCATATCGGACTCCTTATCAGTTTGGCGGCCGCACCGTCGATCAAGTCACGTTGCTCAACGTCAACTGCACCGTGGAGACAGTCGCCGGCCATGTCGCGCACGGCTTCGGTTCGATGACCATGGGGAATGAGTGGTCCTTTCCTTCAAAAACTCTTTCCTACGACAACACGCTCCAGGCCATGAAGCAGCTCGCCGAGCGCATCCGAACGATCACCGCATCCTACGCCGAACCTGGCCATCCGATCGACATCAACTTCGCGCTTGAGCCGGAATACCTGCGCGCCGCAACCCAGGTCAGCGAACAGATGCATCTCGATCAGCCGATTCCAAAGCTCTGCACAATCGTAACGGCCAGCCCATTCGATGCCGCGATTCATGATGCCTTCGGCAAGGCCCAGGGTCTCAACTGCTACCTCACCTACGGTCCGGATTTTATGTCGCACGACCTGGCCCATTATCTTGCGCCGGAATTCAAAGGGAGGTTCCCCAGCCAATATCTTCTCCGCGCTCCGCAATCCTGGTTGTGGTGCAATCACTCCGTCGGCGCGTTGGATCCAATCGATGCCTCCGACGTCAAAAAATGGCTGCACGATGGCCTTCCCCAGACACTGCGGCAATGGATTGTTGCCGACGGTCTCACTCATCTGAAGATCAAACTCAACGGCAACAATCTCGATGCCGATGTCACCCGGGTGCTGGATATCGATCGCGTCACGACGGAAGTGGAAACGCATCGCGGCGCTCGCCGCTGGCATTATTCGCTGGACTTCAATGAAGGATGTCCCAACGTCGAATACCTGCTGCATTTCATCAGCCGGATTCGAAAAGCTTCGCCCGGCTGCTTTGAGCGCATTACGTTCTTTGAGCAGCCGACCCGAAGGGACTTGGTCGCCACGCCGGATCAATATCTTTTTAAGGTCTCCAAACTGAAACCCGTGGTGATGGACGAATCGCTGACCGGATTCGATACGCTTCTGCGCGGCCGCGAAATCGGCTACACCGGGGTCGCGCTCAAGGCGTGCAAAGGGCAGAGCCAGTCCATGCTGCTGAACGCCGCCGCACAGGAATTCAACATGTATATGACCGCGCAGGACCTGACCTGTCCCGGCGCTTCTCTCATTCAGTCCGCCGGCATTGCCTCTCACGTTGCGAAGATCGATACGCTGGAATCCAACGGCCGCGAATATGTTCCCTCCGCGAACCGCCCTTGGCTCCAAAAATTTCCAGGCTTGTTTCAGGTCCGGGATGGCAAGCTACACACAGCCAACCTTACCGGTCCAGGCCTGAGCGCTGTTTGATCCACTTTGACAGGAACGGTGGGCCGCAAGCTTCCACCTGTCGCAGATTGCAGGAACAAGGAAGGTGACTTCGATGGCGACGCAAATATATATCAGTTGCATCGGGTTCTTCAGATGCAAAACTTGGATGCCGACGGCAAAATTCCCATTCAGCGTCCAACTGTGCTGTCGAGCGGCTCTACCTGCGTTTCTGCTGCTCGCTCTTGCCGGCCCAACGCATCTCGTCGCGCAGCCCCACTCTTCCACGCCCGTCTACCTCGATGCGAATCAGCCCATCAGCGCCCGTGTCGACGATTTGATGCGGCGCATGACGCTGAAAGAAAAAGTCGGGCAATTGAATCTGCCTTGTGTCTATGTGGATCAATTGGGAAAAACAATTCCGGAAAAGATGGAAGCAATGAAGAAGTTTGCCGCTGGCACCTATACCGATCAGATCGGTCCTGGTGCCGGCTTTTTCACTCTTGCAGATCAGATCCGTCTCAACAATCTTCCGCAGCAGGTGGCGTATTTTAATGAGCTGCAAAAAATCGCGACGACACAAACCCGTCTGAAGATCCCTCTGCTTCAGGATGAGGAAGGAACCCACGGAGTCATGTTCCCGGGAGCCACTGTCTTCCCGGAGGGCCTGTCGATCGGCAGCACTTTTGACATGCCTTTGGTGCGCGAGATCTACGCGGCAGAAGCCCAGGAAGCAAGATCCACCGGCATCCATATTCTGTCCACTCTGGTGCTGGAGACCGATCGCGACCCGCGCATGGGACGCAACATGGAGGGCTACACCGAAGATCCCTATCTCGACTCGCAGATTGCCACCAATATCGTCGAGGGTGCGCAAGGATCGAATATTGATGCACCGGACAAAGTTGTTACGTTGATGACGGATTTTCCCACGCAAAGCGAACCGGTCAGCGGCATGGAGCGCGGAGCCATCGAACTGTCCGAGCGCTACATCCGAGAAAACTTCCTGCCGCCCTGGATTGCAGCCTTCAAAGCCGGCGCCCTCGGCGTGATGGCTGGATACCCCGAAATCGACGATGTTCCGGAACACGCATCGGAAAAATGGAACACGCAGATTCTCCGCCAGGAGCTTGGCTTCAAGGGAATTGTCGAAAGTGAAGGCAACGGCTTCGACAGTTTAATTTACGAGCATATTGTCCCAAGCCAGAAAGAGGCTGGC
>JAZKAG010000108.1:39295-40004 GCA_040389265.1 Acidobacteriota bacterium
GCCGGTGTCGACCTGGACATTACCTACGAACCTGCTTACATGGGACCGCTCATTGAGAATGTCGAAGAAGGAAAAGTACCCGAGGCGCTGATCGATCGCGCAGTGCGCCGCGTGCTCGAGCTGAAATTTCGCTTGGGACTTTTCGATCATCCCTATGCCGACCTGGCCCACGCGGAACGAGTGATTCATTCCCAGCAACATCAGCAGCTCGCGCTGCAGGTCGCCCGCGAAGGCATTGTCCTGTTAAAAAATCAAGGTGACCTGCTTCCGCTGAAAAAAGATATCAAGTCCATCGCGGTAATCGGGCCGAATGCGGATGATCGATGGAACCAGTTGGGCGATTACTCCCCCTCAGAAGTTCCCCAGAAGGTCAACACGGTGCTCGATGGGATTAAGCAAGAGGTCTCCCCTGCGACCCGAGTGGAATATGTAAAGGGCTGTGAGGTCATCGGCGGGAAAGAAGATTTCGCCAAGGCGATCGAAGCAGCTCGAAATTCCAGTGTTGCCGTTCTAGTGGTCGGGGAACACCCCAACAATGCTGGTAAAAGCGATGTCCCGCCAACGGACGGAGAAGCCTACGATGTAGCCAGCCTGGATCTGACCGGCGCGCAGCAAGACCTTATCAAAGCGATCCAGGCCACAGGCACTCCGGTAGTTCTGGTGGTGATCAATGGCAGACCGCTTTCCATCCCCTGGGCGGCGGCTCACA
>JAZKAG010000109.1:0-15474 GCA_040389265.1 Acidobacteriota bacterium
CTGGCCATCTGGCACATGGGTGCGATTCCCGTACTCTCCAGCGTGGCACTAGGCTTTGATGGCGAATACTACAACGTGAATGCCGACGAGATGGCTGCGGCATGCGCGATGACCTGCCATGCCGACGTCCTCATCTTCTTGACGGACGTCCCGGGCGTCCGCGGGGCCGACGGCGAGGTGATGCGCTGGCTTACGTTGAAGCAGATTCCAGAACTGACACGCACCGCCGTCGTCAGCGGAGGCATGCTGCCAAAGCTGGGAGCGTGTCGCGAGGCGTTGCTGGGCGGCGTCCAGCGCGTGCGAATTTTTCCCGCCGACTCCGCAGCCTTGCTGCCCGATATTTGCTCGGCACGAACCCCACAAGGCACGGAGGTGATGGTGGCATGAACCTGATCGACATTCGCGCTGCAGAAGCTAAATTACTCGTCCGAACATACGATCGCACTCCAATTAACTTTGTGGGTGGCGAAGGTGTTCATCTTATCGATGAGAACGGTGTCCGCTACCTTGATCTGCTCAGCGGCATTGGTGTGTGCGGACTTGGCTATGGTCATCCTGCAGTGCTGGCCGCCATCGACCAGCAGAGCCATAGGCTGCTGCATACCTCCAACCTCTTTTATCATTCCGGCCAGGCAGAGCTTGCATTGCGGCTCACGGAGATGACTGGCCTGGATCGAGTCTTCTTCTGCAACAGCGGCACCGAAGCGTGGGAGGCGGCGTTGAAGTTGGCGCGCGCCTACGCGACCATGCGCCGTTCCGAAGGCCACCATCTGGGAACGAAAATCCTGGCTCTTGAGCACAGCTTTCACGGCCGCACTATGGGTTCGGTCTCGACGACTCACAAGTCGAATTACCGCAAGCCATTTGAACCGTTGTTAGAGAGCGTAGAGTTTGTGCGCTTCGACGACATCTCCGATCTGGAAGCGAAATTCTCGGACGAAGTTTGTGCCGTTTGCTTGGAACCGGTGCAAGGCGAAGGCGGCATCCATCCTGTATCAAAAGAATTCTTCGCGGCGGCTCGGCGCTTGACGCAGCAAACCGGCGCGTTGTTGTTAGCCGATGAAATCCAAAGCGGACTCGGCCGCACCGGTGAGTGGTGTGCCTATCAGCATTACGGCATCCTACCGGATGTGACCACATTGGCGAAGCCGCTTGGCGGCGGAATCCCGATTGGCGCATTGCTTTGCACGGAAGAGGCTGCGCGCGCCTTTTCTCCTGGCATGCACGGCACGACATTCGGAGGCGGTCCACTCGCATGCGCGGTCGCAATTGCGGTGATTGACACCATGCGTCGCGACAACATCCTGGATCATATTCGCAACACGGGAAAATATTTCCTTGAACAATTGCAGTCTCTCGCCGCACGTCACTCCGCCATCGTGGATGTGCGCGCCAAAGGGTTGATGCTGGGAGTGGAATTATCGAATTCTGACCTGGCGAAACATGTCGTCGCGCATATGATGGAGCGCCACATCATCATCAATCGAACCAGCGAGACAGTATTGCGTTTCTTACCGCCATTCATCATCGAGCGCAATCATATTGACCAGGCAATACAAGCACTGGATGAGATTTTGTCCAGCGCGTCTGCTGCTACATTTTCACCCGCAGCGCAAGGAGCCCACGCATGACCCCTAAATCGTACGCGATGAAATCGACTGCACTTGCGCAGGACAATCCAATCTCCGTCTCCACTGCGAAGCAGCCAAACACGTTGGCAGGACGCGATCTATGTTCGATCCGCGATCTTAGTGCCGCCGAGGTACGACTGATTCTGGACATCGCTCATGCGGTCAAAGCTCGGCCGGAGCTCTATCGGCAGGCGCTCACTGCCAAGCAATTGGTAATGTTCTTCGAAAAGGATTCACTCCGCACTCGGATGACATTTGAAACCGGTATTAACACGCTTGGCGGATCGGCAATCTTTATCGATCAGAAAGGTTCGCGCCTGGGCGAGCGGGAAACGCTGGCGGACGTGGCCCACAATCTGGAACGCTGGATTGATGTGATCGTGCTGCGTACTTTCAGCCACGACACTATCACGGAGATGGCGAGGTTTGCGCGTGTACCCGTGGTGAATGCCCTCAGCGATATCGAGCATCCCTGCCAGGCCCTTGCGGACATTTTCACGTTGGAGGAACACTTCGGTGATCTGCGCGGACTTCGGCTGGCTTATGTCGGCGACGGCAACAATGTTGCCAATTCGCTATTGCTGACATCAGTATTGACGGGCGTGAACGTCACCCTGGCATCGCCCCAGGGCTACGAGCCAAAAACGGAATTCCTTGCAGTAGCTGAAGCGCTTTCCACAAATGCTGCGGACATTCCCGCCGGCACTGTGACCTGCGTGAACGATCCCAGCGAAGCTGTCTCTGGCGCGGATGCAATCTACACCGATCAGTGGGCGAGCATGGGTCAGGAAAGCGAAGCGGAACTGCGCCAGCAGATCTTCGCATCCTATCAAGTCAATCGTCAGATGATGTCGCTGGCAGCACCGAATGCTGTGTTCATGCATTGCCTGCCGGCACGCCGAGGCAACGAAGTCACCGATGAGGTGATGGACAGCCCGCAGTCCATCGTTTTCGACCAGGCTGAGAATCGGATGCATGTGCAGAAAGCAATTCTTCTACTGCTGCTGGATGCCGCACCTATTACGGATGTGACGCCCTCGCACCTTGAAGGCGTGCGACCCTTCACGCGTGCTCCTCGGAAACGCTCGACACAATCTTCCTACTAACAAGATTGAAAAAGGAGTTTTACATGGCAAAGAAAGTTGTGTTGGCATATTCCGGCGGCCTCGATACGTCCATCATTATTCCCTGGCTGAATGAGAATTATGGCATGGATGTGATTGCGATGATCGCGGACGTTGGACAGGGAGAAGACCTCGACACGGTGAAGGCGAAGGCCTATGCTACCGGGGCGAAGAAGGCGGTTGTGCTGGATCTGCGCGAGGAATTCTTGACCGACTACGTATTCCCCACCGTGCGCGCGGGCGCTGTCTATGAGGACAAATATTTGCTCGGCACTTCCATGGCGCGACCCGTCATCGCCAAGCATCAAGTGGAAGTGGCGATGGCCGAGGGCGCAGATGCGCTATCGCATGGTTCTACGGGAAAAGGCAACGACCAGGTGCGCTTTGAGCATGCTTACCAGGCTCTTGCACCGGAGCTGAGAATCATCGCTCCGTGGCGCGAATGGGATTTGAAATCGCGTGAAGATTGTCTGGATTATGCAGCGGCGCACGGCATTCAAGTCGAACAGAGCCGCACAAAGATCCATTCCCGCGATCGCAATCTGTGGCACATCAGCCATGAAGGCGGCGAGTTGGAAGATGCGGGCGGCGCTCCCCTGGAAAGCACCTGGGTCTGGACTCGTTCGCCGCAGGATGCGCCCGATCGCACCGAAACTGTGGAGATTGGATTCGAACAAGGGAATCCTGTGTCAGTGAATGGCATGCGTCTCGAGCCGGTGCAATTGCTGGAACTGTTAAACGAGATCGCAGCCCGCAACGCCGTCGGCCGCATCGACCTGGTTGAGAATCGCTTTGTCGGCATCAAGAGTCGAGGCATTTATGAGACGCCGGGCGGCACATTGCTTATGGCCGCACATCGCGAACTGGAAGCGATGACGCTGGAGCGCGAAGTGAAGCACTATAAACAGCAAATCGCTTTGAAATACGCTGAGCTGGTTTATTTCGGGTTGTGGTTTACGCCCTTGCGCGAGGCATTGGATGGATTCGTCGCCACCACGCAGAAAAGCGTGACCGGCACAGTGAAGCTGGCCCTCTATAAGGGCAACGTCAGCATCGCGGGTCGCGCCAGTGAGTTCGCGCTCTACTCGCCGGAACTGTCCTCATTCACCATGGGTGATAGCTACGATCAAAAAGACGCAGCCGGGTTCATCCGGATTCTTGGCCTGCCGGCGCGCACCCTCACGCACTTGAAGAAGCATCTGGAGACTGTCCGGTGAAAATGTGGTCGGGCAGATTTCGTGAGCCGTTGGACCCGGCGTTCGATGGCTGGCAGCGCTCCTTTCGCTTCGACTGGAGGTTGATTCCCTACGAAGTGGTCGCCAGCAAAGCGCACGCGCGCGCGTTGGCGGAACTGCGCGTTTTATCTGAAGACGAATTGCGTTCGATTTGCGACGGTCTGGACGGAATCCTGGCGGACTTTGAGTCAGGCGGTTCCGCCCGCGAGAAACATCCGGACGCGGAAGATGTGCACCATTTTGTCGAGCTGGAACTGAAATTGCGCATTGGAAATATCGCGCTGAAATTACACACAGGTCGCAGCAGGAATGAACAGATCGCCACCGATCTGCGACTATATGTCCGCGACTCCATTGCAATGCTGCAGACCGTTCTGCACCAGTGGATGCAGGCCTTCCTAATGCAGGCAAAATCCGCCGGCGATGCAGCCATGCCCGCCTTCACGCACATGCAGCGCGCGGAACCTGTCCTGGTCGCACACTGGCTGCTGGCGTACGTCTCCATGCTTCAACGCGACCAAACCCGCCTGCGAGACTGCGCCAGGCGATTGAATCTTTGCCCGCTCGGCTCAGGCGCCGTTGCAGGCGCGACTTTGCCGCTGAACCGCGCCATGATTGCTCACCAACTCGGCTTCGACGCATCCACGGCGAACAGTATAGACGCCACCAGCGATCGCGACTTTGTTCTGGAATATTTGCAGACACTGGCGCAGATTGCGCTGCACGTCAGTCGCTTCGCGGAGGAGATCACTCTATACGCGACCACGGAGTTCGGCTTTGTTGATTTGCCGGAAGCTTTTTCGACGGGCTCCAGCGCCATGCCGCAAAAGAAAAATCCTGACCTGACAGAGCTGGCGCGCGCAAAATCCGGCCGTATCATCGCCGCTTCCCATACTGTCGAATTGCAATTGAAAGGATTGCCGCTGGCTTACAACAAGGACATGCAGGAAACCCAGGAAGCGATTTTTGCTGCTACCGAAGAATCGCATGCCTTGCTTTCTTTGCTGGGGCGGTTTACTGCCGCGCTTCAGTTTCGCGCAGACAAAATGTTGGACGCCACAACCCATGGCTTTCTGAACGCAATGGCTGCAGCCACCTACTTGGTGCATAAAGGCATCGCCTTTCGGACCGCGCATGAAGTCATCGGCAATGCTGTGCGCACTTGTCTCAGCAAAGGGTGCGAATTGGGCGGACTCACCCTGGAAGAGTTGCGCCGGTTCAGTCCCGCCTTCGAACAGGATTTTTTTGCGGCCATCACCCTGGAATCTACTCTCGACTGTCACGACGTAATCGGTGGGACAGCGCGCTCGCGAGTTGCCGAAGCGTTCGCGCTTGCCGAATTTGCTGCATCGCAATGGGTCACTGCAGGCACGCCTGCCTTTAAGCCAGTTCCTGCAAAACTGGGAGACGAAGCAGCCATCGCTTCGATGGGAGGAAAACATGCGGACTCGTAAGGCGCGTTTGCCGGATGCGGACGCGATTCACGGCCTGATTCGCAGCCTCTCCTACGACGGCACATTGTTGCCACGCAGCCCGGCGGAGATCTACGAGAATATTCGCGACTTCACCGTGGTGGAGATGGACGATGGCGAGTTCTTAGGCTGCGGCGCGCTACATCTCTATGGTCCACACCTTGCCGAAATTCGCTCAATTGCGGTCGGCGAAAAAGTAAAAAGCCGTGGCGCCGGCGGCTACCTGGTAGAAGCGCTGATTCAGGAAGCAGAAAGCCATAGCGTTCCCTGTGTCTGCCTGTTCACTCGCATCCCAGGTTTTTTTCAGCGCTTCGGCTTTGTCCCGGTCGATCGCACTGCGTTACCGGATAAAATCTATAAGGACTGTTCCAACTGTCCCCGATTGAACGCGTGCGATGAATTCGCCATGGCTCGCGGAACACTGCCGGATAGAGCCGTCCTGGGTCCGGTGCGGGTCAAAGAACACCTTGTTCCGTTACAGGTATAAGGCGGACGTCCGAGGTGACTTACCACGCATGATAGAAACCATTTCGCTCGGCAAGTTTCACTTCCACTCCAAACAGTTGCTGCAGGCGCCCTGCGGTCAGCATCTCCGCCTTGGACCCGTCGCCAACGATCCGTCCCGCCTGCATCATCACCACTCGCTCGATCTCCGGGAGGATATCGGAAAGGTGATGGGTGATCAGCAAAATTCCAGTTCCCTGCTGGGCCAGTCTCCGCATGGTGTGCCTCAGTTCCCATTGAGCGGCAAGGTCCAGCCCGTTACTGGGTTCGTCCAGCAAAAGAATTTTGGGCCGATGCACAATGGCGCGTCCAATCAGAATTCTTTTCGTCTCTCCCACCGACATTTGTCCCACTGGCTTGTTGCGCAGATGTTCGACCTCCAGCAGGTGGAGAATCTCATCCGCCCGCTTCCACATGGCTTCAGTCACATGGAAGTGCGGCCACAACGTAGAACTGGAAAAAAATCCCGACACTACCGCATCACGACCCGTTGTATGCGGCGTGCGCTCCCCGGGCAACTCTGTTGCAACACCGCCAAGATGGCGACGCAACTCGGTCAGGTCCCAGCGTTCGCGACCAAAGATCCGCAGGAACGAGTCGTCGCGCACGAGCGGATATCGCTGGCAGGTCAGCGTCTGAATCAACGTAGTTTTCCCGCAGCCATTTGGACCCAGAATTGCCAAATGTTCATGCTGCCCAACCCGCAAAGAAATGTCGTGAAGGACGACAGCGTCTCCGCGAGCCACGGAAATATTTTTCATTTCGATAAATAACGGGAAATCCAATTCCGCTTCCATTGATAAAAGGATAATGGCAATGTCGCACGAAGCCTTCGCACCTCCCACTTTCTCCTTCGCTCACACGCCCGCGGGTTTTCGTTTTGGGGCAGTGCGGGCAGGCATCAAGCCAAGCGGAAAGCCGGACTTCGCCTGCGTTTCCGCCGTAGAAGGCACAACTGCAGCGGCCGTGTTTACCAGTAATCGCATGGTAGCCGCGCCGGTTCTAGTCGGCCGTGATCATCTACGCCGATCTGGCGGACGCTCGCGTTTCGTCGCCGTCAATGCGGGCAACGCGAACTGCGCCACCGGCGAACAAGGCATTGAAGCGTGCCTCACCGTTTGCAAAGCTGCCGCCAGAGAATTTGGCTGCTCGACGGAAGAAGTCATTCCATCGTCCACAGGAATCATCGGCGTGCCACTGCCTGCTGAAAAGCTAGTGGCTGCTCTTCCTCAAATCGCGACCGGGCTCGCAGATAGCTCCAGCCACGTACAACAATTTGCCGAGGCGATTTTAACCACCGATACGCGAGCGAAAATTGCAAGTCTTCAGATCGATATCGGCGACAAACCCGTCCGTTTGTTCGGAGTGGCCAAGGGGGCGGGCATGATCGCTCCGCAACTGCTGCCTCACGCCACCATGCTGGTGTACATCTTCACCGATGCGAAGGTGGACCCGGCCGATTTACAGAAATTCTTGAGTGAGACGATCGAGCCCACCTTCAATTGCATCTCCATCGACGGCGATACATCCACCAACGACACCGTGTTGTTGTTGGCGAGCGGCGCCAGCGGCGTCAAGATTTCACATTCTAGCCAGGAGGGGTCGCGAACATTCTCGCGGGCACTTCTCAAGATCTGCGGATCTCTGGCACGGCAAGTTGTCGAAGATGGAGAAGGAGCCGGTCACCTGATCGAACTTGCGATCGAAGGCGCATCGTCTGCAGAGGACGCGAAGCGAATCGCGCGCAGCATCGCCAATTCGCCCTTAGTCAAAACTGCGTTCGCGGGCTGTGATCCAAATTGGGGCCGAATCCTGGCTGCCGCCGGGTACGCCGGCGCGCCCATGTATCCGGGTCGTGCCTCGATCTGGATCGGAGGTCTACCTGTATGCCGCAACGGCCGCACCGCGCCGGACTTCGATAAAAACAAAGTTCACGAATCCATGCTGCAACGAACGGTACACGTTCGCATGGATCTCGGCATGGGACACGGAACATGCGACTTCCTGACCTGCGACCTGACTGCGGAATATGTACGGATTAACGCGGAGTATTCCACATGATGCAAATCTGCCCAATTCCGCGGGATCGCTTTCTGCATCACAAACTGTAATGGCTGCGGTAATGGTGCAAACAGGTCGAAGCCCAGAAAAATTAGGGCGTTTCGTACAACTTGAAACCGGTTATTCACAGACTCTTGCACACCATGGTGGAAATCATTTCGCAAAGGAACTTGCGATGAGGAGCTTGGGGATCACTCCGCTGCAAAGAAACATTCTGGCGATCGCTGAACTACACTATCCGTGTCGAGGATGAGCTGAAGAATGGCGACAAAATTGAGAGAGCAGATCGCAGTCGCATTGTCGAACGGCGGCCAGCCTGTCCCGCTGATCAGCCATGAAAAGTTGCGGCACCTCTACAGCACGATGTTGATGTGCCGATTGTTATTCGAGCGTGCGCTGAATTTTCAAGAACAAACCGGCATCAGCTACGACCTTTCCTTGGCCCCGGGTCTGGAAGCCACTGTGGTCGGCACTGTGATTGACTTGCGCCCCGGGGACACGCTCGCCCCGTCGCATCTCGATTTAATCGCAGGTTATGTGAAGAGCGAACCGCTGACCGAATTGTTCAATCAACTGGAACGCCGTCAAACAACTCCGCACGATGATCGGTCGGCCGGTGGTGACTACGCCCATGCGCCGCTGAATATTCTTGCTTCCGCCACGACCGTTGCCGCTCAACTGGAAAGATGCACCAACATCGCATTCCGCAATCGCCGGATGACAAATGAAAATATCGCGGTGGCTTTTTCCAGCGAAGGCTCGATCTCGCAACTCGAATGGCGAAACGCTCTGCGCTTTGCCGGCAAACACAGCCTGGCTATCGTCTATGTCCGGTTGCGCAATCGAATCGCTTCAATGACATGTGAAAGCATGGAAAACGATGCCGACATCGACCCAATCAAATACGGCTTTCCTGGAATTACGGTGGACGCCAGGGATGTGGTCGCTGTCTATCGAGTCGCGCAGGAGGCCATTGAGCGCGCCCGTTCTGGCAGAGGTCCGACTCTGATTGAGGCTGCCTTGACAGTTCCGGGGCGCGGAACATTCGAAATTTATCGCCCAGAGGATGCGACCACGAGAGAAACTGAAGACCCTGAGTTCAATGATCCAATTAAGGTCATGGAACGCTATTTGATGAGCAAGCGTCTGTTCTCCGAGGGATGGAAAGATGAGATCATGGCTTCGTTCCAGCGAGAACTCGACGCCGCGATTGACGCTGCCGAAATTGATAGATGCGGAGCTCGCGTTTGATTGTCTGTACGCAAGCTGGGCAGTGTTATTGGATGTCTGCCAAGGTGTTCGGATAATGGACTCGCTCTCGAACTGGTTCGATAAATATTCAGCCAGCGCTGCTTTTTATGCAAAGTTGATGTCTAACACGGTAGGATGGGTCACTGTGTGCAGGGACGATAAATTGGCGGCTCGCTTCCTTTATCCTGCTATCCAAGGATTGTTGCCCGATTGAAAGACAAGCACGTTACACGCCGCGATTTGATTCGCCGAGTCGGGGCAAGCGCCGCTGCTGGACTGGCGATGGGACTGCCGGGAATGGCGCAGGCGCCCACATCCGCGCAGGCGCAGTCCTCTCCAACGGAAGAGAAAACGCCCAAGCTGGAAAGCGAAGTCGCAAAGAAATATCCACACCCGCCCGGACAATTCATCAATCGTCCCCTCACTCAAATCTCTACAGTTGTCGACGCCATGCTGGACGACATGGAAGGGCACGGTGTGGCGTACTTCTATGACCAGGCACACCCGATGACAGGGCTGGTGCGAGACCATGCTCCGGCGGTAGGCCGCTCCGAAAGCCGCGTCGCCAGCATCGCAGCCACTGGATTTGGCCTTAGCGCATTGTGCGTCGCAGCCCACCGGAAATACATGTTGCCCTCAGTTTGCGAGCAGCGAGTTGAGATGACGCTGGCCTTCCTGCTGGAACAATGTCCACATGTGCACGGATTTCTCTATCACTTTCTGGACATTGAAAGTGGAGAGCGGCTGTTCGGCTCTGAATTGTCGTCGATCGACACTTCGCTTTTACTGTGCGGAATTCTGCTGTGCCGCCAGTACTTCAGCGGCAATCTTCGCATCCACGCGCTGGCAACCACCTTATACAACCGCGTGGATTGGCAGTGGATGCTGAATGGAAGCGACACCTTGTCCATGGGATGGCTGCCGGAAACAGGGTTTATCAAATATCGATGGGATGTTTACGCCGAGATGCTCACAATGCTGCTGATGGCAATTGGCGCATCGCGCAACGCCATTCCTCCAACCGCTTGGAACGCCGTGACTCGCCCCATAATCGAGTTTGGCGGCATAGAATTCATTAGCGGTATCGCCCCCTTGTTCACTCATCAGTATGCGCAAGCCTGGTGTGACTTTCGCCATATGCGGGATGCACACGCAAACTACTTCATCAACTCCGTTGCCGCCACTCGAGCGCATCAACTTTTCTGCCTGACGCTAGGACGTAAGTTTCCCTGGATGGATCAGGACTTGTGGGGGATAACAGCTTCAGAATCTCCGACCGGCTATCGAGTCTGGGGAGGGCCACCACAGTTCGGCGGTGTCGACGGCACCATTGTGCCCTGCGCGACTGCCGGCTCTTTGGTTTTTCTGCCGGCGGAGTGCTCCCATGTGCTTTTGTCCATCCGCGAAAAATATGGAGAGAAAGCGTGGACTCGATATGGGTTCATCGATGCGTTCCAGCCGCAGTCCAACTGGTTCGCGGAAGATCAGCTTGGCATTGACTTAGGCATCAGCGTGCTCATGGCGGAAAATCTTCGCACAGGATTTTGCTGGAATTACTTCATGCGAAACAACGAAATCAGCAATGCCATGCAGATGGTCGGATTTCAACCCGATACGGAAACTTCCGACGCGTTCTAGACCGGCTGGCCCGAGCCACCTGTCAGCCTACACATCGACTGCTATTCACCGACAAGCCAAACGGCTGGCAGGTTGCCGAGACAGTCCGCAACGTTCAACCGCATCCTGCCATCCACGACTGCGCCTTCGACCTCGACTCCAGTCAATATGTTTGCTATTTTCATGGGCTTCGCAGAATTTGCCAAAATTCCTGAAACCTCTACCGACGTCTGCTTGAAATTCTCTCTTAGATCTTGCAGCGCGTCTGGTTTCGGCAGCAAAGATGCAAACCATCTCGCCGCGATGGTCAGCAGCACCTTGCCCTCAAATTCGCGAGCAAAGGCAATCACGTGATCCGCCATCGGGCCGGCAACGCTCATGGGATGATAGCTGCCGTGTAGCAGCAAGTCGGGCTCCTGTTTACGCAAACGAAGTCCCTGCGCAACGTAGAGCATCTTGATGTCGCCGCTCCACCAGGATTGACAAAAAGATTCAACTGCTTGGGAGCGCGCTTCCGTGGAGAGTTTTGGGTCCGCAATATCCTTCGAAATTGCATCGAGCTGCTTGCGCCGCATCACGTAATCGACTGGCCGACGATTATCCGGATCAACCAGGCTGAGATCCCACAATTCTCCGCCCTGGTAGGTATCGATGACACCCGGACTCATCAGCTTCAGCGCGATTTGAGAGACAGACTCCCACGCCGCCAGGGTTGCGATTCGCTCCGTAAAAGGAACGAATGAGTCAAGGAAGGCTGAGGACCGCTCGCCGCAAAGAGTCTGCTTGACAAACTTTTCCACGGCGTCGTCATACTCGTTCGACGGATTTACCCAACTAGTGTGAACCTTGGCCTCTCGCAAGGCCTTTCCCATGAAAGCCTGCATGCGGTTCACCGTGTCCTCGTCCGGAGTTTTCATTAAAGGAGGCCACATACCCAAGAGCGTCTGGTAATACAGGTATTCGTCGCCACGATCAGGGGCAGCATGACCGTTGACCAAGGTTTTCGCGCTATCGTTCAGATGAGCCCACCACAACAGCTTCGCGTTCCATTCCTCCGGCAGCTCGGTCAGAACATGGATACGCATGCGAGCGTCTTCGCCGCGCTTTGTGTCGTGAGTCGAAGTAGTTAACATCGCAATCGGCCAGCGCTCCATGCGATGGATATTCGCATCGTGAAATTCCTGGGCTGTAGTCGCTCTGCGGCCCGTTCCGGTCCCTACCTCGTTCAGCGAAGCCAGCGGACTATAGCGGTAGAACACGGTATCTTCCATGCCTGTGGCCTGCACCGGGCTCGTGTACTGCTGGAACTTCATGGCAAATCGAAGACGTTCCGCGAACGAGTCTTCAGATTCCTCTGGCTGCCTCACGGGACGAATGTGGCTTCGAATAAATTCGAAGATGGAGTAGTCAATGTTTGGATTTCTTCGCCTTGCCTGTCCGATGGCCTCGTCGATCGCCATCTCGTCGGCGGTGCTGAAACCTTGAGCAGAAATATAAGTGCGGTAGACCGGAAAGCACGCAACCACTTCGCGCAACGCCTCTTGCAGACCGTCCAAAGTGAAGTCGCGACTCCGACGATTTCTCTCGGAAAGAAGATTCAGCTCGTGCGCCAGCACGTTCAACTCGCTTGCCATAGAAGAAGCCGTGATCAACTTCTTAGCGTGGTACACGGCATCGCGATCGGGCTTTCTGCGTTCACGAAAGTGTAAATAGATCTGATCAATCTGCTGCAGGTTAGGTTCGTTGACCCAAAGACCGTTGAGCAGCGCAAGAAATTCATAGCCCGTTGATCCATCCACGGGCCACTCCGGGCTCAACCACTCCTGTCGAGCCAGAATTTTCTCCACTACTAGGTACATGGGTCGCGCCGACGTGGCCGTCGCTGCGCGCAGCTGCAATAAATAGTGCTGCGGATCGAGTAGGCCGTCGATGTGGTCTAGTCTTACCCCGTCAATGGCGCCATTTTCAGCCAACTCGATTAATTTCACATGGGCTGCTCGGAATAATGGTTCATACTCCATGCGCAGACCAATCAAATCGTTAATGTCGAAGAACCGGCGGTAGTTGATCTCCTGCATCGCCGTGCGCCAATACGACAGCCGATACGGCTGCTGTTCTAATAGTTCGTGCAGCAGGTTGAACGATTCCGGCCGGCCCGGTACGCCGTTATATTCATCGATGACGTCTTCCAGGTGTTGCAGCAAAGCCGGGCTCTGCTGCAGGATCCGAGTCAACCGATGCGTGGCGACAGCCGTCTCGCGCTCTCGGTCGGCACGCGCCATCGTGCCGGCCTGTTGATAGCCCGGAATATGATCCAGATGGAACAGAATGCTTTCGAATTCCTGTCGCGTCGCATCGTCAATTCCGGAGGACTCCACCACCTCATGCCAGCGGTGACGCAGCAACACCTTCATCTGTCTCGGATTGAGTGGGAGGTTGTAATCGCCATACAGCAGGCAGAACTCCCCGTCATGATTGGCAATCTTCAGCGCGCCGGACTCAAGCACATCGCCATACTGACCCCCGAGAATTGCCAGCAGAACTTTGCCATGCAGATTTGAGTTGACAGGATTCCAATCGACGTCGAAATATTCAGAGACCGGTGAAGACGGACCGTTGGCCAATACATTGCGCCACCACTTGTTCCATTGCGGATGGGCACTCATGTGGTTGGGGACGAAATCGATAATCAGGCCCATTCCATGGGCGTGCAGTGATTCCACCAGCGACTGCAAGCCTTCTTCGCCCCCCAGTTCAGGACTGATTCTGGAAAAGTCACAAGTATCGTAACCGCTCAAACTTCCCGGCCGAGCTTCGAAAATCGGCGAAGTATAGATGTGACTGATCCCTAGGCTTCGCAAATATGGAATTAGGGCTTGAGCATCAGAAAATCGAAATTTGTTCGTCAGTTGCAGACGATAAGTCGCACTGACGCTTCTTCGATCTGTCATTGAGTTGGTTCTTCCGCAAGATCAACAAGGTCGCCGTCGGCGAGTAAAAGCGCCCCAGCGCGTTTAAAAGATAGTGTACCTGTCTTCGATTCAAAGCCGATGGGATGAGAATCTTCAGCGTAATGATTTTCCTCGCTGCTGCGCGCCACAGTCATGCCTCGGAATGCCGCATCGCTCACGACTATCGGGCCGTCAAACGAGATAATCGCGCGAAAACTTCCCCGCGCAGATCGCCAAACAACTTCGATACTCGCTTCGTTTAATGCGCGTGCCGTCTCGAATGTTGTCCGCTCTGGAAGTTGCTTCCGCACATGCAGCAGCGTCTTGTACCACTGAAGACATTTCGCATGATCGCCATTCATCTGACCTGTCCAGTCCAACTTGCTTTGTTGGAATGTTTCAATTTTCTGAGGATCAGGGATACTTGCGTGATTTGCCGTATCGGAAAACGCCGTGAAGTGCGAAAATTCCTTCCGCCTGCCTTCGGTCACCAGGCGGCCTAGCTCTTCATTATGGTCAGTGAAGAATAGAAATGGTTCAGGCGCCGCCCACTCCTGTCCCATAAACAGCAACGGCACTTCGGGTGAGAGTAGCAGGAGCGCGCTGGCCGCGCGCCACAGCGCGTATGAAATCTGCGTCGACAACCTCTCGCCGAAAGCGCGGTTGCCAATCTGGTCGTGGTTCTGGATACAAAAGAGTCGCGATTCCAGACTCAATCCTTCCGGGCTGGTGCCGCGCCCGTGCCCGTGAAAGCTGGCGTATTGACCGCGAAATGTCCAACCCTCTCGTATCGCCGTGGCCAGACTCTGGGTTGTTCCGTCGAAGTCGTGATAGTAGCCGTCATTGTCTCCCCCTAGCCGGTGACGCATGTGGTGATGGAAATCATCGGACCACACGGCATCGAAGCCGAGACCGCCCTGCGAAGCGGGGAGAATGACTTTCCGCTCATTGCGGGCATCCTCTGCTATCAGAATTACACTTCTTCCCAGCGATGCGGCCACCTGGTGCACGCGCTCCGTTAACGCCGTCAAAAAGTGAGGCTCACTATCGTCGCGAATGGTATCGATTGCATCGGCACGCAGACCATCCACACGGTAGTCATAGATCCATGCCAGGGCGCTCTCGATAAAATATGCGCGCACTTTGTCTCGACCTTCACTGTCGAAATTGAGCCCATCGCCCCACGCAGTTTTATGTTTTGATGTATAGAACTGTGGCGCGAACGCGGATTGATAGGCCCCGTCCGGACCCAGATGGTTGTAGACGACGTCCAGGTAGATGGCAATCCCACGACCGTGCACTTCATCCACCAATCGATGAAAATCATCGGGGGTGCCGTAGCTATGTGCGGGCGCATAGAGCGATACACTGTCATACCCCCAGTTGCGTTCGCCGGCGAAATCCGCGATTGGCATCAATTCAATCGCGTTGATTCCTAATTCACGCAAATAATCGAGCTTGTCCATTAACCCAAGAAATGTTCCGGCTGGCGTGAACGTGCCTACATGCAGCTCGTAGATCACGAGTTCTCGAAGCGACGGCGCACAAAAATCCTTAACTTTCCATTGGAATTCCTGTGGTGAAATAATTTGCGATGGACCATGCACTCCGAGCGGCTGATAGCGTGA
>JAZKAG010000110.1:0-8682 GCA_040389265.1 Acidobacteriota bacterium
ACCGGCTCGGGAAGGGTCCGAACGAACTCCATGGCACGCCGCCCTGGCAGGTCCCGTTGACTAATTCCGGACAACCATATAACGCTCCGTCCAGATTTGCCTTGGCTTGCTGATTCAACGTTAGCTGGTCATGATTTAATGCCATATCCAGCCCAAAGTCGGTGTAGAACGAGAAGTCGACAGGGCCGGCAATCGGGATTCGATACTCGATATTGTTCGTGATCTGCGTGTCGCCGCCAATCGAAGCCACAGAATACACCGGTAGCGGAACCTGTATCGGCCCCAGCGTTGGGTTGGTGGGATCTCTCGGGACCAGACTTCCGTCTGGGTTGGTCAGGTTGTACAACACCTTGGTGGGAACGAAAGCATAGGGCGTCGCCGAGCGAACATCGAAGCCACGAATATCGTTCTCACCGCCAGCATAGAAGCGGTCAAAGGGTGAAGCGACGAGTCCCGCAATGCCCTGGATGTAGGACACCTGGATGCGATACGCGAAAACATTGCGGCCTTCAGGATTGAAGTGGAACTTTGAAATTGGCTTAAAGAATTTGTACTCCACCAGCGGCGTGATGGAACTCACGTTGCCACCCAAGCCCGATATCTGAACCACGGCATTCAGGCTTTGGCCGGTACGTGGGCGATAGGGATTGCCTACCGTGCTGTAGCTATAGCTAAGCGAAATCTGGCTGGTCACGATTCCGTTCAGCGCGCTTCTGCCCGTTGTACCGTGACGGAAATTCAGATACTGGAAAAGGTTGGTGGTCGCGGGGCTGAACGCCTGAACATTTGACTTGCTCAAGCTGTAGGTGGCGCCGATTCGCTTGAATGTCCGCGGAATCGGATAGCTGGCGGACAAACTCAAGCCTGTCTTGGTCTGGTTGTAATTCTGCACAAAGGATTGCTGCGCGGTGTCGAAGTTCTGGCTTTTCCCCGTCAGCGATAATGGATTTTTGAATGCGTTGTATTGCGACTTCTGCGTGGTCAGTTGGAATCCCAGTGACAGCGGATGGTTCTTCACGTACGGAATCGTCATGCCAAACGTCAGGTTACGCTGCAAGTCGCCTAAGGCAGCCTGCAGGGTCAACGATTCACCGAGTCCCAGGAAGTTGTTGGTCTGGTAGTTTAAGCCGACAAAGGCTCCCGACAGGCCGCTGAAACCGCCATTCAATCCAATGGAGTTTTTGCCCTTTTCCTTCACGTTCAGCAGCAGATTCACCGTGCCATTCTCAGCATCCTGCTGCGTCTCTGAATCCTGGTCCACTTTCAACGGATTGAAGTAGCTCAGCTGGTTCAGGCGCAACAAACTCATCTCCCAGAGATGACTGTTGTAAACCTGGCCTTCTTCCAGCAGCAACTCGCGCCGAATGACACTGTCGCGCGTAGTCGTATTGCCGCGGAACTCGATCCGCGAAACGTAATAAGGCTTGCCCTCGTCAATATCGATGTTCAGGAAGACTAATTTCTTGGGCTCGTCAATGCGTGGCGTCGGTACCGCGGTAAAGTTGATATACCCCAGTTCCCCGTAAGCCTTGCGCATATTCTCCAGACCCTTGCCGATCAGGGATGCATTGAAGATCTGTCCATCCTTCAGCTTGAACAGCGACCGCAGCGCTCTCTGATTGGTCACCCGTTTGTTTCCTGTAAATGTGATGCCCCCCAGCTTGTACTGATCGCCTTCCCCTACGGGGATGGTGATGTCGATTGCCTTTCCTTTCCGCGAGTGAATTAACGGAATATATAGGCCGCCCTGGTTGCGAATGTGGGTCAGCGGTGTCTCCACGCTGGCTCGGAAATATCCGCGGTCGCGGTACGCCAACCGCACGCGTTCCGTATCCTCTTCCAGCTTGCTTTCGTCATAAGTGCGAGCGAACAGGTTCTCCAGGATGATGGAATGCGGAATGCCGATCGGCTTCAGGTTCTTCATGGAGGCGCGGAGAGCGCGGCTGGAAACACTCTTGTTGCCTTCAAACTTGATGTGGCCCACTTTTACCGTCGGGCCTTCCTTCACGTTGAAGTTTACCGAAACCGATGCCGGAGGTATTGTCTTGATGACGGTATGAATGGTCGCGAACTGATGTCCATGCTCGGCCAGCAATTCCTTCAGCACAGTTTCCGCCAGCTTGATCTTGGTGGGGTCGTACTGGCTGTCGACCGACAACGGCACTTTCGCCTTCTTGAATCGATCCAGCACGTCGGAAACCGAGACCGAACTCAATCCCTTGTAATTGATCTCTCGAATCGTAGGCCGCTCGCGAACGATGATGGTCAGAATCACGCCCTTTGGCGTCGTCTCGCGATCAATCTGGACGTTTTCAAAATAGCCCGTGTTCCACAGAGAGTTGAAATCGCGCTCGACGGTGGCCGAATCGTAGGGATCGCCCACGTGCGAGAAGATGCGGGCCAGGATGGTTTCTTTAGGAATTCGGCGATTGCCGATGACGCGAATTTCCGTGATGATGCTGCCCTGGGGAACGCTGGCTTGGCTGGCAGGCGCAATATTTTCAAGCGGGGCCTGTGATTGGGACTGGGCCCAGGCATTCAAGCCTATGCCAAGGAACAACAACACCGCCGCAAGGACTTGAACAGTCCGGCGGTTCCACAGGCGCACGCTCGTGGTCGGTTGGTTTGGGACATGGTAGCCCCCTACACTCGCGGGAAAAATATGCACACCCTCACTGCCAAAAATCGATTCCAGAGGAAAACACGATTATACGGGAGATGACCGATCGATCCTAGCGACCGCACTTCCACCCTGGCTCATTTTTCGTTGTGGAACGCGATCGATCTACGCTCCGGACTACAAAAACATTTTCAGACCAGCTAGCTTTCCAACTGGGCTTCAATGACAAATTCCTCTGCCGCGCTGTCCCAATAAATGTCCAGCAGGTTCGGCTTGCAGCACACCTGGCAATCTTCCACGTACTTTTGTCGGCTGCCGCCTGATTCATCTACAACCGTCTCGTTCCATTCTCCACATCCAGCACACTGAAATCCCGCCGCATCCGCCATGGTCACGGCCTCTCCGACAAGTCGCCTCTGCCGCGATCCGGATTCGCTCGGCAAACTTCCACTAGCGTGGAGTAAAACGTTGGCCCTCCACCCAGATCCGTCAGCGTCTCACTGGTCAATGAGTTGACGCCTTGTCCGTCACAAGTGAGCTTGTTCCATCCTAAACGGGAAGCGGCTACTCCGGCAGGCACACTTGACCCCACTTTGGCCGAAAGCAAAATTTTTCCGCGCTCGTTGAACACTTCTACAGCGTCTCCATCGACGATTCCCCGAGCCGCTGCGTCTTCCGGATGCATTTCCAGCAAACCGCGATGCGTCGCCTCCATTGCCTGGTGCGAAGGCAGCCCTGCAAATGTCGAGTTCATGAAGTTGTCGTTCTTGCGCGGCAGCAATTCAAGTGGATATTTCTGTGCGCGCGGAGAGTGTCGCGACTCGTCCGCCGCAACGTACCCCGGAAGCGGATCATAGCCTTGCGCCGCCAGCGTCTCGGAATAAAACTCCGCCTTGCCGGAGGGAGTTTGAAACCACTCCTCCGATGTAAACGGCTGGAACGCGCCGCCGTCTTCCTCTCGAGGAAATTTCAAGCGGATGGAATGTTTCAACTGGAGTTGCTCCCGCGTGATTCCCTCCAGCCATGGAGCGTTCGTTCCTTGCAGCGCCTGATCGATCAAGTCATCTTCGCTATCCAGAAAACACGATTCCGTGAATCCCATGCGCTGAGCCAGTTGCCGAAACAGCGTCACGTTCGACCGCGCCTCACCCACAGGCGCAATCGCGGCCTCCGATAGCTGCACGTAGTAATGGCCGTACGTGCCTTGAAAATCCTTGTGCTCAAAAAATGTCGTTGCCGGCAATACGATGTCGGCATAGTCCGTGGTATCGGTGAAGAACTGCTCGTGCACCACGGTAAATAGGTCTTTCCGTCGCAGCCCTCGCAGCACTACCTGCTGATTGGGTGCAATGGCAGCCGGGTTGGAGTTGTAGACGATTATCACTTGTACCGGCGGCTCTCCTAGCTCCGTCAACGCGTGACCCAGGCGGCTCATGTTCACGATGCGGCCAGCTCGACCGAGGGGACTCGCCTGCGCCAGGTCCGGCCGCTCGAGCGCCTGTCTGTTGAACTGGAACGCTCCGCTGGTGGAAAGCTGCAATCCTCCACCAAGATGGTTCCAAGCTCCAGTCAGGCACGGCAGCATGGCAATCGCGCGCACCGCTGCTCCTCCATTTTGTGATCGCTGGACTCCGTAATTCAGGCGAATGACCGACGGAGTCGCGGTTGCATATTCTCTCGCCAGCCGGACGATGTCCTCCGTTGAAAGCCCCGTCACCTCCGCGACGCACGCTGGCGTATATTCCAACGCGCGAGCCCGAAGCTTTTCAAAGCCGTGGGTCAGGCGCTCCACATAAACCGCGTCATATAGGTTTTCGGCGATCAGGATATGCATCATGCCCAGCGCCAGTGCCGAATCCGTTCCCGGCCGAATCTGCAGATGCCAGTCAGAGGCCCGCGCCGTGCGGGTCGTATAGGGATCGATGACGATGAGGCGCGCACCCTTTTGCCGCGCTTCCTGGATGAACGGCCACAAGTGCACATTGTTTCCGAGGATATTTCCGCCCCACGCGAGGATGGTCCGAGCATGACGAAAATGTTCCGTGTCGGTGCCAAGCTTAGCGCCATACACAGACATCAACGCCTCGCCGCCGGCGGTGGAACAGATGGTGCGATCGAGCCTCGATGCTCCCAGTCGCGCGAAGAAGCGGCGGTCCATGGACCCGTACCCCAGCACCGCCATATTTCCGGCATAGGAATAGGGAAGGATGGCTTCCGGCCCGAATGTGTTGGAAATATCCTGCAGCCGCGCCGCCATCGCGTCCAGCGCCTCGTCCCAGGAAATGCGCTCGAAAACTTCAGCCTGCTGACCCGGCGCAATCGGACCCTTTGCAACACCTGGCCGCCGACGCATGGGATACTGCAGCCGATTCGGCGAATAAACCAGGTCAAGATACTTCGTCACCTTGCCGCAAAGAAACCCTCGCGTCACGGGATGATCGGGATTTCCTTGAATCTTTGTCGCACGGCCTTCTGCGTTTACTGAAATATGCACGCTGCACGAGTCCGGGCAGTCCAGGGAACAAGCCGCGTGCACAACCTTCAGTGAATCCATACTCGCATTCTAGGCTAGACGGTAGGGTCTAGGGTACAGCGCTCACGGAGCAACATGACCAGCGTTTTGAATCTATATCTATGCACGCCATGTGAGCCGTGTGACCGTTGGTCTGTTCCCTGTTTCTCTTTTCCAGCTTCTCTGTTCCTGTCAGACCTGCATGACTTCTTTCTCCTTCGCCTTGCACAGCTCTTCCATGCGCTTGATTTCTTCATCGGTCAGCTTCTGCATCTCTTCCAGCGACCGCTTCTCTTCGTCTTCCGAAATCTTTTTCTCTTTCGTCGCCTTCTTGAGCGAATCATTGCCGTCGCGGCGAATATTACGCACAGCGGTTCGATGATCTTCCAGCACCTTATTCAGATGTTTCACCACTTCCTTGCGCCGTTCTTCCGTCATCGGAGGTACCGGAACCCGGACTACCTTGCCATCATTCTGCGGATTGAAGCCCTGACTGCCGACCCGCAGCGCTTTCTCTATTTCAACAATCAGGCTGGTGTCGTACGGTTGAATCAGCAGCAGTTGCGGCTCCGGCGCGCTGATCTGTCCCACCTGGTTCAGCGGCATTTCTGCCCCGTACGCCAGCACTTTCACCTGGTCCAGCATGTGAACGCTGGCACGTCCTGTGCGGATGGAAGCCAGGTTGGTGCGAAAATCTTCGACCGCTTTATCCATCCGAGCCCTGAGCAGTTGGTAAGTTTCTTTCAACGCCGGTATTCCGGCCATCGCTGATCCAGCCATGATATTTTTTCCTCCCTGCAACACGATATTGTAACCAAGCGCATAGCATTCTGTGCGCGGACCCCGTTGCAACTGCTTAAGGAGTTCCGGGCGGTCGTCCCCCGAGCAGTCAACTTTGCGCCGCCAGCAATCTCAATCTCGGTGCCACTCTTAAGGCGATCAGAGAACCCGCCGCGAAATTGCGGAGATGGTATCTGCTGCCCGCCATTTAGAATAGAAATGTTGTGAGCGATCTATTTTCCGCCGATTCTCCTATGCACACCTGTCCCGTCTGTACCATGCCGTTGAGCTTGCGCCGGTCCTTCTTCAAAGCCGGCTGGAGGGGGTTTTTCCGCTGCCCCTCCTGCCGCGGACATTTGCAGATTCACGGCCGCGTGCTCCCAATTGCGGTAGCTTTACTGGTCGCGATTGGCTTCCTGGTGCTCGATTGGAGCGGCCAGACCGATGTCGGCTTCTCCACGATCTGGTGGGATGCCTTCCAACTTGGCTCGGTGCTGTTCGTGTTGTTTGTGATGTTGGGTTGGCTGCTGCGCGTGGATCGTCGCCAGCCCACCCGCAAGTTCGTTCCCTGAGCGGAAACCATTTCGGCGACGCGAGTCCTCTACGCCCAAACCTGCAGGCCTGTCGAAGCGGCCTGTTCATGCGCGTGGTAGGAAGATCGCACCAGCGGTCCGGACTCCACATGGCGAAAGCCCATCCGCATCGACTCGTCTTTCATCCATGCAAATTCCTGTGGAGTGTACGTTCTCGCCATGGGCAGATGGTCCTTCGAGGGGCGCAAATATTGGCCAATCGTCAGGATGTCGGTGCCAACGCGCGCGAGGTCGCGAAACACGTCCAGCAGTTCGTGCATCTCCTCGCCCAGGCCGACCATCACACCGGACTTAGTTACCAGCTTCGGATTCACTTCCTTGGCGTACTCCAGCAGTCGCAGCGTGCGTTCGTAGCGCGCACCGGAACGAACCACGCGATAGAGCCGCGGAACACTTTCCGTGTTGTGATTCAGCACTTCAGGAGCAGCATCCACTACGATGCGGATCGCATCTTCCTTACCTTGGAAATCCGGAATCAGCACTTCCACCTGGCAGCCGGGCGCTTGTCGGCGAATTTCTTCAATTACCATGGCAAACGCATGCGCGCCGCCAGTGATGTCGTCGTCACGGTTCACGCTGGTGATGACTGCATGCTTCAGCCCGAGCGCCGCCACTGCCTCGGCCACTCGTCGCGGTTCGTCAAAGTCGATGGCTTCCGGACGGCCCTTGGGCACCGCGCAGAAGCCGCACCGCCGCGTGCATAGATTGCCCAGCATCATGAACGTGGCCGTCTTGTGGTTCCAGCATTCGCCGATATTGGGGCAATGCGCCGACTCGCAGACCGTGTTCAAATTCAAGCTGCGGGCCAGTTTTTTCAGGTCGTGGAAGACTTCACCCATAGGCGCGCGAGCCTTCAGCCACTCCGGTCTGGGCTGCGGCCGCTTCGGCAGAATATCGATCTGGATCAGTTCTGGAGTGGTCGACATGGGATCAATGCGCGGCGATTGCCACTCTTTATTGTACCTGCGAGGACGCGTCTGGGTCCCCCTTCTGGGCTGCGGCAGCATCTTCCACCTTGGGCTGGCTATCTGCCGCAGAGATCCTCCAGATGGTCACGTAATTCTTTCCCGTCCAGACAATGTGCGATGGTGGCAACGAGATATATCCTGCCGGCTCCAGTGGGATCCGCGAATACACTTCTACGCCAGTAATCATCCACTGCGGTTTTCCGTCCGGCGCAGCCATCCACGGCTCGCAGGTATATTTCGTACTCTCCAAAAAGAGATGACCGCAATACGTGTCCTTGCCCCATTGGTCAAATGGCACCGTGGGGCCGGCGAAACCGTCGATATTGTCCCTGCGAATAAATTCGCCGATGCCTTTTTGCGCCAGTTCTGTTTGAAATTCGCGATCGGCCATCAGACCATCCAGCGGCACTACCTCGGCATCGGTGAAGTACGCCATCCCGCCGGGCTGATCGTAAGCCAGCAGGCGATACATGTGATCGTCGTCCAGCACCTGTCGCAGCGCGGGAATGGTGGTCTCCTCGGCGACCTGTTCGTGGCTGTGTTTCCAGCCCATCTTGTACCAGAGCAGCGCCGAGAAAACGATGGCCAGCAGAATTCCGACAGAATGCAGAGTCGCCGCCACCGCGGTTCGCCGAGGTAACTCACGGTCTGGTGCTGGTGCTGCCCAAAATAAACACGCGGTCGCCCGCGATGCTGTGAGTGCCGCGAGCAACGCCCAGCTGACGTAGTACCAGGTCCATCGCGTCTCCCCGGTCATCCGCAGCGTGATGTATGCAGCATGCATCAGGATGCCGAGGAAGAACGGGAGCTCCGCGAACTTGAACCAGCGGTCGCGCTGCTTGCGCCACAGGATGGCGATGGAGATTGCACCAATGATCAGCGAGATTAACGCAGTATGCGGCAGGTTGTGGCCGAACGCATGGTCGCCGCCGTTGCTCGACTTCAACAGCCCGCTGATCGGCATCAGGATGTGGAACCAGAACAGATTGCTGCCCAGGTATGCACCCCACAGGACTGCGTAGAGCGGAATCCACGCCAAATGAATTCGCAGCGCCCGTTTGCTGTCCGGCTGCTGTTGCGCTTGCAGACACCATAACAGCACCGCAATCCAAACGCAGGCGACCACAAAAATCGAGTCGAGCCGGCTGAGCACCGAAAACGCCGCCAGAACATTGAATGCGAGTCCGCTTTTCCAATCCGGATGCTCGA
>JAZKAG010000110.1:8692-14900 GCA_040389265.1 Acidobacteriota bacterium
AAGACTCGGTCCCCAACTGCAGCCCAAAAAGGAACGGAATCAGAATCGTCCACGCCACCCATGCCGGCGCGCGCATATGACGCAGCAACCGCCCCGCAATCACCAGGACAACAATGTTCAGCAACACAACTAACGCCGCAATCATGTGCAAGCCGACGATGCGATTTGGGAACACCTTATAGACGGCCGCGCACATCAGCATCCAGATGGGATGGTAGCCGTTGGTCTGCATCAGTCGATTGAAGGTGCTGCCGTAGCCCAGCGCAAAATTGCGGCCCACCTGTAGGTAGAAAAAGCTGTCATCGGCAAAGAACGGGCTAGGCTGGCGAATGAACAGCACTGCATAGGCCGTGGTCAACAGACCAAAAAATATATCCAGCCACAGCGGTTCCCGCTCTCGCTGATCAGCGCCTGTTGCCTGGTGTTCTATCTCTGTCATGAACTGTCGAACAACTTGAGTTCGCAGTGTCAGTATAAGGCGTTGAAATGATCGAGGAGGCAGACCACGTCAGAACTTCGTATCATTCCGCGGGTTGTGGACCGAGGCGACTCCATCCCCTCTATCTCAGTCCACGCCCTGACGATCAATAGTACAAATATTTTCTCCAGCGAAGGTCGCTGCTGCCGATCATGCGCATGATATGGCGGCTGGTATGCAATGAAAAGGGTCGCGGCTCGCGCATCAACCGCATCCCTTCCAACTCGTGAATCATCTGGTTGCCCTTGGTGCGATTGCAAGTGTGGCAGCACGCTACTAAATTTTCCCAGGTGGAGAGTCCACCGCGCGAACGAGGCACCACGTGATCGAGCGTCAACTCGCTTGCCGGCAACACGGTGGCGCAGTATTGGCAGGTGTTGCGGTCACGCAGCAGAATATTCTTCCGCGACAGCGCTCGGGTCTGGTGGGGAATGCGACGATATTCCAGCAACCGAATCACCGACGGCACCGGCACACGCACACGCGCCGCATGCAGCAGCGTGGCGTGCTCTTCTTCCGGACGCGCTACTCCCTTCAGGATCAGCACCAGCGCGCGGCGCGCCCCGCAAATATTGATCGGTTCATAGGAGGCGTTTAATACCAGCACCGGGGTGTGCATCGGCGACGCCGTCTGGGTCGACGACCGCTCCTGCAGCTTGGGCTCGGAGTGACCCGTGTGGCATTTCACCTGAGGTTTCTGTTTGCGGGCATAGACCGTGGCTCTTCCCGTAGACATCTGATTTCCTCCCCTAATCCCCATTGCTGATACTTGCAATCGCGACAGATCCATCATTAGCGAGCGGTGGCGTCGTGATACTCGAGCCCGTTCCCACAGCATCCCAAAAGGCCACGCCTTCCCGCTGCGAGCGCGCCAGTGTTGCCACGTGCACGGAGAGCGCCCCACCGCCCAAGAGCGTCCGCGTGCATTCCCGTGCTGTCGCTCCGGTGGTGTAAATGTCATCCAGCAGCAGCATCGCGCGTCCTGCCACCTTCGCCGGCTGGCGAACAAAAAAGACGCCGCGAAGATTGCGGCGTCGTTGATGCGGTGTCAGGCCAGCCTGGGTTTCCGTGGCGCGCTGGCGTCCCATGGCCTCGAAAGCCTCCTGCAACGCAAGATCCGGCCGCAGCCTCCGGAGGCTGCGCACCGTCGCTTCCGCTAAAAGAGCCGTCTGATTGAATCCGCGCTCTCGCTGCTTGCTGCCGTGCAGCGGAACCGCCACCACGGTCAGCGTCGGCGGCAAATCCCGTCGCCGCGCAATCGTGCTCGCCAGCAGCCGGCCCAGCGGCCCGGCAATAATAGGAATGCGCTCATACTTCAGCAGGTGGACTAACCCGCGCAGCGTGCCTTCGTACGCTCCATACGCGATCGCCAGTTCAAAAGGGGGCCGGACCCGCTCACACAGTTGGCACAGTTTTTCGCTGGCCGGGCCGCGGGCCACAGCCGTCGTCGCAAAACGCAAGCCACCGACGCTGAGCTGCTCGCCGCATAGGGCACATAGATTGTCTGGGATTTGTTCCGGCAGATCGGCCCAGCAAGCGGCGCAGATCGGCGCGGTAGAAAGATGCAGCAGAGGTTGATTGCAGAGCCTGCATTGGGAAGGAAAGATCGCACAACTGACAGCGTCCACGGGACTTCGGAGGACACGCGCGACCGCGCGCCAAGCGGCCATCTCGGATGGCGGAAGCATACTGGCTCGGTCTAAAGACCTCGGGGACTGCCTAGGGAAGACGCACCTCCCAACCATAAATCGTTCCTGTCAGGAACGCTTCACGTGCCAGAGCGTGTCGGCCATGCGCCTCTTTCGACCCGGCTGAGTGCAGTATATTCGGAATTCGTGAAACGGACATCCCGTCGCCATACAATTTTTTCAACCGATGCGAAGCGGCAGCCGCCTCGTACCTTGCAGGCGGCATACCTTGAACCATCCATTCTGCGCAGAGGGTCGGAAGAAGTTCTCTCTCTGAATCCTCTGGGAGAAACAAAAATACCGGCTATCGTGAAGTCTGGCGAATGCTCTACACTCAACCGTTTGCTGGATTCGTTCCAGGGAGGCATAAAACTTGGCCAGCACCACCGAACAGCCATCCAACTCACCTGCGCATCGCTCGGCCAGCCACGCCGTTTCGCCCGCCGAATTTCAGCCCTATCTAAAGCCCGAAGATTCTCGACCGGAGTTTACCTTCCGCGCCATTCTTCTCGGCTGTATCTTCGGCATTCTGTTCGGGGCGGTTACCGTGTATGTTGGCCTGCGCGCCGGGCTCACAGTTGCCGCGTCCATTCCCATCGCGGTACTTTCGATCAGCGTGCTGCGCGCCCTCGGCCGGGCGTCCATTCTCGAAAATAATATTGTCCAGACCACCGGCAATGCCGGCCAGTCGATCGCCGCCGGTGTCATCTTCACCCTGCCCGCGCTCATCTTTCTCGGCTTCGACCTAGAATACTCCCGCATTTTTTTCCTGGCGCTGCTTGGCGGATGGCTTGGCGTCTTCTTCATGATTCCGTTGCGACGAGAACTCATCGTTAAGGAGCATGGTCATCTCACCTACCCTGAAGGCACTGCCTGCGCCGACGTTCTACTGGCCGGCGAGCACGGCGGCTCCTTTGCAAGTAGAGTTTTCTGGGGTCTTGGCCTGGGCGGCGTCTACACGCTGTTTCAAAACGGCAACCTGTTCAGCACCTGGCCCAGCACACCGAATTACGCACCCACATGGCTGCCCGGCTCCGCAATCCGCGCCGATGCCACACCAGAATATCTCGGCGTCGGATACATCATTGGTCCGCGCGTGGCGGGAACCATTTTCGCCGGCGGCGTTTTTTCCTGGCTTGTGCTGATGCCGGCCATTCATTTCTTTGGCGCGCATTTTACTGGCCCCATATATCCAGGCACGCAGCCGATCTCGCAAATGTCACCCAGCGATTTGTGGGCCGCTTACGTTCGTCCCATGGGAGCGGGTGCTGTGGCCGCAGCCGGAATTCTGACGCTGCTTCGCACTTTGCCGACCATCTGGGCTGCCTTGCGTGAAGGCGTTACCGGCATCGGCAAAACACGCGCCATCGCCTCTGCGGAGAAGCGTACCGATCGTGACTTCCCCATGACGATCGTCGTCGGTGGTTCGGTGTTGCTGGTGGTCCTAATTTTCCTATTTCTCACCTTCAAGCCCGTGCCAGGAGCCCAGACCAGTCTGCTGGCGAATCTTGCTGCGTCGCTGTTGGTTGTCTTTTTTGGGTTTCTCTTCGTCACGGTTTCCTCTCGCATCGTCGGTCTGATCGGCAGCTCCGCCAATCCCATTTCTGGCATGACAATCGCCACCTTAATGGCAACGTCGGCGATTTTCCTGGTGAAGGGATGGACGGCTCCCGCTTTCGGCGCGCTTGCCATCACCATCGGCGGGGTGGTGTGCATCGCCTCGGCCAATGCGGGTGATACTTCGCAGGATCTGAAGACCGGCTTTCTGATTGGCGCGACGCCATGGAAGCAGCAGCTCGCCTTGCTGATCGGCGTCTGCATCTCCACCATCTCGATCGGCGTGACGTTGACGGCCATGAACAAGGGGCTGGAAGAATTTCGCCTGACCAATGTTCCCTACAACCTTGCCCAGCCCGCCGATGGAGTCACCGTTCAACAGGAACATTTCTCTCGCCGAGAATTTCGCGTCAAACTCGCCAACGGGAAAGAACAGATTGACAACGGAAGCAACTATGTCCTGCTGAATGCGCTGGGCTCACACAAACTCGCTGACGGCAAATACCTGTTCAATCCTGCCACCGGCCACATTGAAGTCCAGTGGATTGAAGGCATCGGCAGCGAGCGCGCCGCCGCCCCGCAAGCTCGCCTGATGGCCACCGTCATCAATGGCATTCTCACACGCCAGCTTCCCTGGGGCTTGATATGGCTCGGCGTTTTTCTGGTCATTGTTGTGGAACTGCTCGGGGTCCGCTCGCTTTCCTTCGCCGTCGGCGCATATCTGTCGATAGGCACGACCCTGGCCATCTTCTGCGGCGGCGTGGTGCGCTGGATGATCGATCGCGCTGTCGCACGCGAGGGCGCGTCGCCGGGCGCACTGGAAGGCGAGATCAGCCCCGGCTCCCTCTACGCCAGCGGATTGATTGCCGCTGGTGGCATCGTAGGGCTGCTAGGCGTCGCGCTCAAATTGTATGAATCGGCAACCGGCCGCTTCGACATTCTGAAGATGTCGACCAAGAATCCTCTCTATCACGATTGGATCTCGGTGCTGATGTTCGCACTGCTGGCCGGATCGCTCTACCATTTCGCCCGCCGCCCCCTTAACCCTCGGAAGCCTGCTCCGCCGCAATAGCCTGCGGGGTGGCAACCCGTGACGACGGAAATTGTTCCCGCGCGTGTTTCAACGCAGGCAGCACTTGGTGAAGCCAATTGCGTGTCGGCCGTTCGAGGAATCGATAGACCAGCAGCGCCGTGACTTCCAGCATGAAATAAGAGATCCAGGGATCGAAGCGCGCAATGTGCAGGCGAACCAGCATGCCGCTCACGTGAAACCAGCGCCACAAGTTGAAGTGAAGAATGTACAGGCAGTAGCTGGCCTCGCCGACGGCGACGAACAGAGGAAAACGCAGGACCCGCGTGATCGGATGATGCCCAGTCAGTCCGATGATGGTAATGGCGAACAACGGAGAGATCAGCCCATCATGCATCAGCAGAAACGGCATTCTCTGTCCCTGCATCAACACCGTGCACACAGTACCGAGCCCAATAATCGCCAACCAGTATCGAGTACGATTGGCCAACTGCATCCTGTCGTTCAGACGCGAGAGCACAATGCCGGAGATAAACGTCGCCAGGTGCGGCAGCGGCGTCATCTTCACCGCTCGCAGCCAGTAGCTGTTCGACATGCGGGTGATTGGCCCCAATCCATCCGGGCGCACCCACATGTAGATTGAGGGAGCCACAAGCGATGCCACCCAGCATCCTGCCAGAATCAGCAGCAGCTTGCGCGTCTTTCGCGGCCATTTGATCGCGACCAGCATCGGGAACAGAAAATAGAACACCGTCTCGCATGACAGCGTCCAGGCCGGCGTGTTCCAGAAGGTGCACAGCTTCGGGCTCCAGCCTTGCTGCATGACGATCGTCAGTCCCAGCCCCTGGAAAAACTGCGCATGCGTACGATACTTCCATTCCAGCTCCAGAATCGGAATGGAAATCAGTAGGCCCACCACATACACCGGGTACAGGCGCGAAAATCTGGTCTGCCAGAATTGCTTGCGGTCGAACTGACCCGCATCCGAGCGGTCGGAATAGTTATAGGCGAGGATGAATCCGGACAATAGAAAAAAGAAGTTCACCCCCACGTATCCGTTATCCATCATGGGAGCCAGCGGACCGAACCATGCCGGATTCCAAAAGTGAAAAAATACGATATTGGTCGCGGTAAAGGCGCGGAGACCCGTCAAAGCGGGCATTACAGGCCGGCGGGGTATAGGAATAGCGACTGCCATCGGACCTACGTCGTAACCAGCGAGCCAACTTTTTCACCGGCGATTACGCGCCGAATGTTGCCCGGTTGGTTCATGCTGAAAATGATCATCGGCAGATCGTTATCCTTGCAAAGACTCACAGCCGTCATGTCCATCACGCGCAGATTGCGCTGCAGGATTTCCATGTAGCTGATTTCTTCAAACTTCACTGCGTCCTTGTGTAGCACAGGGTCGGCACTGTAAATGCCATCCACCTTGGTTGCCTTCAGCAGAACGTC
>JAZKAG010000110.1:14910-20484 GCA_040389265.1 Acidobacteriota bacterium
GGATGCAGCGGTATCGGTGGAAAAATATGGATTCCCGGTACCCGCGGCGAAAATGACCACTCTACCCTTTTCTAGATGCCGGATCGCCCTGCGCCGGATATATGGCTCGGAGACCTGATTCATCTCAATGGCACTCATCACGCGGCAAAAAACATTCTGCTTTTCCAGCGCGTCCTGCACTGCCAGCGCGTTGATAATGGTGGCCAGCATTCCCATGTGATCCGCCGAGACGCGATCCATTTCCTGCGCCTGCTCTGCCACGCCCCGAAAAAAGTTTCCACCACCCACCACAACGGCAAGTTCTACGCCCGTGGAGTGAACGTCGGCAATCTCTGCGGCAATTTCGTGCACCCGCGCCACATCGACCCCGAAGCCGCGGTCTGCCGCCAATGCCTCGCCGGAAAGCTTGAGAAGAACTCGTTTGTACATGCCCTTTGAGTATCGCAGAAGTAGATCAACCGGGGAAACCACTTCGCGACGACCTTCTGTTTGCAGTGCATGCTAGGCTGGTGCTCGAGATCCTTATGAAAACTGGGACCATTGGGCCTGGGATTTTTCTTGTGCTTTTTTTCACGTTATTGGATATGGGTGGCGTTGCCTTGGCGCAATCATCCACTACGCCTTGGACGCATAAATACGATCTCGGCGTTTTTGGGGAATATTCGCCCACTTCTTCCCATATCGTGCTGGGTTATGCACGGAAAAGAGAGCTCGTAGGAGTCGGTGGTTCTCTCGCCTGGCGACTGATCAACCGTCATTCTTTCGAATTTGCATATCTCATTGAAATTCGACCCGTTGTGATGGAAAGCGATCCCACCCTGATCCGGGTCTCCAATCCACAATTCGGGACGTTCACGTTTGTTCCACCGTTTGTCGTGCTTGATCCTATTAATCCGGTCAATTTTAGCGTGGGCCAACCCGATGGCTCCTCGCAGAAATATCCCTACACTGCGACCTATTCGCGGCGGTGGACCTATGCAGGCGGTGGCAGCCCCGTCGGTCTCAAAATGAACGGATTTACTCATCGGCGACTGCAGCCGGAGGTCATGGGCAATGGAGGCTTTCTGATCGCGCCTCGCGACATTCCGATCGTCAATAGCTTTTCTTTCAACTTTACATTCGAGTTTGGAGCGGGACTGCAATGGTATCGAACTCCGAGCCAATCGATTCAGGCAGAGGTCCGTTATCATCACTTTTCAAACGACGACATTGGGACAGAGAATCCCGGCGTGGATTCAGTGCTCTGGAAATTGACCTATATCTTCGGTAGGAACCATCTACTTCGCTGACCCTCGGAGGGTATACTGCGGTTGCCATGCGATCCTCCATCCCGTTCATTCTTGCTTTCGGCGGTATTTGCCTACTGATGAATCCGGCCTACGCTCAAACATCGACTCCGTCCGCGCCGCTTCTGATCGTCGTCAATCAGGGAGATAAAGATATCAGCCTGGTCGATGCCACCAGCGAACAGCAGATCGCGACCATCCCCGAAGACGTCCCCGCCATGCACGGTCATGAAGCTGCCGTATCTCCCGATGGTCGCACCGCCTACGTTCCCATCTACGGCAACGTCGGCGTGGGGCATCCCGGGTTGAATGGCCACGAAATGCTGGTCATCGATCTGCCTTCGCGCAAAATCACAGGCCATGTCGATTTCGGCCATGGTGTCCGTCCGCACTGCGTGATCTATAACAAACACGACGGCCTGCTCTACGTCACCACGGAACTCGACCGGGATGTCACGCTTGTTGATCCGCGCACCCTGAAGATCGTCG
Organism: Acidobacteriota bacterium; assembly: GCA_040389265.1. GTDB lineage: Bacteria > Acidobacteriota > Terriglobia > Terriglobales > Acidobacteriaceae > JAKAAZ01. Next base: position 16,686 of record JAZKAG010000110.1, read on the forward strand.
GTACCATTCCAACCGGCCAGGCCGAGTCGCACATGCTCGCCATTTCTCCCGACGGGACCCGCGGCTACACCGCCAACGTCGGCCCCGGCACGGTCTCGGTGCTGGATATCAAGACCCGTAAACAGCTCGCGGTGATTCCCATCTCCGGCGAGACGCAACGTATCTCCGTATCGACAGATGGCAACATGGCATTTACCTCCGATCAGACCCAGCCCAGGCTTGCCGTCATCGACACCGCGACCAACAAAGTGAAGGCTTGGGTTCCTCTACCGGGAACCGGCTACGGCACCGCGCCTACGAAGGATGGACGTTCGCTGCTGGTGGCCATCCCAGGAAGAAGCTTGGTGGCCGTTGTCGATTTGGCCACACTAAAAGTGGTAAACACCATCCTGGTCCCCAGCGCACCGCAGGAAATCCTTGTGCGCCCGGATGGCAAAGTTGCCTATGTCTCGTGCAACGTGAAGAACCAGGTTGCTGCAATTGACGTATCCGATTGGAAAGTACATAAACTCATCAATGCCGGCGCCGGTGCCGACGGTCTGGCTTGGGCTCAATAAAAGTTACCCCGTGCGAAATCTCACCGCAAAAGAAAAAGCCCGACACTATGTCGGGCTTTTTCTCTGACTAATGACTATTGACTATCTATGCAGTCGCCTTGATCTGGGCCACAGTCCAATTTGCATCGCCAACCTTGAAGCGAGCAAAGCGGCGCACTTGGATGTTTTCTCCCAGCTTGCCCACCTTCTGCGCAATCAACTGCGCAATGGTCACCGTCTGCTCCTTGATAAACGGCTGCTCCAGCAGGCAGACTTCCTCATAGAACTTAGACATTTTGCCCTCGACGATTTTCTCAATCACCGGAGCGGGCTTGCCAGTCTGCGCCGCCTGGGCGCGATAGATTTCCTTCTCGCGTTCCAGGTCCTCCGCAGTCACATCTTCCTTGCGGATGTAGCGCGGATCCGTGGCAGCAATGTGCATCGCAATATCTTTCAGAAGTTCCTGAAAGTCTGCCGTGCGCGCCACGAAATCGCTCTCGCAATTGATTTCCAGCAATACGCCGATCTTGCCGCCTGCGTGGATGTAGGTTCCCACAGCACCTTCGCTGGCTGTACGGCTGGCCTTCTTTGCAGCGGAAGCCATACCGCGCTTGCGCAGCACGACTACGGCTTCTTCCATGTTGCCCTTGGCCTCTGTCAGTGCATTGCGGCAGTCCATCATAGGAGCGCCGGTCTTCTCGCGCAGCTCCTTTACCATTCCAGCTGAAATTGTTTCTGTCACAGTCGACATCCTTTTTACGTCCAATCTTTTTTTACTTGAGCTAGTGTGCGAGAGCGGCCCTCAACCTCAAAAAGCAAGGTTCTCAGGGCCGCCTCAAAAACACGGAAAGAAACATCGGCGCGGTCAGCTCGCCGGCCAAACTTCATCCAGCGGGGCTGCGTACAACAACAGAATCTAGACGCCGCTCTCAGCCGTCGCCGCTTCCGGCTCATCCGCAATGGCGGAGACTGCCGTGGGAGCCTTGCGAATTCCGCCGCCCAGCGCCTGCTCCAGATCGACATCATCATCGGCCAATTCAGGGTCGTACTTTCCTGCGTTAAAGCTATCCGGAGCCGCCACGACGCCCTCGGGAGTCGCTTCGTCCGCACTCGCCGTCACACCGGCCAGTTCCGCCTGCTGCTTGTCGCCGCTCATCTGTACGCCTTCAACAATCGAATCGGCAACCTTCGAGGTGAACAAGCGAATCGCGCGCAGAGCGTCATCGTTGCCAGGAATAATGTAGTCGACCAGCGTCGGATCGCAGTTCGTATCCACCACGGCAACCACTGGAATGCCGAGCTTGCGAGCTTCCTTCACGGCGATGGTTTCGTTGTTCGAATCCACAACGAACAGCGCATCCGGCAAACGGCGCATATTCTTGATGCCGGCCAGGTTCGCCTGCAGATGCTTGCGTTCGCGTTCCAGCTTGATGACTTCTTTCTTCGTCATCAGGTCGTAGCGGCCGTCGGTGGCCATCTCATCCAGTTCCTGAAGGCGCTTCACAGACTTCTGCACGGTCGTCCAATTCGTCAACAGACCGCCCAGCCAACGCTGGTTGATGTAGAACATGCCGCAACGGGTGGCTTCCTCGGCAATCGCATCCTGCGCCTGCCGCTTGGTGCCCACAAACAAAATCGTCTTGCCGTCGAGCGCCAGATCCGTCACATACTTGCTGGCTTCCTTGAACATCTTCAAGGTCTTCTGCAGATCGATGATGTAGATCCCGTTCCGTTCGCCAAAGATATATTCCTTCATCCTTGGGTTCCAGCGCTTTGTCTGATGCCCGAAGTGGACTCCCGCTTCGAGCAGTTCCTTCATGGTGATAGTGGCCAAACGACCTCCTTGTGATTTGCATCCTGCCGGTCCGTCAAAACCGGCTCGGATTGATCCCCGTGGGGAAATTTACGTCCAAAACCTGCGATTCACTTTCTGCCGCAACTTTCACGTGCAAAAGCTGCACTCGTCAGGAGCGCAGCCATCGCATGTCTCAAAGAAAATGCCCGATCCAGCCGCGAACTACCGTTTGCTGAACTGGAAGCGCTTGCGAGCGCCCTTCTGCCCGTACTTCTTGCGTTCCTTCATGCGGGCATCGCGCGTCAAAAAGCCCTGTTCTTTCAGGCTGGCGCGCAGTTCAATGTTGTATTCGAGCAATGCGCGTGCTGTGCCCATCTTGACGGCATCAGCTTGTGCGGTCACCCCGCCACCCTTCACCGTGGTCAACACGTCGAAGGTGGTTGCCAGGTCGGTTGCGACCAGAACTCGCTTGGCCGCGATGCGCTGTTGCTCGGTAACGAAATAATCTTCGAAGGCACGGCCGTTCACCGTGAACTTGCCGCTGCCGGGACGCAGAAACACGCGAGCAATACTCGTCTTGCGCCGTCCGGTTCCGTAATACTGTGTGATTTCTGCCATACGTTTTTCGCTGTCCCGTTACTTTCTTGCGGTTGCTGAATCGTCCAGTGTCATCGCAATCGGCTTCTGCGCCTCGTGCGGATGCGTGTCGCCCCGATACACTTTCAACTTGGTGGCCATCTGGCGGCCCATCTTGTTCTTTGGCAACATGCCGGTAATGGCCTGCTCCACTACGCGATCCGGCCGCCGCGCCATCAGGCGCACAAACGACTCTTCACGCATCCCGCCCGGAAAGCCGGTGTAGCGGCGATACATCTTCTGCTGGCTCTTCAAACCGGATAGGCGAACCTTCTCCGCATTCAACACAATGACATGGTCGCCCGTATCAATGTAGGGCGTATATTGCGGGCTGTTCTTACCGCTCAACACCCGTGCGGCTTCCGTCGCCAGACGTCCCAGCGTCTTGCCGCTGGCATCCAGCACGTACCATTTGCGGTTGATGTCCTGCGGACGCGGAATAAAGGTAGACATGGTTCCAGTTCTCCCAAACAAACGTCAAAAATTAAATCTGTCTTCGCGAGCCTATGCACACCGCCAACCCAAACAAGGCGTTCAGCTGCCGGAAATTCTGCCAGCAAATCACGCAATGGAGCACAGTGGGCCAACTGCATGCAGCGTCGAGGGGCGGTGAAACCGAAAGACGCTTCGCGTGCCGCCAACGCACCGGAAGAGGTGCAAGCAGACGCACGCAACACTGCACAAGGATTTAAGAATAACCAAAACAAGGGCCTGAGTCAACGAAACCCGAATAGAGTTTGCGCATAAGGCAGAATGCACAGCCAGGTAAAGACAGGCTGCCCGACCCACGAGCAAGGGTAGCTGCGGCGACTGCGTTTTCCGACGCTTCACT
>JAZKAG010000111.1:0-9099 GCA_040389265.1 Acidobacteriota bacterium
GTGAGGCTACGCTGGATGAGCACGTTCGGCGCATTCTTGTGACCATGTTTCGGTTTGGACTTTTTGACAAGCCACAAACCGGGACTTGGAACTCGTATGTTCGTACTCCGGAGCACACGGCATTTTCACTACAGGTGGCCGAACAGAGCACCGTGCTGCTTAAAAATGCAAATGGACTGTTGCCACTGAGAGCCGGCGAGTCGGTGGCTGTGATTGGCGCAGCTGGCGGAGCGAATCCGAAGGCTTCCGGCGGCGGCAGTTCAGGCATGATCGCTCCGTACGTGATCACTCCTGTCGATGGGATTCGCAAGAGGGTCGGGGGTCACGCACAGATTTCGTATGACGATGGCAGCGATCCCGCGAAAGCCGCTGGTGTTGCGAAGTCGGCGAAAGTAGCGATTGTATTTGTAAACACGGATGACTCCGAGGGGCGTGACCGGCCGAATTTAGAACTGCCGAACCATCAGGATGAGTTAGTCGAGACGGTAACCGCTGCGAATCCGAACACGATTGTTGTGCTGAACACTGGAGGTCCGGTGTTGATGCCGTGGGTTGAGAAGCTTCACGGCCTGATTGAGGCCTGGTATCCAGGACAGGAAGATGGCAACGCCCTTGCAGCCATACTCTATGGAGATGTCAATCCATCTGGCAAGCTACCGCTTACATTTCCTCGCACCTCGGACGAGATACCGACAAGCACGACCGCGCAATGGCCAGGAGTGAATGGAAACTCCACTTACAGCGAGAAACTTGACGTGGGTTATCGATGGTACGACGCGCACCAAGTGCAACCCCTATTTCCATTTGGCTACGGGTTGTCGTACACAAGCTTTAGGTTGAGCGATTTGCGAGTTACTCCCGCAGCGATAAGTGGAACGGATTCCAAGGTGAATGTGCAGGTCGACCTGCGAGTCACAAATACAGGAAAGCGCGATGGTGCAGAGGTCATTCAAATATACGTGCAGCAGCCTGAGATGAATGGAGAGCCTCCGCGACAACTGCGAGGGTTTAAGAAGATCGACTTGAGAGCGGGTCAGAGTCGATGGGTGCGTTTGGAACTAAACTCCCGTGCATTTTCAATCTATGACCCCGATCTTCACACATGGAAGATGCCAGATGGGAAATACAAAATCCTAGCTGGGACATCTTCACGCAATTTGCCTTTGCGGCGAGAGATCGAAGTGACGGATAACCAGATGCATAACTGACATACACAAGGTGGGCACCAGATGCAGGAAACGCAGCAAAGGAATCCGCAGAAATTGAATCGTGGCGCATTTGCAGCATGGCCCCGATATTTTCTCGGGCTGTTCCTGGTTATCTTGACAGGCGGATTGGGCTGGTCGCAGGCTGCTACTCCGTCGGTCAAAGTTGCTGTGGAGTGGAACAAGACTGTCCTGGTATCGAGGTCCACGCCAACTTTTCAAGTTGTGGTGAATCCGATGCTGGAACGGGGCTCGCAGATCCACGACGCGGCGTTCAGCGCAATCCACCAGCTAGGTGCAGAAGATGTGCGGTATGTTCCGTGGCTGCCCTATCCACGGCTGGCGGTTGCGGAGTTGGAGCCACCAACCGCTACCGGCACCTCGTGGAACTTCAGCCTAATTGATCCGATGGTGGAAGATTTAATGGCTGCGCAGTCGGGTCACGGCACTGTGATGAATTTCAGTACGATCCCGGCGTGGCTATTTAAGACTTCCAAGCCGGTAACTTATCCCACAGATCCAAACCAGGTGTTCTGGGGCTATACGCAAGGAACGGAATTAGTCGACCCCAGCGGGAGGGACCTTGGCGCTTACTACGCGCGGTTGGTCAGCTGGTACACGCGGGGCGGATTTACCGACGAGAATGGCAAGTTTCACGCGTCCGCCCATCATTACAAGTTCCCAATATGGGAGGTATTCAACGAAGTAGATTTCGAGCATAACATGACGCCGGAACAATATACATCACGCTACGATGCGGTGGTGCAAGCCATCCATGCGGTGAGTCCGGATACGAAATTTATGGGACTGGCCCTTGCCGCTCCGTCGGATGCACCGCAATTTTTTGAGTATTTTCTGAATCATGCTCATCACCAGCCCGGAATTCCGCTCGACTACATTTCGTATCATTTCTATGCGACGCCGGCGTCGGGTGAAACCATCAACGACTGGCAATACTCTTTTTTCAACCAGGCAGATCGCTTCCTGACGGCGGTTCGATTTATCAATCAGATCCGGGATCGGCTGTCACCGGAGACGAAAACAGATACCGACGAGCTGGGCATCATCCTGCCGAACGACAATGACCAAGTCGCTGATGCGAGTGGATATGTCGCATCAATCCCGAAGCTTTACTGGAACGCGGCCGGCGCTCTGTACGCCTATCTCTATGTCAACCTGGCGAAGATGGGTGTGGATGTCATCGGGGAGTCACAGTTAGTTGGCTATCCATCGCAATATCCTAGCGTCAGCATGATTGACTGGGTGAACGGAAAGCCGAATGCGCGCTATTGGGTGCTGAAGCTGATCCAGGATAACTTCCATGCTGGAGACAAACTTCTCGAAACAACAGGAGATACGTCTGCCGGAGTAACGGCGCAGGCGTTCGATACGCCGACGGGACGCAAACTGTTACTCCTGAACCAGCGAAACAGAAGTATCCAGGTAACACTTCCGACGAACAGCGGTCATGCAGAGAGTTCCACGGTGGACGAGGGAAGTGGCGAAGGCGAAGCTCGCATCGCGGACGTTACTGGGCCGGCAATTGAGTTAGCACCATTTGCTGTGACAGTAATGCGCTGGGCGAAGGAGTAGGACGATGCAACGGGTTGCTTTTTACTTGCGATTGAAGCCGGGAGCCGCAGAGGCCTACGACAAAGCTCATCGTGAGGTGTGGCCGGAGATGCTGGCGCTGCTCAAGCGGGCCGGGATTTCGGAATACTCGATCTTTCGCCGGGGAGAACTGCTGGTTCTGTCGATGCGGGTGGAAGACTTCGACGCAACATGGGACTTGATTGAACGCGATCCGGTGAATACGCGTTGGCAGAAAGAAATGTCGCAATACTTTGAGCCGCTGGAGCCACTGGCGGCAGGCGAGCGCTTTCCCATGATGCGCGAAGTTTTCTATCTGGCATAGGGACTGATTCTTATGGAGCAGCCACGCGTAGGTTTATGCGGGATCGGTCTGAGAGCCTATTGGAGCCAGTTCGCCGGGCTCAAGGCCAAACTTTCCGGGTACGTTGACGAGGTTTCAACGAGGATAGGCAAGCCTGGAATTTCCGTCGTTAATCTGGGCCTGATCGATACACCGATTGCTGCGCGTGAGGCGGCGCGCACATTTCGCACTGCCGATCTTGACTTACTCTTCGTCTACATCACGACTTATGCTGTCAGTAGCATTGTGTTGCCATTGGTACAGCGTGCCGGTGCGCCGATAGTGGTGCTGAACTTGCAGCCGAATGCCGCGATCGACTATGCCGCGTTCAATCAACTGAAGGATCGAACGGCGATGACGGGGAGCTGGCTGGAGTATTGCTCGGCCTGTCCGGCCCCCGAGATAGCAAACCTGATGCAGAGGGCGAAGATTCCGTTTCGCCAGGTGACGGGAACGCTGAACGACGACATCGCCTGGAATGAGATTGATGAGTGGCTTTCGGCGGCCGCGGTCAAGAGCGCGCTGGCTTCAAATCGCCTTGGACTCATGGGACATTATTACAACGGGATGCTGGATGTGATGACGGACGTGACGGAACTTGCGATCACCTTCGGTACCCATCTCGAGATTGTAGAGGTGGATGAACTGAGCAGTTTGCGCGCGGAGATAAGCGATACCCGCATTGCTCAGAGAGTGAGAGAGTTCCGCGAACAGTTTGACGTGCAGGCGGACTGTGACACGCAGGAGTTAGAGAGAGCCGCGCGAACTTCTTTAGCGCTAGACGAGTTTGTTGCCAGGCATGCGCTGACCTCCATGGCTTACTACTACGAAGGTACCGGCAATGCTGCCAATCTTGACACGATGAGCTCGATCATCCTGGGCACTTCGATATTGACAGCGCGGCATATCCCTGTGGCTGGTGAATATGAAGTGAAGAACGCGATTGCCATGAAGATCATGGACAGTTTGGGAGTGGGTGGATCGTTTACGGAGTTTTATGCGGTGGACTATAGGGAGGATCTGGTGTTGATGGGTCACGATGGTCCGGGGCATGTTGCGATCGCCGAAGGGAAGACGAAAGTGCGTCCCTTACAGGTGTATCACGGTAAGGTTGGCAGCGGAGTGTCGATTGAGATGTCTGTGCGGAATGGACCGATCACGCTGCTCTCCGTTGTGGAAGACGACGAGACGGGATTCAAGTTACTTGCGGCGGAAGGCGAATGTGTCGCGGGAGAGATTCTTGAGATGGGAAATACCAACAGTCGTTATCGTTTTCCAATGAGTGCGCGGGAATTTCTGGAACGCTGGAATGAGAAAGGACCGGCGCACCATTGCGCGGTGGGCATAGGACATGTGGCCGGACGAATTAGAAAGTTAGCGGACTTGTTAGGAATTCACTTCCGACAAGTATGAAGGTGTCTGCGCATTGGCGACGTGATTCTTCCAAAAGGTGTATGGCATCGAGGTTGACGATGAAAAAGCTGGTGTACGTTAGTTTGATCTTATTGGTTGGCGTCCTGCCTGCCGCGGCCGCGGATGGGGGAACCTTTACCAGCGTGCTAGCGTCGAAAGATGTTGCGCTGGAGACGAACCCTAAGTCGGATTTCTGGCAGGGCGCCGAACCTATTCTTATAGTTAACGATAACTGGGGCAAACCTGTTCCTGGCTACAGGTCGGAAGTTTTCTCGCGCTGGACTAAGGACAATTTGTACCTGCTGTATGTGTGTCCGTACGAGAAGTTACATCTAAAACCAAACCCCAGCACGACGACGGAGACGAACGAGTTATGGAACTGGGATGTGGCCGAGATATTCATTGGGTCGGATTTCCAGAATATTCGCCGCTATAAAGAATTTGAAATGTCTCCGCAGGGGGAGTGGGTTGATCTTGACATCAACCTTAATAGCCCGCACCACGAAGACGGGTGGAAATGGAATTCCGGAATCAAGGTGAAGGCGAGAATCGATCGGCAACGTAAGATCTGGTACGGCGCAATGAAGATTCCGATGGCTGCAATCGATCCCCGATCTGCGCATGCGGGAACGATGTTTCGGGTGAATTTGTTCAGGATGCAAGGACAGCCGGGCGATCAGAAATCGCTGACCTGGCAGCCGACAATGAAGGCGACGTTCCACGTGCCGGAACATTTCGGAAGCATGGTGCTGACGGATCATCGCTGAAGGCGTATGGATTGATCAACAAGGTACGACGATCCGCAAATCGGCCCACGCCATCCTCTCTAGCACGCAAACTAGATTGAGATGAGCAAGCAGCGAACCATGCAAGGCGGCCATGCGGTGCGCACCGAGCTTCCGAGAGGGCCGAGCGGGCGAGCGTTGTGCCGCTGGTGCGGGCTGGAAGTGCAAGGACGGCGACATACATTCTGCAGCGATTGGTGCGTGCATGAGTGGAGGTTGCGAACAGATCCCGGCTATCTGCGAGAGCGCGTGTTTGCAAGGGATCGCGGCCGCTGCGCAATTTGTCACATCGATTCTGTGGAAGCCTTTCAGAGGCTGAAGCGGGCACGTGGGGCCGCGCGAAAAACGATGCTGGTGTATTGGGGATTGAAGTCGGTGAATCGGCGAAGCCTTTGGGATGCCGATCATATTCTGCCTGTGTGCGAGGGTGGCGGGGAATGCGACCTGGAGAATATCCGCACCTTATGCGTGGCCTGTCATAAGGACGAAACCTACCGATTGCGGCTGCGTTTGCGGAAGCTGGCTGGTTGATCAAGATACAGAGATTCTTCGCTTCGCTCAGGATGAGAATCCAAATCTTTGGGTCGATTCTCCCGGCAGAGAACAACAACTCTGAACCTCTCTAGAGCTTGTAGGCCGCCTTAGCCAGTCGATAGGCCAGGTCGAGCGCGACCTCATGCGCTTCGTCTTCGTGCAGGCGATGATCAGCGACCAAGGTTGCGAGGTAGGCGCAATCCACGCGGCGGGCGACGTCGTGACGCGCCGGGATAGAAAGGAAGGCGCGAGTGTCATCGTTGAATCCCACGGTGTTGTAGAAGCCGGCCGTTTCCGTGGTCAGCTCGCGAAAACGCCGCATACCTTCGGGGCTGTCATAGAACCACCACGGCGGACCCAGCTTTAGGCACGGGTAATGACCGGCGAGCGGGGCAAGCTCGCGACTGTAAGTGGACTCATCGAGCGTGAATAAGATGAGGGTGAGGTTAGACTCATTGCCGACACGCTGGAGCAGCGGGCGAAGGTTGCGGACATAGTCGGTTTGCGTAGGGATATCGGCGCCCATATCGCGCCCGAAGCGTTTGTAAATCATCTGATTGTGATTGCGGAAGCTGCCCGGATGAATCTGCATGACGAGTCCATCGTCGAGGCTCATCAAGGCCATTTCGGTGAGCATTTGGGCGCGGAACATTTCGCGATCTGCGTCAGTCGAGTTGCCAGAAATGACGCGATGAAAGAGGCGGGTGGCGCTGGCTTCGTCCAGGTCGGCGGTGGCGGGTGTGGGGTGGCCGTGGTCGGTGGCAGTGCACCCCAGGATGCGAAAACGCTGGCGCGTGGTGCGGAGTGCCGAAAGATAACCGAGCCAATGTGACGTATTTTCTCCCGTCATTGCTCCTAGTTGGCGGACGTTTTCCAGGAAGCCATCAAAGTCAGGATCGACCACCGGATCAGGGCGAAAGGTGGGGATGACCTTACCCGACCACCCGGAATCCCGCAGCGACTGATGGTGTGTCAACGGGTCGAGAGGCGAATTTGTGGTCGCCAGAACTTCGATGCGAAACTGCTCAAATAAAGCGCGCGGACGAAATTCAGGCTGCGCCAGTTTTTCCTGCATGGCGTCGTAATACTCGTCGGCGGTCTCCGCTGAGAGCGGAACATTCAGTCCGAATAGCTCGCGAAAGCAGTAGTCCAACCACAGGCGCGTCGGCGTGCCGCGAAACAGATAGTAGTGCTTGGCGAACAGGCGCCACACACCGCGTGGATTGGCGATGGGGTGTTCGCCAATGCCGAGGTGTTCGAGTGGAATTCCCTGACTGTAGAGCATGCGGAAGATGTAGTGGTCGGGCTGGATCAGCAGCGTCGAGGGATCGGGGAAGGCCTCATTTTCGGCAAACCACTTGGCTTCCGTGTGGCCGTGAGGGCTGAGAATTGGCAGGTCTTTGACGCTGGAATAAAGCCAGCCGGCGATGGCTCGCGTAGCCGGATCTGCAGGGAACAATCTTTGAGGGTGCAACATGGCCGGAAGATTCCTCTTAACCATAGTAAGGCTTTCATGCAATGGAAGATGGGCGGCGTATTTTGACTTTTCGAGACAAGCGGGATGAGAACGCGCGAGAGCAGAGCGCATCTAACCCTTGCGAGGTGAAACGATGGACAATGAAATGAGCCAGTCGGAAGCAATGGCGAAAGTTTGGGACCTGATTCGTGGCGTGAGAGTAGCGATGTTGACGACGAGTGGACCCGGAGGTGAATTGCGGAGCCGTCCCATGGCGAGCCAGGAGAGCAGGTTTGATGGAGACTTATGGTTTCTGAGCCGTCAGCAATCGGGAAAGGTGGAAGAGATTGAGCATGGGTCGCGAGTGAGCCTGACCTATGTGAACAACGATCGCCACGCCTACGTAGCGCTAGCCGGAATGGCTGACTTGACGAAGAGTCGGGAGCGAATCCATGAGCTTTGGAAGCCGATCGATGCGGCCTGGTTTCCGCAGGGAAAAGACGATGCTGACATCGTTGCGATCAAAGTGACGATTGAAGAGGCGGAATATTGGGAGGCGCCGGGAAATGCGCTGGTTCGCGGGTATCATCTGTTGAAGGCGATTGCGACGCAGGGAAAGTCGCAGCCTGGCGAGCATAAGAAGATCGCGCTCTAAAGCTTTTTCATCCGTAGTCGTGGGAGCCAACGTGCCTTTTCGCAAAGCTAGTAAGAAGCCGCATCTGGACCCTGCCCCGGAGCCACCGCCTGAGGGAACGCAGCGGAACCTGGAGCGACCTACTGCAGACGAAATCTATGCGCAGGTTTCAAAGAACGCTCGACACGAATTGGATCGACCTGCGATTGCACTTGCTGTCTCCGGCTTAGCTGGCGGAATCACCATGGGACTGACCGCACTGAGTGTCTCTATCATCTCGGCTTCGCTGCCTCCCAGCGCAATGTCGAACTTCATTGCGCTGCTGGGTTACCCCATCGGATTTATCGCAGTGATCGTTGGACGGGCGCAATTGTTCACCGAAAACACGCTGTATCCGGTGGCATTGATGTTCGCCGAGCGGCGGCACTTTCGTACGACACTGCGGCTGTGGAGCATCGTGCTGCCGTGCAATCTGGTGGGAGCTTTCCTGTTTTCGGTGCTGGCTGTTCGGACAGGTGCGCTACGCCCCCAATATGTTGCCGCCATGGTGCGATTCGGCCAGCAGGCTACCAGCGTGAGCGGGAGCCATGTGTTCTGGGGTGCAGTGATTGGGGGATGGATCATCGCGCTTGTAGCGTGGCTGGTCAGCGGTAGCCATTCGATCACGGGCTCGGTGATGCTGATCTGGCTGTTGACGTTTCTTGTCGGTGCAGGTCACTTTGCGCACTGCATTGCCAGTAGTGGAGAAATTCTTGCGGCTGTACTGGAGCACGCAGTCAGCGTCTCGCAATACTTCGGGTGGCTATTACCTGCGGTTCTGGGCAACATCACGGGAGGCGTGGTGATCGTGACTCTCCTGGAATACGGACAGGTGAAGGGCGGAGAAGACGAAAGCTCCGGATTTCGCCGCTGAAGCTTTGAAAATAGTCTGCGTGAAGGCGATACTCTCTTGATATAGAGGATCGAATGGCGAGCAACGAAATCAAGGGAATCGATGTCACTGGCAAGGTGGCCGTGGTGGTCGGTGGAACATCCGGCATCGGTCGGGCGCTGGCGTTGGGATTGGCAGCGGCGGGCGCGGATGTTGTGGCGACCTCTCGACGCACGGAACAAGTGAATGAAACAGCGGAGCATATTGC
>JAZKAG010000111.1:9109-19781 GCA_040389265.1 Acidobacteriota bacterium
TGGAGTCGACATCTTGGTGAACTGCGCAGGAACGACGAAACGAACGCCCACACTGAATTTGGATGACGCCACCTGGCAGCAAATTCTCGATACCAATCTGACCGGAACGCTGCGAGCTTGCCAGGTATTTGGGCGGCACATGGTGGAGCGTGGACGTGGCCGCATCATTAATATTGCCTCGCTGACCAGTTTTGTCGCGTTTTATGAGGTGGCCGCGTACGGCGCCAGCAAGGGTGGCGTCGCTTCACTGACTAAGTCGCTGGCAATAGAGTGGGCGCGGTACGGAGTCACGGTCAATGCCATCGCGCCGGGCGTGTTTCGAACGGCGCTAAATCAAGAACTCCTGGACAACACGGGGCGCGGAAAGGAACTGCTGCTGCGAACTCCCATGGGAAGATTCGGCAAAGTGGAAGAGTTAGTGGGTGCGGCAATTTATCTGGCGTCGGATGCAGCCTCCTTCGTTACCGGGGAGATTCTGGTTGTCGATGGCGGATTTTTAGCCAGCGCGGTGAACCAGTAATCTTGAAACGGATGACTCGAGAACGTGCAGTTCTCATCATTCTTTTCTGGGTCATGTCGATTGGGTTGTTGGCGCAGACTCCGGACACCGCGATAGTTCGCGGGCAAGTGGAAGACGCGAACCGAAGACCTATCGCTGACGTCACTATTTCCTTCACAAACAAACTGAGCGGCTTTCATCGAACCGTGCAGACGAATAGCGCGGGCGAATTTACTGCGGCGGGGCTAGCGGTCGCGGGAACTTACGATGTTGTTGCAGCGAAGGCTGGCTTTGCCGATGCTCACTTACAGGCCCTATCGTTGGTTGGTGGGGTAACCACGAATATGCGTCTGCAACTGGACCTGGCGACCAGTCAAACACAAATTTGGGTGACGGGTGGCGTGGATTCGGTTCGCACTGACTCCGCGCAGCTGGGGGAAACACTGACTGAAGAGCAGATGCAAAAGACGCCGCTGTTCAATCGCAGGATCACGTATCTACCTCTATTAAATTCGGCGAATCGACCGGCGATCAACCAGGGCGATGAATTCATGAATCAGAATCTGTTCACCACGAACGGGTCAGGTCGAAGGCAAACGTGGTTCGAAGTTGATGGCGCCAACGGCATTGATACCTGGGGACGGCAGACCCTCTTCACAAACATTCCGTTGAACTCCATCCAGGAAATGACTGTACTGGAAAATGCCTTTTCGGCTGAGTACGGATTCGGAATGGGCGGCGTCGTGAACATCGTGACGAAAAGCGGGGGAAACGAATACCACGGGGACGCGCTCATACTCTGGCGGCCATCCGCTCCAGAGGCGAAGTTGTCCGGGTTTACACCCACAAACGCCAGCAGCGGCAATGACGTGACCAATGACACGTTGAAGCAAGGTGCTGGTTCGCTGTCAGGGCCATTGGGAAGGGAGAGTCAGACGCAATTTTTTCTGTCGGGACAATATAGCGCGCAGGACCGAGCTTCGCCGGTGACATCGCCGATTGCTCCTGGAAATTTCATCGGGCACTATCGTTCATGGCTGATCTTCTTTCGTCTGGATCATCGCATTAATTCCGCGAACAGCTTATTCCTGCGCAGCGATGTCGATAGCTTTTACGATACCAATCCAAATGGAGCGGTAGGCGGAAACAATCTTCCATCGGTGGATCGAATTTTCCGCAAGCGAACTTACGCCCAGCAGGTCGGCGAGACTGCGGTGTTGCGGCCGTCATTGGTGAATAATCTGCGCCTGCAGTTTCAATTGGCGTCGCCCATCACGGAGTTTGACCCGGTGATCAACGGAACGCAGTTCGTTGTTCCTATCTCGACAGGCGGAACGTTTACCACAGGTACGTCCCAGTCCGCGCTACTGTTGAATCGTCAATATGAAGTGAATGACACACTGGCTTCGTCGCTGGGCCACCAGCAATTGACGTATGGGGTGGAAGTCCTCTGGTCACAGAGCGGCGGCGATAGCAAAGAGTACGGCGGTCCCATTTACGCAGGACAATTTGTTTACAACCCATGCACGCAGGCGCTGGATGTCTGCGAGAGCGCGGCGTACCTGGACGATTTGAGCAACGTGCAGAAATACACCCAGAGTTATGGAGACGCGAATTACTCGGTGAAGGATGTGTTGTGGGGCGCGTTTGTTCAGGATAATTTCCGCGCGACGCAGAATCTGACGCTCAATCTTGGTTTGCGATACGAGCAGCAGAGGTTCACCGATGCTCGCGCGGATTTCGCACTTCGCATCGGAATGTCGTACGATCCAACCGGACAAGGCAGGACGGTATTCCACGGCGGATACGGCATCTACTATGCGCAGGTGGTCGATAACTCCGAAGCGAATTATGCGCTGACCGGTCCGACGGGAGTGTTCAATTACACAGCGGGTCCGGGACAGATTGGGTTTCCGTCCAGCGTTGCTGAAGCGCCGTTACCGGCGTTTCCGGCTGGGGCGCAGGTACCGCTGCGAAGCTTGTATATTCGGCCGGGGAGGAACGCATATCTGGATGAGTTCCTCCCGACATCGACACTCCGCGGCTATCCCCAAAAGCTGTTGAATCCGTATAACCAGCAGTGGATTTTTGGATTGCAGCAAGAACTGGGGCGGGTTTGGATTTTGAGCGCGGATTATGTTGGTTCGCACACCTTGCGAAATGTTCGACCGCTCGACGTCGATCCGCCCTCTCCATTCATTCGTACCGCGCAGGGGCAGAGTCGCACATCGCAGGCGGCAAACTGCACACGTCCCTACTGGGTGGAGTGGTATCAGAGGGCGGGGATGACATGCAATCCGAACGCTGCAAGCAACCCGCAACCACCGTATAGCGTGGTTCAGAGTGACGTGAACGACGGCTACGGATATTATGACGCGCTTGATGTGAATCTGAATCATCGGTTCAAAAATGGATTGGCGATGCTGGCGAGCTATACCTGGTCGCACGCCATCGACAATGTCGATCCGGATGTTCCCAGTCAAAATCCAAACGACCCGAACTTTCCTGGCGCGGCCGAAAATGGAAACGCAATCTTCGATCAGCGGCACAGATTTGTGCTGAGTGGAACGTATTCGGCCTATTTCAAGATCAACTTGGGCGGAGTTATGACGCTGGCGTCAGGGCTGCCGTACAACTACATTACGGGTTCAACAAATAGCGGCGATCTGGGAGCGACCACCGACCGACCAGTCATTGACGGAGCCGTGGTGGGTCGGAACACGGGCCGTGGTGGCGCAATCTATGAAGTCGATCCTTTTTTGGAACGCATGTTTACGATGGCCGGAAATCGGTTGCAGACGAGGCTGCGTGTGGAAGCGTTCAACGCTTTGAACCATGCAAACTTCGTCGGCTACAGCGGGACGTATGGCAACGGGGTCGGTCCCGGGAATGGTTTTGGGCAGCCGCTGACTGGAATCACAAACCAGTTACCGGCGCGTTGCCTTCAATTTTCCGCAGATTTCATTTTTTGACGGCTGACGGTTTGAGTATTCTTGCCTGGGCGACTGGAACGAACCCAATGCCAGATGGAAAATGCGCTGGCGATCAGGCAAAGGGCGATGAAGACCACCATGCTCCAGACAAAGGCGGGAGATTTGGCGATGCTCAAAATCGCGGTGCCGAATTTGAGTGCCAGCAGACCGAGCACGGTAAAGCGAACGCCGCGGCAAACGAAATTGATGGCCGCCACACGCCACCGCGAATAGCCGAGAGCGCTGGCGGCGGCGATCACCATGGTGAAGGGGAAGGGCGGAGGGGCCAGGCAGCCAATGGCGACCGCAATGCCGGAGCGCTCGCCAATTCTCTTCTTTAGCTTCTCAAATTGCTTTTGGCCGGCAACCTTGCGAATGCCTTCTTCCCCAAATTTACGAGCCACGCTGGCCAGCAGAAGGACGCCTACAGTTGAGCCGCAGGCAGCCGAGATCACGTAGAAGGGAAATCCGGCATGGTGGCTTGCGATCAGGCCGACGACGAGCAGGTCGTTTCCAAAGGGCAATACGAGAAAGGACGAGTCGAGTATGCCGAGGACGAATGGACCGAAATAGCCAAGGTGAAAGAGGAAAATAATAAAGGGGCGAAATGCATGCGACATTGAACAACTCTTTCCTGAAAGCTAACTCTGGATGGCAAGCTGCAAGCTATTGAGATTCACGACATTTCTAAGAGGCTGTTTATTCTCGCTTTTTCTGTTTCATGGGGTAAGAGGTTCCTTTCTAGTACTCAGGCAGGCTCAGGAGCTCTTTCCGGTGGTCGTCACTGGAAAACCAAACCGCCATGGTGACGGAAGGCAAGCAAACATGCGCATCTGAGGATAGAGGAGCGAACGAATGCGATTCGCGGTCGAGACTTCGATCGACAGGCTTTACCGCAGGATTCCCCGACCTTAGTTGTGCATGGGTGCCTAGGGCCACTAGAATCGAAGTTCTACCATGATGGCAGAGAACTCAGTCGACAACCGGACAGAAACGCCAGCTGAAACACATAGTGTGGCCTGGCAGAAGACGGAGTTGGCGCGGCACGCGAAGCGCCCGTATCCGATGGAATTTATACAGTCGTTATTTACAGAATTCAGCGAAATTCACGGCGATCGTTCCTTCGGCGACGATCTGGCGATGTCGTGCGGCATGGCTCGATTTCACGATGAGCAGGTAATGGTGATTGCGAACGTGAAAGGCAGAACCACCAAGGAAAAGGTGGCGCGCAATTTCGGCATGCCCAATCCCGAAGGCTACCGCAAGGCTCTGCGCGCGATGAAGTTCGCTGAAAAATTCGGCCGCCCGGTATTCACATTTATTGACCTGATTGGCGCCAATCCGGGTTTGGGTGCAGAGGAGCGCGGGCAGGCGGAAGCGATTGCGCGCAACCTGCGGGAGATGGCGCGGCTGCGGGTTCCGATCATCTCGACCATCACCGGGGAAGGCGGCTCGGGTGGAGCGTTGGCGCTTGCCGTTGCGGATCGAGTGCTAATGCTGGAAAACGCAGTGTATTCGGTCATTTCGCCCGAAGCCTGCGCTTCTATCATGTGGCGGGATGCAAGCAAGCGAGCGCTGGCGGCGGAGGCGCTCCAGACGAATTCTGAAAGCGTTTTTCGCCTTGGCTGCGTGGATGCGATTGTGCCGGAGCCAAAGGGCGGCGCGCAGAGCGATCCGGAACTGGCGACAAAGCTGCTCGATGAAGTGCTGCAACAGAACCTGGGTGACCTGAAGCAACTCTCGACGGATGAACTGGTGCGCGACCGAATCCTAAAGTTCCGCAATATGGCGCAGTTTTTTACCGAAGGATGAATGGTGCTCATAGGCCGCAGGCGCAGACGCTTGATGCGCAATCCCGCTAACAAGAACCTGGCAGTTGTGCGTGCGTATGGCTCTGACGGTAGCGATTCCAGTGGGTACTGCCAGCGGATTCGATTCGGTGGAGTAAGTGTATGAATCTGCTGCGAGGTCCGGGTCGCGGACGCGCTTTTGTTCGATTCCTCGGCGCAGTGGGCTGGCTGCTGGTCACCTACTACCTGGCCAATCGAGCCGCACATGGCTTCAGAGCGGGCGTAGCATTTCCTCTGCTTCGCAATCTCTTCCAGATCTTCATGTTGATCATTGGCTTCGGATATATGGAACTGGCATGGGACCGAACCCGCGAGCCCATCCGGGCGATGGGGTTGCCGACCCGACCAGGAAGTGTGCGAGAGTTTGGACTGGGTGCCGCCCTGGGATGGGGAATGGCTACTTGCGTCCTGCTAGTCGTGGCGCTGCTGGGACATTTTTACGTGCAGCTGTGGATGGTGCCGCGTGCGTGGGGGTTGCTGTTCCTGCAGCTGCTGACGCTACTTGCGGGTGCGCTTGCCGGTGAAATCGCGTTCCGCGGATATCCCTTTCAAAAACTGATCGAGACTGTGGGACCGTTCACCGCAATAATTCTGGCGGCCATCATTTTCGGTGCGGTGCGAATGACGACGCCCGGTTCCACTCCGACGGCGGTCTGGATCAGCGGGGTGGCGGCACTCCTGCTATCCGCCGCCTACTTGAGAACCCAGGCGCTGTGGCTGGGCTGGGGATTGCATTTCGCTTGGACAGCGAGCATTGGGATCCTGTTCGGCCAACCGCTGGCGGGCATCCGCCAGGTATCGAATGTCATCCACACCTACGTCGATGGTCCTACCTGGCTGACAGGGGCCGAGTTTGGACCGGAAGGCAGCCTGGTCGCTTTGATTGTATTGTGGGTGGGCTTGTATTGCCTTGTGCGGACGACGCGGGACCTGGCATGGAAATACTGCCAGCCGGAAATTCAGCCTGCGGGCATTCCTGTGGATTTGAACCATCCAATGCATCCGCCTCCGCCACCGGCCGCGTCTGCACCGCCGACTGACGCTCCCGCGGCAGGGCTCGTGCAAATTGCACCGATGAACGCGTCCGCTTCCGCTGTGCAGGAAACCCGAGGCGAAGTGCCCCCTGTGGAGTTGCCGTAGAGGTGTGAAGCGGCTCCACAACGGGATGACCAAATCTGTTGATCGACAACCAGGAAATCCACGGAGGCTTGTGCGCGGCGGACGCGAAGATAGCAACTCGCAGCTTCGTGTAAACTATGTCTGGACGTGATCCGCGACTGCCCTGGATCGAATCAGGACTGGCATCCGGGCCGAATTTCCTATTCATCTCCTAATGCAGCGGGCTGGTCTTGCCAAGACCTGCCGAAGCGAATGGTGCGAGGCGAAGCGGGCGAAGGATAAGGCGATGCGGATCGCCTAGAAGAAGGGAGATGGAAAGACCATGGCAAAGATTGCGAAAACGGGCGACCGTAAGAAGGAAATGGATACCACCAAGAGCACAGATTGTCCCAAGTGCTCCAAACCGACACGCATTGTGAAGCGGGTCAAGGATCGGGAGCGCGGCGTGCCGGGCGGGGTGTTCTGTGATGTGAATCCAAATGAAACTCTGTCCCGCCCGGGATAGGGTTTTGTTTTTGTGCGGCAGCGATCCCCATTCCCTCCTGCTGCAATTGTCTTTCGCAATCGCTCGTCAACATCGGGCGGCGCCTGCGTTTTTTCAGGAGATATCCTGGCGACGAGGGCTCCTAACTCTTGCAATCAAAACGATATATTGGTGATTTCATGGGATGAATCGTTGTGTCTCAAGATTCACCCTGTAATGTGTTGACAAACAAGGGTAGGGTAGGGCTTAATTATCCTCTGACTGGAAAACTTTCCAATATCGAAGCGTTTTTATCAAAGCATAGGGGTGGGTTTTCTAGGCGCTTTTTCTCGCATTGCATCGTTTGCACCGGTAGGCGCCGATTGCTAACGAACCAAGGCCTGGGACGAAAGCGGATTTCCTGATTGATTGGGTCAGAATTCACCGGTGAGCAATTCGCAGTCGAATCATGGCTCGGCGGTCTGCCGTCGCAACACAAACCTGAGGAAGTCCGGGTTCAGTTCATGGCGAGAAACCTAACGGGTAGTTTCAGGAGGGAAACAATGAAATTTGCGAAGCTCTCTATGTTTTTATTTCTAGGCGCGTCGATTGCGGGCGCTGCTACGCTTACGGTAGGCCCCACCGGCCAATACCAGACCGTGTGTACCGCAGTGTATGCGGCCAGCAGCGGGGATACGATTTTGGTGGATGCCAACCATGGAATTCCTTACATCATTCCGCCCGATCCACATCACTCCGATGGCAGAATCGATTGTACGGTTGCGCAAAATAATATTACGATCCGGGGAGTCAATGGACAGGCCATCCTCGATGCCGGGCCAGACGCCTTTGCCAATGGGACCTACGTGCAGAAGGGAATCCTTGTCCTGAACGGCCATGACATCACGATCGACAACCTGGAACTGCGCAACGCCAGCGCTCTGATTAACCCGAACGATTCGGATGTCGCCGGTATTCGTATTCAAGCCAGCAACGGGGGCGCGGGCCCATCGCAGGGCGGTGTTGCAAATGGCGGCAACATCACTGTCAGCCGCTGCTATATCCACAACAACGACGATGGGATTCTTACCGCCAATACATTCCCCGGTGGAGAACAATATTTCTCGCCGAATCCTTTCCTGACGTTTGTAAGTGACAATTTTTACCTCAACGGCGATGGATCAGGACAAACGCACAACATGTATATCGGATTCGACGGGTTTCTGACGATGCATTTCACCCTGCGGAATTCAATATCGCGGGACGCGTATGTCGGCCATGACGTGAAGACGCGCGCTCCGTATAACAATATTCTCAACAACCAGATCATTGATGACATTGGGGATACCAGCTACGAGTTGGATTTTCCGCTGGGTGGAAGCACCAATGTTGTGAACAACCTGATCTATAAGGTCGCAGTGAATGAGGACCTGGCCAACAACAACTTGATGATCTATGCCGACGTTCATGACAATGCCGCTTCCGATCCGGAATATGCGGTTCCGAATCAGGACCTGCGTTTCCTGAACAATGTTGTGATCGACGACAATTCGAACAGTTCAAATTCATTTGTCAACGTGTCCTGCGATGCTTCGCCAAGCACCGCCTGTCCGCCTCCCAACAACGGCCCGGCGCTTACCACGCCGGCGGTGGTGCAAAACAATCTGTTCATCGGGCTGGATACAAATGCCACCAACCAGGCGGTTGCGATTTCGAACAACAACATGATTCTTCCATACAGCCCGATCGCTGCAGCAGGATACTTGCCGCATTGATCTGATTGTGATCCGTTGTAGAATTTGCTATCGGACGGTCCCAGGACCGTCCGATGTTTTTGGCGTTACAGAGAGAGGTCGGAGGAGAATCCTGATCGTTTGTCGCGGGCCTATACCGGTTGGCACTTCACTTGAACAAGAAGCATGCGCACGGCTGTTTTGGCGAGGATGCCGTGGGGCAGCATGGGCGGCATGTAGACGAAAGATCCCGGCCGGGCGGCCACCGTGTCCCCACCCAACTGGACACTGGCCTCGCCTTCAAGGAAATAGAGGACGGCCGGCGTTGGGGCAGCGTGGGAGGAGAGTTCCTCCCCGGCAGAAAAGCCGAATAGCGTGACGTTAACGTTGGCGTCCTTTTGCAGCACGTGGCTCAGGATTCCTTTTTCAGGAAATGCGAATTCCTCATGAAGATTTGCAAGAAAGCAGTAATCCATAGATTTTTTCCTTCTGCCGGCATTCTGCGGCGGTGGATTGTCCGCGGTATGTCGCAGATCGAATACTACACGATGGGTGGCGCGGAAGTTCACTGTTGGGTCAGCGGGTATGGCGAGGAATAGTGCACCAATTCAAGTGCCTTCCGCGGCCTAGTGCGGGATTGACGCTGGCCAACGACTGCACTTGATGCTCTAAGACCGGAGGATTCTATGTCGGGTATCTACGCTCGATTGGTTGGTGTTGAGCTCTACTTTGAAGACTTGGAGAGAGCTAAAAGGTTTTACATCCAAACGATGGGACTCGAAGTTTCAGATGAGCAGGTTGGGCATCACGTCAAGTTCGACGGTGGTGCCGGCCTCGTTTGCCTGGAACGTGCTGGGGTCAAGACCTACCCCCTCCCAAGATATGGCGGCTCTTTTTTGAGGTGCCGGATCTTGCGTCAGCGATCGCGGGCATGGATCAGGACCAGGTTGTACAGGCTGAGAAGGCATGGGAGGGTTTGCACGACCCGGAAGGTCACAACCTACTGCTACCGCAACGGCAGTAGAGATTGTGCCGCAGCTGGGTGCGTCATGGCAACTGCGGCGAACCGATGATGAGGCGCATCGACTGGGGAAATGGGTTGAACCGACTTGGGGGGTGAACCGCCTAGTCGCCGGTTTCGATGGAGGCTTGTTCGGCAGCCTCTCGTGCCATGCGAATTCTGTCGAGACGAGCAATTTCGACGGCAGCCTTGGGATCGATCACGTCTAACCTGACGCGAGTGACACCGCGGGCACGCATACCGAGCATGTAGGCGGCTTCGGAGGACAGGTCAGCTATCCTGGTGTCGGGAACAGGGCCGCGATCGTTCACACGCACGACGATCCATTTGCGGGTATGCAGGTTCGTGACCTTGACCCAGGTGCCCAGGGGCAGGGATCGATGGGCGCAGGTCAGGTCGTACATGTTGAAGGTCTCGCCGTCAGCAGTTTCTTTCCCTTGGAATTCGCGTCCATACCAGGAGGCGAGACCAATCTGATGCCAGTCTTGAATTTTTCTGGTCGGGGT
The DNA here is from genome assembly GCA_040389265.1 of Acidobacteriota bacterium. Lineage (GTDB taxonomy): Bacteria > Acidobacteriota > Terriglobia > Terriglobales > Acidobacteriaceae > JAKAAZ01. Next base: position 19,273 of record JAZKAG010000111.1, read on the forward strand.
GGAAGCAGGCAGCGACCTCGCCGGGCGAGTGGCCGCAGCCGTCGGCTCTGCGAGAACTGAAGTCGGTCCATGGCTGGGCTGCACGCAATGCAAGGTCAGCGTAACGCCGCAGAAAAGGCCTGCGGCAATCGAGACAGCGCGACGAATGGACAGAGGACCGTCCGTGCTATTCGATACCGTATTTGAGTTGAAAATTCCCATTGCCGAAACTCCTCCAAGTCTATCCGGAAAGAACCGGCTAAGTCAATGAAAAAAATAGACTTATTTCAAAATACGCTTGCAAATCAACAACAATTGTGGTACCCATTAATGGCGCTTCTCTTCAGCTTCTTGATGGCTGTTTGGAATCGCAGGTACAGCCTTGTTGCGACGGACCCATCAGCCCTCCGATTCCAAGTGCTCCGAAGCGGGAGCACGCGCTTCCAACTCGCCCACCAGTTCGAACCCCACTACGATTCCGACCTCATCGCCCATCGTTCTGTCGATCGCCGGCTACGATCCATCCGCCG
>JAZKAG010000112.1:0-6206 GCA_040389265.1 Acidobacteriota bacterium
AGCGCCGGCTGCGCGTACAGGGCTGCCTAATGCGGCAAGTTCGCGCTCCAGGGCTCTGCGTGTTCCGGTTGGCTTTTGAGGGGTGCGGGCTCTCATTGCGGCTCAATGCGTCGTCAGGAGTAAATTATCGTACCCAGATCAAGTAGCCAGCTAGTGCGACACCCGCAGCGCTCAATAGCAGCGCCAGTATGACTGCAGTCTTCGATGCTCGGCCCGGGATCCACTCGCCGGTGCGCAGTTGCTTCACCTGGCGAAGATGCGTCATGAGGGCGCTCAGGTTGACGAGGACGCCCAAGATGACAAGCGCCGTACCAATCCCTACGGACGTGCCGGTCGGATGAAGCGAGGCGGGAGACGATCCCAAATTTCTGAAGCTTAGCTCGCGCAGAAACAGTCCGAAGCGGGCCACGACGAAGCCAAAACCCATGAGCGCCAGCCCGGTGCGTATCCATGCCAGAAAAGTTTGCTGCTCGGCGAAATAGATTCGCGGATCGCTCTGGTCGGGAAGGACGGTTTGTTTTTGATCGAGTTCGGCGCTCATCTTTGATTAGGCATCGATGAACGCGACGGACTTGATGCCCGCCAATTCAAATCGTTTGCGGCAGCGAATATTCTGACACGCGACCTGGTCTTCTCGCAGCACCATGTAGGATTGCGCCTTGGCGAATCGCGCCCGGTCACGTTCGTCGGCGCGCGGAGGAATGCTGTTCTTTTTGCGCCGGACCAGCCAGTTCAGCTGATACTCCGCCGCCTGCCGGCAATGCGGACAGGTGAGGGTGTGGGGCCGCTGCTCTGGTTTTTCGTTGTAGAAATCGCGTTCTTCCATGGCAAGCCCTCCAGTGTCAACTTCCAGTATGGCATCTCGGCCGGGGGGACTGCGAATCGGAAGCCCTATTTTCGCGTCAATTTTATGGATGTGGAAGTTTCGATTCGTCGTACACTGCGCCTAAACGAGTGTGGGGGAGGGATTCTATGGCGGTCAATCCTATGGTGGACCCAAGCATGGTGACCACAGCGCTGGAGTTACCGGGGTTTCGGATCGTGCGGAATTTCGGGGTGGTACGCGGCATCGTGGTGCGTTCGCGTTCCATCTTTGGAACCATTGGCGCAGGACTGCAGACGCTGGCCGGCGGCAATATTTCTTTGTATTCCGACTTGTGCGAGAAAACCCGCGAGGATGCGTTTGAACTGATGATGCAACACGCGGCGCAACATGGCGCCAACGCCATTATTTGCGCACGCTACGACGCCAATGACATCCAGCAGGGGGTAACAGAAGTGCTGGCGTACGGCACCGCTGTGACCGTGGAAAGGATTTCGTGATGGCTCGCGTCACCGGAATAGGCGGAGTTTTTCTTAAAGCGCAAAAACCGGAACGACTGGCGGCGTGGTATGAGACCCACCTGGGCATGAAACTTGCGCCGTATGGTGGGGTCGAATTCGAGTGGCTGGAAAAAGACTCGCCGCAGATGATCGGCAAAACCGTGTGGTCTCTGTTTCCACCGACGACGGAATACTTTGGGCCTGGGCCGCAGCAGGCCATGGTGAATTATCGAGTGGATGATCTGGAGGGGCTGCTGCGAAAGCTCGAAGAGACAGGCGTCGAAATCGATCTGCGCCAGGAAAGTGGCGAATTCGGTCGCTTCGCCTGGATCGTCGATCCCGAAGGCAACCGCATCGAGTTGTGGGAGCCGCCGGCAAAGACTTAAGCCCTGAAACGCGCCCGATGGATTCTGCGGCTGCCGGCGTAGGCGTCCACCACGCCGAAAATCCACAGCGCACCCGCCACAATGGCGAAGGGAATCATGCCCAGGCCAAAGGTGAGCGCGCCCAATAAGGCGCCGACTGCCCACAAAATGAACATCAGGGACAGCAAAATGAAACCGCGCAGCCGACGACCCTGATAGATCTGGCCCAGACCGCAGAGCAGAGCGGAAAGCAGAGCCGCCAGTACCCGACTGCTCGATTGGGTTGTTGCAAGCTGAATGGAAGAGGGTGTCATGGAGCAAGCTCGTACGGTGTGGGATGCAAGAAAAGCGATTGACGCGACAGGAAAATCGGCAGCAACTTTTCACCCAGCGATGCGCCGAGTGCCGCCCATTTTGCGGTGCATACCGACGCCTTTTCCGCGAGCGATGCACATGCTTTCAACAGGCGGTGGGAGCGGTTGGCCGCGTCATTTCTACGTGTCGGCACAAGCGGTGCAAGTCTAGATTGAAATGGCGTGAATTTCACCAAAATTTCGCCATTTACACGGGGCGCTTCGATTCGTACTCTAGGCGAGCGTTGATGGAAACAGAAACGCACCTCTTTCGCCTATTTTGATTCATACAAATTGAACTTGGAACGGAAAGCCCAGCGCATTCGCGACAGATTCCGCTGAGAACCATCCATTAGCTCGCACAGTTTTTTATCGAGTGGATGGTATCGGTGTGGAGGATGGCGCGGCAGGCAAAAGTGCGCCTGATTTTCCGTTCCCCGCAGTCCGGCTGTTCGCAGCCGAACCGCCATGGGTGCCTTTTAGTCCCGCGTCTCGCGTGGTTGGCGAGTTTCGGTGCTGGCGCTCGCGGGAAGTGCTGCGTCTTTTTGCAGCGGACTGCGGCTGAACCACCTTGTTTCCCTTGGGGGGAATGCGCGGTGCAGTACTTGCAGGGAGTAATGAATGCGTCCGAAAAAAGTAATTCTGTGCGTGGATGACAATGACCAGGCTCTGTCAGTCCGCAAGTTTGTCTTGGAGACTCGTGGTTATCGCGTGTTAACGGCGAAGAACGCCGAGGAAGCCATCGAATTGTACGATCGCGGCCGTGTGGACCTAGTGATCAGCGACCTGGTTATGCCGCACTGCAATGGAAACGATCTGATCATGCAGTTGAAGGAAATTGCGCCGTGGGTTCCGGCGGTGCTGGTCAGCGGCAGCATAAAACAATTTGATCCGACGACCCGTGCGGACGCATTTCTGCCCAAGGGCGCCTGCTCCCCACAGGAGTTGCTGGAGCGGGTTCGCGTGCTGCTGGTGCGCAAGCGAGGTCCGAAGAAGATGACGGGCCCGCAGTCCGCGCCGGAACGGCTGCCTCTCCGCGAGCAGGTTGTTGCGTAGTGATATCGGGTCATTGGAAGAATGTGAATCTTCCAGAGGGCATGCAGCGCTCGGGGTGTATCCGGCCCCTGTTACATGAAGATAGTTGCTTTTAGCAACTATCTTCATCTAACCTTGTTCCATGGCTGCTACCGGCACGAGCGAAGAAGAGCAAATCGCTGCAGTTCGGGAGTTTAACCGCTTTTACACGGCGCGGTTAGGCCTGCTGCGAAAGCGCCATCTTGACGGCGAGTTCTCACTGACCGAAGCGCGTATGTTGTATGAGATTGGGGCTATCCCCGGGCGTACGGCGTCTTCGCTGCGAAACGCACTAGGTTTGGATGCCGGCTATGTCAGCCGAACCCTTGCATTGTTAACCAGGCGAAAGCTGGTGCGCCAGGCGGCATCAAATAACGATGGCCGCGAGAAGTTGCTGACGCTGACCGTCGCCGGGAATCGTGCTGTAACCTGGCTCAACAAAAAATCGGCTGGGCAGATTCGAGAGCTGATGGCCACTATCAGCTCGACCGATCGCGCTGTCCTGCTTGAGTCGCTTGCGAAGATCCGTGTGCTTCTGGGGGACGTGGGAGCGCATGGCGTCCGAGTCGTTCGCCTCTCGAAATCGAACGCGGACGCGGTTCGCCTTGTGCAGGAATATTACGAAGCGATCCGTGTTGTTCAGCGGGATCCACCAGGGGCAATTCAGAAAATCATCGACGATCCCTATTCCGGGGTGTGGCTCGCACATATAGGAGAGAAGGCGGTTGGATGCGTGGTGCTGCGAAAGCTGACCTCAATCCCGGGCGCGGCGGAATGCAAGCGCCTCTACGTACAGCCGACAGCTCGAGGGCAGGGCGTCGCGGACAAGCTGATGGATGCGTTAGAGAACTTCGCGCGCGAAATAGGGCTTTGGTGGGTTTACCTGGACAGCCATGACGGCCTGAAGGCCGCGATCGGCCTCTATCGCAAGCGAGGGTACGGGTCATGCAAGCGCTACAACGATAACCCCCAGGCGACCGTCTTTATGCGCAAGCATGTCGGCCGGAAGGTGTAAAAGCTTCGACCATTTTTTGCGACCCAGGCCGATGTTTGCCGGTTTAGTGTGTCACGCTGGCTCAGCCGGTACAATAAATACGAATGCAGCCAGTTATTGTTGCCGAAAACCTCGGAAAAACTTATCGCACTGGAAAAGTAGAGGTTCACGCTCTGCGGTCCGTTTCATTCTCTGTGGCCGCGGGAGAATTTGTGAGCATCGTGGGTCCATCCGGCAGCGGAAAATCCACCTTGTTCTACAGCCTGGGCGGGTTGACTCGACCCTCCGCGGGCCGCTTGTTGATTGACGGAGTGGACTTCGCTTCATTGAGTGACGCGGAACGCACACGCCTGCGCAAGCACAAGATTGGCTTCATCTTCCAGAAATTCAACCTGCTGCCCACCTTGAGCGCCATGGACAACATCCTGTTGGCGCATGAGATTGCGTCTGGTACCAAGAAGGTGGACAAGCCGTACTTCGATCACCTCACATCGATTCTGGGGATTCGCGATCGTTTGCAACATCGGCCGTCCGAGTTGTCAGGTGGTGAACAGCAACGCGTCGCTATCGCACGAGCGCTGATCGCACGGCCTGCGATTGTGCTGGCAGATGAACCGACCGGCAATCTTGACTCTAAAAATTCTGATGCAGTGCTGGCGGTGCTGCGTCGTTCGAATCAGGAGTTGAAGCAGACGGTCATGATGATCACGCATAATCCGGAAGCGGCTGCGGTTGGCGATCGCATTCTTCACATGCGCGATGGGCAACTTCTCGACGCCGAGACGCATGCGGCTGGCGAAGCAAGCTCCGCCAGCGTCGTCTAACCGGGAATTACCAAGAACGGATCAAGGATAGGTTGTGACCTTGGGCGTGACGCGAGGGTGGATGGAGGTCGATCCGCCCCTATTGTTGATCACGTTGAGAATCGCGCCGTGATTGCCGAGCGCCACCGTGATTATGTGGTGAAACTTCACATCTGGACGCTTTGGAACTTCGATGGCCCGCGTTAGCTGCACGCCGGGCTGCTCAAACACGCTGTATATTCCCAGCCCCCAGGCCTCGTGGTGGGTCACGCTGTCGGCGACTTTGTAAGACGCCCAGCCCTTGGTCCGGAGCGCGCTTCGGTAGCTTGTCTGATTCGGCGGATCGTAGGGGATTTCGGATTGATAGAAGTAGGTTCGACCGCCGTCGCCGTTCCAGAGCACCTGGAACTTCTGATGATGTTCGACGAATAAGCCGTAGATTGTGACATTGTTGCCATCAACCACCAGGCCATTGTTGCTGGTATTCAAATCCCAGCCCACTCCAGAGCCGTGATCGGCGCGCCAGATCCAGGTGTGATCGAGAATGGTGTCGTTGCTGTTGATCTTTAGATTGACCACCGTGCGGCCGACGCCAGCGCCGCCGACTCGAAAGAAAACATCATGCAGCGAGATGGGATCGTTGAGGTGACGTGCTTTGCTTCCATCCGGGCCGATTTGAAGCAGCACGGGCGATTGCATCGGACCAGCGTCGAACAACAGGCCGGCGATGATGATTCCGTCCGCATCGGCCGTGGTGATGGCGGGGGTGCCGTTGATGGGCCGCAATGTTGCAAATCCCATTCCAAGAACGACCGTGTCGGGCCGGGTTACGTGGATGGCATCTGTCAGGTCGTAATTGCCGGGCGTGAGCAGCAGGTCTTTTCCTTTGGCAAGCTGCGCGTTGATCGAGGCTGCCGTATCGATCCCGGGGTGGGCGATATAGAAATGGTCGAGGGGAATCGACTTTCCCGGCGTGCTTCCGCCATGCCATGTGATGCCGGAACTATTTCTGCGCAAGGATGGGATGCGAACGCTGTATTTTCCTGCTGCGTCGATTTGCAGAAACGGTTTCTCGCGAGCGATGGGCGTGAGGGCAATCTTAGTGTAGGGCGGGGAAGGCCAGTCGCCTGCCGGAGGATCGGGCACGCCGACAAAGACCATGTTCCAGTTGGAGCCGGTCCATTTCCCCCACTCCGTGTTGCGCGAAATCCATTGCTGCTGCGGCCCTGCGTCGACAGTGCCGTCGATGAGGTCGTCGGACATCCAGCCGCCGCTGGCCCATCCGTTGAACTGG
>JAZKAG010000112.1:6216-7085 GCA_040389265.1 Acidobacteriota bacterium
CGAACATGCATGCGTCGAAAGGGCGCGGCCTGCGAGACTGCCCACCGCATCGAACCGCCGGGAGGGTTCACAGCAATCCCTTCAGCGCTTCGCCAGAATGTTGTGGTGGCGTTATTGTTATCTTCGCTGGCATCGGAATGTAAGTTGCCGTCGATTTCAACGTCATCCGGCGAGGCGCCCAGCCCCATCACTTCCGTATAGAAACCAATCGGGACATCGACCTTGTACTTGCCGGGCAGGAAGAGCAGGGCATTGCGCTGCGGACCGAACTCGTTTCTCCGCTGAATGGCGTAGACATGGTCGATCTGCTGTTGCATCGCGGTTGTGGACATTTTCGGAGTGAAGAGCAGAACATTGGGGCCAAAATTCGGATTCGTTCCGCGGGCTGCGAGCCCTGAACAGGGAATCATCAATAGTCCGAAGATGGTTGGCAGGACGATCCGCTCGGTCAATCTTCCTGGCCTTCGAAGTCCACAATGCATTCATGTCTCCATTTCACAGCGCATTTTTGAGGGGGGCGCCGGCAAGCGTTGGAACATACACACTACGCGGGTGGCCTCAAATTTTGTATCGTATGCCCTTGCGGCCGATATCGACAATTTGGCGCGAGCAGGGTGCGATGGAAGTTGCGTTGACCCGATACGCTGCATCCCGATATACTTCAATGCAGTAAGGGCGGGAGTAGCTCAGTGGTAGAGCGCGACCTTGCCAAGGTCGAAGTCGCGGGTTCGACCCCCGTCTCCCGCTCCAGCGGCGTGTCGCTGCCAACCTTCCCATGCCAGCAGCCACGGTCCATGTTTCATCTTGCCCCATCAGGCGCGGTACCCAAGTGGTAAGGGAGAGGTCTGCAAAACCTTTATGCGTCGGTT
>JAZKAG010000113.1:0-1708 GCA_040389265.1 Acidobacteriota bacterium
CCAGGTCTCGGCCAGAATCGGCCGGAACGACGGGCGCGACTTCACCCGGGCGTACCAGTTCTTCGCGGCCTCGTCTTCGCTCCATGGCACATCGCCCAGATAGTCGACCGCCGACAGATGCGCCGCGGCCGCGAGATCGGCAAAGCTCATGTTGTCGCCGGCAAGCCAGTCGCGCTTTTTCACCAGCCATCCGATATAGGACAGATGATACTTCACATTAATCCGCGCCGCACGGATCGAAGGCGTCGTCACCAGTCCGTCGAGAATCAGTTGCAGGCTCGACCGATGCTGACCTTTTAGTTCGGAGCCGGCGCTGGTCGCCAGCACATTCACCTGGTAGGTGAGCCGCTCCATGGTGCGATGTCGAAGGCTGTTGCGCTGCTCGTGATAGACGTATCCAAACACGGCCGCTACCAGCAGGCACTGCAACAACGCCGTGCCCCAGATGAGCTGCCATCGAATACTGCGTGGAAAAAACTGACGCATTAAAGTGTTGGATTTATTCTAGTGGAGTACAACTTCGATGGCGATGCCAGCGACCTTGCGCCCTCGATTGTGGCAACGTTTCCTACCGGCTTTTCACTGTGGCACGCAGCTTCTGCCGCAGCCCGGCGGCGATCTGCGCACCGTGGAATCGCCCATTTTCAATGAAGATCTCGTTCGTCCTGGCCCCCGCCACTACCACTCCCGCCAGATAGATCCCGGGAACATTGCTTTCCAGCGTCCGCGGATCGAACTCTGGCGTGCGATCTGCCCCTGTTAGACGCACCCCGAGGGCTTCCAGGAAGCTGAAGTCCGGATGATAGCCCGTCATGGCAAATACGAAGTCGTTTTTCAGCGTGATCGCGCCTTGGGGGGTACGCACACGCACCGAGTCGAGCGTGATTTCTTCGACCACCGATTCGAAATATCCATGAATCTCATCATGCGCAATGCGGTTTTCAATGTCCGGCAAAATCCAGTACTTCACGTGCTTGTGCATCGCCGCTCCACGATGAACCAACGTCACCCGCGCCCCATGCCGCCATAAATCGAGCGCCGAGATCGCCGCGGAATTCTTGCCGCCAATCACCAGCACATCCTGATCGAAGTACGGATGTGGGTCCTGGTAATAGTGAAACACCTTGGGCAGATCCTCTCCGGGGATGTTGAGATAGTTGGCTCGATCGTAATATCCGGTGGCGACAATCAGCGCCTGCGCATCGTATTGATGTGGCCTTCCGGCAGCATCTCTGCAGTGTACGGTGAAATCGCCAGCCGCGCCCTCCACCCGATCCACATGCTGATACTGGTGCAGCTTCAGGCGAAAATGCTGCGCCACCTTGCGATAATATTCCAGCGCTTCCTGCCGATTCGGCTTCTGGTTCGGACTGCTGAAAGGAATATTGCCGATCTCCAGCAGTTCCGGCGTTGTAAAGAAGGTCATGTTCGACGGGTAATGAAACAGCGAGTTGCACAGGCAGCCCTTGTCGATCAGGGCTGTATCGAACCCTGCATTCTGCGCATCGATGGCGCACGCCAGCCCGGTCGGTCCCGCGCCAATTACGAGTACATCGACAGAACTTGTTTCAGAGATCGCCAGTGGATTCATACCTTTATTGTAGGCAAATATTTGGCTGCAGCATGGTCATCATGATCCGCGTGTATTGACGCCGAAATTACGCAGTTTGATGACGTTGGCAAGGTTGAAATCCAGGGCCGCCCTGGC
>JAZKAG010000113.1:1718-8825 GCA_040389265.1 Acidobacteriota bacterium
GATTGCGCGAGTTTGCCTCGAACGAAATCCGGTTCGACGCAAGAGCAACGGCTAGGATTTCATTTCAGAGTGGGTGCGATGCGAGTCCTCAGCTCGTAAAAGGAATTTAACCGGTGAACGGGGATCATGCACATCGCTTCCTTTAGTCCGGCGCGGATCAGCCATCGGTTCATCGGATAGCTGGTGGAGTACCCGCAGACAGCGCCATCCACGCGTACATGCCGATCTGAAACGCCACAATGGACAGCGTATCCGCCTTGATCGCTGCGACAACTGCCTGCCCTACTGGCAAATGTCGCATTGGCTGGATTGAAAATATTGAGAGTCGTAATGATCGTCATGCTCTGGGGATATCGCGCTTCATCGGCTACAATCCAGCGCGCGCATGTGAACGCTACGGCAACGGACACCCATGCCACTATTGCCAGCACTCTTCACCCTCCTTTCCGCTAAGTTGGAATCCCCGGGGCACGCAGATCATTAGGCCGATTGTTAGTGCAGGCCGCACAAAAGCGAAGGGCGATCTCTCTTGCGAGAGCATCGCCCAATTCGCCGTTCCGATTTTCTCGAAGATCCGGTTCGGTTTCCAGATTACAACCTTGTTTTCCCGGGATTATTCGGGCCTTACGGGCTCCGCCCGCGTTTCCCTCACTTTCCCGCTATCACATTGGTCGTTAGAGTTTTCTCGCTGCCACCGCTGCGCATCCATACCTCTGGTTGCGTCGCGAGTTTCGTTACCGAACCTCTTGATGGCCATAGTCGACTCTCTCCTTCCTGGAAGATTTCTCTTCCTCTATACAGTAGGATTAAATTCGCTGCGGGGCGGTTGCCAGCGATTGCAATGTGGCCTTCTGCTTCGATTCTCGTTTTGCCTTGACAGCGATTCACGGATCGGCGGACATACAAAATTCGTCCTCACCCATCCATCTATGCAGCGCATCCACGCAAGCGAGGAGATTTTATGAAAGTCAGAAATGCTGCTTTGATCGCAGGTTCCGTCCTGGGAGGCGCCGCTCTTCTGACCGGAGGAGCCATAGCCGTTGCGCTCTATCAGCTGCAGCATCGACGGTCGGCAAAGCGGTCCTATGCTTCCAACGCGCTAGGAGGTTCCCGGCCATTGCTCGAGCCCAAATCGCTCCGTGAAAAAGTGGTGCTGATTACCGGGTCCTCTCGCGGATTAGGGTTGGCCATCGCGGAAGAGTTTGGCCGTCACGGCGCGAAACTCATCCTGACGGCACGCGACGCACAGGAACTGGATCGGGCGCGTTCGCTGCTTATTGAAAGAACCGCCATCCAGCCGAACCAGGTTCTAGTCGTGCCTGCGGATCTGCGGCGGCAGGAGGAGGTTCAATCCGTGATCGAGCGCGCGACGGAGCATTTTGGGCGCATCGATATTCTGGTCAACAATGCTGGAGTCATCACAGTGGGTCCGATCGAATCGCAGACAATTGAAAATTTCCGCAGCGTGATGGACACCAATTTCTTCTCCGCCGTGCAATGCTCGATGACGGTGCTGCCGCAGATGATTTCACGAGGCGACGGAACAATCGTGAACATCTCTTCGGTCGGGGGAAAAGTTGCCGTGCCGCATCTGCTTCCGTATACCGCCAGCAAATTTGCTGTGACCGGATTCTCCCAGGGCCTCCATGCTGAATTGAAGCAGAAGGGAATTCACGTACTCACCGTTTGCCCGGGCCTGATGCGTACCGGCTCTCATGTGAATGCGCTCTTTTCCGGCGACGCGCCGCGCGAGTATCGATGGTTCAGCCTGCTGGCAAATCTTCCGGGAATTTCTGCAAGCGCTCAGCAAGCAGCGCGCAGAATTGTGAGCGCGGTGATTTCCAAATCGCCAGAAATCGCGATCACCCCCCAGGCTATCTTCGCCTCTCGCGTCTCGCAGGTGATGCCCGGTCTGACTGCGTGCCTAATTGCAGCCAGCAATCGTCTTCTGCCGCGCTCCGGCACCGCGGGTTCAGAGGTGCGCCGGGGTGATGAGGTTCGTGGTCTCGAACTTAAGCCGGCGTCCGAAATCGGCTGGAAGGCCGCGCAGCATTACAACCAGGTTGGCTGAACTTCCGGGATAAAATCCGCCTTCATTTCTTTCCGCTTTCGGCGGATACTTCTGCCATTACGGTAAACGACAATATGGTCTCACGCAGCCGCTGAGCGAGAATGTTTTCTCGGCGTGCTGTTCGCCAACTGCATTTCTTATTGACATTCCTATCTTCAAAATGATTCAATCCGATTCTCCATAAGAGCTTGATAAGGAAAGCTCTTTCGCTGCGGACCTGGGACAAATTATCAACGCGAGGATTGGATTCGTGAAGACCCTTTTGAAGTCATTCTCCACCCTTACCCTAGTCACCACTTTTCTACTTCTGGGGTCCATCGCATCCTGGGCAAGCATTACCGGGTCCATCTCTGGAGTGGTAACAGATCCCGCGGGCGCGGTGGTTCCGGGAGTGACTGTTGTGGCAACGGATGTAGCCACGAACATCCAGCACACTACGGTGACGGATGCCAAAGGTTTTTACGCGTTTCCCGCCTTAAACGTCGGTACCTTCAGCGTAAGTGTGAGTCAACCAGGATTTCGCGATTTCCAGGAAAGTGGCGTGAAGATCAACGCCAACTCTGCCCTGCGTATCGATATCAAGCTGGAGATTGGCAAAGTTTCCAACATTGTCAAAGTGCGTAGTGATGTTCTGCAGGTAGAAACGCAGAGCACGCAGATGGGCGATGTGATTCAAGGCGAGAAGATCACCTCTGTCCCCTTGAACGGCCGTTCTTACATCGACCTGCTAGCGCTGCAGCCCGGTGTTTCCCCGTATAGCGACGTCGCCACGTCCGGCGGTTCCGGCGTGTCCGGCGTAGACGGTGGAAGCACGAGTTCCATGGGTCTGCAATCTGTAAATGGCGGCCAGCCCGAGGGCAACGGATACATGGTCAACGGCGCTGACGCGGAAGAAGGCGTGCACAATGCGGCGGCCTTTGTTCCGAACCTGGATTCCATCGCGCAATTCCGCATCATCACAAACAATTTCAATGCGGAATATGGAAACTTCAGCGGTGGCCAGATCAACGTTGTCACCAAGGCTGGAACCAATCAGTATCACGGCGACCTTTTCGACTTTCTGCGCAACACCGATCTGGACGCAAAAAACTATTTCTCGCCTAGTCGGGGCGTCTTCATTCAAAACCAATTTGGCGGAACCATCGGCGGCCCGATCAAGAGGAACAAGCTTTTCTTTTTTGGCGATTATCAGGGAACGAAACAAATCGTCGGATCGACCCAATTCTTTCAGGTGCCATCGCTGGCAGATCGTACGGGAAATCTGATGGATCAGGCAGCTTCCCTTGAATCGAGCGATCCCGCAAATGGCGGACTGGGAGTGCAAGGGCAGTACTTTGCGAATGTGCTTTCGCAGGAGTTGGGGTATACGGTCACCAACGGTGAACCTTACTACTCCGCAGGCTGTACTGATACTGCAACCTGCGTTTTCCCTAACGCCGTTATCCCAGCCACTGCCATCTCCCCAGTTGCGCAAAACATGCTGAAATACATTCCCACACCAAACGTGCCCGGTCAAAATTCCTACCAAACTGCGGCATTCAACCAGACGCTGACGGATAACAAGGGGGGGATTCGGGTAGACACAAATACCCGCTTCGGCGCGCTGTTCGGTTACTACTTTGCGGATAAATATAATGAGGTCAATCCATATTTTGCTGTCAACATCCCCGGTTTTAATGCCGGAAGCAACGGTCTTACCCAGATGGCAAATTTCGGGCTGACCACCACGATCAACAATTCCACCGTAAATGATGTTCGCTTTGTGTATCTTCGCGACGTCAATTTACAAGGGGTTCCGGAGGGCGGCCTGGGCGTCACGCTTTCTTCGTTAGGTTTCAACACCCCCTGGGGGCCGACCGGCGGCGTTGCCTCGACAGATCCTGCGCTGGAAGGCGTGCCCAACGTGGGTTTCAATAACTACAGCTTTGGTGTCCCCGCCGATACGCTCCGCCAATTCAACAACACGGTTCAGATTATCGACAACGTGACCAAGATTTTTGGCACACATACGATTCAGTTCGGCGGCGACTATCACTACGATCAGATCAACGAACGCAATACCTATGGTCAAAACGGACAGTTTGGTTTCGGCGGGCAAGAGACCGGATTTGATTTTGGAGATTATCTGATAGGAGCACCAAATTATTTCATCCAGGCCAGTTTCCAGGTCCTCGATTCCCGCAGCAAATACTATGGTATTTATGGGCAGGATAGCTGGCGTGTAACTCCCACCGTGACCCTCAACTACGGATTGCGTTGGGAAGTCGCCACACCCTGGTATGACACTCAGAACAAACTAGAGACCCTGATCCAGGGCGAACAATCTCTTTCGTTCCCAGGCGCGCCGACAGGTCTCGTAATGCCTCTGGATCCCGGTGTGCCGCGCACGTTGGCGCCGGTCAAGTACACCAACTTCGCTCCTAGAATTGGAATTGCATTTGCCCCCGACGTCACCGACGGTTGGTTAGGGAAATTGATCGGTGGTCCCGGCAAAACCAGTATTCGCGCCGGCTATGGAATCTTCTATACCTCGATTGTCGACGCGACGGGATTTGTCGAAGTTGGAGACGCACCTTACGGTTTGTTCTATGCCAGCCCTGGACCTCCGCTTTTGGCTTCCCCGTATGTCACTCGTCAAACTGGCCAGGTGCAACCGAATGCATTTCCATTCGTGTTTCCACCGACCAATGTATCGCCCAAAAATCCGGATACTACCTTCCCTTGGTCGCAAGTCGAGCCAATTTCCGGCTCTGATTATTTCTCTCCAAACAATGTTCTGCCATACACGCAACAGTTCGAGCTATCGCTGCAACGACAGTTCGGCTCCAACACGGTTGCCAGCGTGAGCTATGTTGGCGCCGTGGGCCGACACAATCTGACATTCATCGAGGCCAATCCGGGCGACCCGGCGCTCTGTTTGTCGTTGAGCAATCCGGCGAACGTGGCTCCCAACACTCAAACCTGCGGACCGTTCGGAGAGCAAAACCAGTATATTGAGGCCAACGGGACGGTGATCAACAGCACCCGCACCCGTTTCGGATCGAACTTCGGCGCCGACTCCTTTATGTCCTCGGTGGCTAGTTCCAGTTACAACTCTCTGCAGGTGAGTCTGCAGCACACCGAGAAATACGCGAACTTCCTGGTGGGTTATACATGGTCAAAATCGATGGACAATGGTTCGGGGGTTTTCGATCCAACCAATGTCTTTAACCCCAGTGCCAGCCGTGCACTTTCCACCTTTGACGTGCCACAAAACCTGGTCATCAGTTACACGGTCCAGCTACCCTTCAATAACTTTATTGGGAAAGGCGACGTAGCCAAGCGATTTACCGGGGGTTGGGCGCTTTCTGGCATCACCAGCTTTGTATCTGGCGAGCCGGTGCAGTTAGGTGAGAACGACGACTTTTCGCTGATCGGGGCAAATACGTCGTTCGATGCTCCAAACTACGCGAATAACGGCAGCCCGCTTTACATCAATCGCAATCCCCGCAAAGGATTGCCTTACTTTAATCCCCACTATTTTGTTTCGGAAAACTTGGGCCAGGTTGGCAATGTGATGCGCCGGTTCTTTGTGGGACCGGGAATTAATAACTGGGATATGGCTCTGCTGAAAGATACCGATATCAAGGGCGATCTCAAGCTTCAGTTCCGCGCCGAAGCCTTCAACGTTTTCAACCATGCGCAGTTTAATAATCCGTCTGGGAATTTCAACAACACCGGCGTCAATGGGTTTGGCTATGTAACCTCCGCGCGCGATCCGCGAATTATGCAAGTCGCGCTGAAGCTACTCTTTTAACTCATGACCAGATACAAAAAGAAGCGCCGGTAGATACCGGCGCTTCTTTTCATCTTCAGGAAAATCCAAAACCCATGAATTCAGAATTGCGCACTGCTCTGACATCTTATCCTCGCCCAGAAAAATCTTTTTGAATTTTTTTAATTTCTTCTCCCACTGTACATCTCGCTTTTCTTTCACCTCTACATTACTCAATTTAGTTTCCGAGGCAATTAATTCTATCTCTCCCAAAGTAAGTGACTCTTCGGATAGGCTGATTTTTTGTTTAACCGATTGATAGCCAACAAAAGAGACAATCAGATCAAAAACCGAAGGACGATTAATATTCTTTAAAATAAAATTGCCATCCGCATCCGTAGTTGTTCCTATTGTTGTATTGTTTATAAATACATTGGCAAAAGGGAGTGGCTCCAACGTTTTTGAATCAATCACTCTTCCTTTTATTACTCCTGTTTGGGCGCTGAGCGTTATGCTTATAGAAATTAAAACCAGGAATAGAATTTGTTTCATTGAAGGAGCCAATAATGTGGATGTATCTAATTATTTCAACTTGTCAAAAAGAAAAACAAATACAACTCGTCATAACCAATACCACCGTGGTAAACTTTAACCTCCAGTTTTACCTTTTCACCTCAACAAAAGAAGTTGCTCTCACCGGTTTTCCTTCTCCAGTAATTCCCTCTACCAATATATGATATGAACCCTCCAGATCGGAAGAATAAAAAGAAATAGTTGCTGTCCCTGTCTCTTTATTTATAGTCACCCGTGGATTCCAGTAAAGCAACGAACGATAATCGCCCTTTGTGCTACTTATACTTTGACTGTAATCAGGTGATTGAAATGTGGCTGGTCTGGAATATCCTGTTACCTTTAATACCTTCATGGGCGGGGTACGTTTACTATTCTCTTCTTCAAGTAAACCTTTTTTCAAATACACGGATACTATTCCTCCGCCTCCAAAACCTCCATAGAGAACATTTACTCCTCTCTTCACCTCCACAGATGCAACAGTCTCCGGATTGATTGCTCCAAGTATGTCAGCAGGGTCCCCCATCATCATGGCATCATCCACTGTTACGATTACTTGTGGTGGATTAGCTATCGAAACACTCCTTTGTAAATAAACGACCCATTTAGTACCCTCCCCAGGATTGTTTGTCATTCGCACTATTAAACCAGGCACTTTGCCTGGTAAAGTTTGCAAAAGATTCCCATAACGTGTATCGATATCTTTTCCTGT
>JAZKAG010000114.1:0-14465 GCA_040389265.1 Acidobacteriota bacterium
GGATCAGTGTCACCCCGAGAATCGCGACAAAGGCGACCAGGTTGAAAACTCCGGTCACGTGCTGCATGCCGGCCGTGTTGATCCCCATGGGCAGCGAGCCCATCGGCAACCAGTGCTCTTTATATAGATACAAAATGTCGCCCGGGGTGGTGGTGAGTTGCGGCGGAATGTAGATATGAAAATCCTGCAGCAGACTGACAAGGTAGCCGCTCCAACCGGAACCAACGGAAGCCGCGCCAAACGCGTATTCCAGCACCAGGTCCCAGCCAATCATCCACGCAACGAACTCCCCCAAGGTCGCATATCCGTAGGTATAGGCGGATCCGGCGATGGGGATTAGGGCAGCGAACTCAGCGTAGCAGAGACCCGCGAATGCGCAGGTGATACCGGCAACGATGAAACTGAGAGTGACAGCCGGGCCGGCGTGAATGGCGGCGGCCTGACCGGTCAGGACAAAGATGCCAGCGCCAATGACGGCGCCGATGCCAAGCGTGATCAGGTTCAAGGGGCCGAGCGCCCGTTTCAGTTCGTGTTCGCCCTCTTTATGCGCCTCTTGCAGAAGCGCGGACATAGGCTTGATCGCCCCGAGTTTTGCCATGTTGAGAGGTTTCTCCCAGTGTTCTTCTCTACAGTCCGAATGGACGTCGATTTCGCCAGCGAAATTTGCGTAGCTTGATAGTACCGTAAGCAGCGGTGTCCTAGTAAAAGGTCACTTTAGGGGAGAATCACGAGGAACTCTTCGACGATTTGGCGGGCGAGTTGACTGTCCATATCGGCGCTGTGTTCATTCGGCAGCAGGTCAGAAATAACGGCGAGCGAATCCGCGCCGGCGTCGATCACGCTGCGACAGTTTTGCCTTGTAATTCCGCCGATCGCTACCAGTGGTTTCGACGTGAGTCTACGTGCCTGTCGCAAACCTGCAAGGCCTACCGTAGGATCTGGATTCAATTTGGATGCCGTCGGAAAGATCGGACCATAAGCAATGTAATCGCAGCTTGTCTTGTCCGCTTCCATCACTCGCTCGGCGGAGTTCGTGGATACTCCAACCCAGCGGGTCGCACCAACAATGGCGCGCGCATCTTCTGGCGAGACATCCGTCTGGCCGACATGCACGCCGTCGAAGCCCGCGAGCAACGCCAGGTCCGGCCGATCATTAAAGATGAGACGCGCTTCAATGTTTGCAGGAAATATCTCACGAATCAGGGCCGCGTCGCGCAGCATCTGTCGCGCACTTCCTTGCTTGTTTCGGTACTGCAGCAGTGTCACTCCCACGGCACGCCACGCCTTGGCAATCGATGCTAACTCTAACGAACGAATCGTAAGCAAATCGACGTCAAGGATAGGGTAGAGAGGCGTTAGCATGTCAGCTAGTGCGAAGATTCCTGGCGAGCCTTCTCGCGCTCAAAGAAGCGTTCCATGAACTTAGTATCGAATGCTCCGGCACGGAATTCCGGATCGGCGAAGATGCGCTGATGCAGCGGAATGGTCGTGAAGATACCCTCCACGACAAACATGCTGAGTGCGCGCTCCATGCGGGCTACCGCCTCTGCCCGCTCCGATCCATGCACAACCAACTTGGCAATCAGCGAATCGTAGTACGGGGGCACAACTCCTTCGGCATACTGCGCCGTGTCGACGCGTACGCCATTACCGCCGGGCAGATTGAATACGCTGATCTTTCCTGCGGATGGAGTGAATTTTTCTGGATGCTCCGCATTGATGCGGCATTCAATGGCGTGGCCGCTCATCTCGATTGGGCTCGTGATAATTTCGCTGAGCTTTTCGCCGGCGGCGATGCGAAATTGCGCCTTGACCAGGTCCACACCGGTGACAAATTCGGTAACTGGATGTTCTACTTGGATGCGCGTGTTCATTTCGATGAAGTACAGCTTGCCATCTTCATCCATCAGAAACTCGACGGTGCCTGCATTCATGTAGCCGATGGTTTCCAGGCATCGCTTCAGCGTCGCACCAATCTCCTCGCGCATCTTCGGCGTGACTTGCAGAGAAGGCGATTCCTCAATCAACTTCTGATGGCGTCGCTGAATGGAGCATTCCCTCTCACCCAGAGACATCACGTTGCCGTGTTCGTCCGCCAGCACTTGGAACTCAATATGGCGCGGCCGCTCGATGAATTTCTCCATGTAAAGATCGCCATTGCCGAAGGCGTTCTGCGCTTCGGTGCGAGCCGCGCGAAAGAAATTGGGAAGCTCTTCAGCACTTCTAACAACCCGCATGCCACGGCCGCCGCCACCCGCGGAAGCCTTCAATATGACGGGATAGCCAATCTGACTTGCCCACTCGAGAGCATCTTCTTCGCTTTGGATGACGCCTTCAGAGCCGGGCAGAATGGGCACCTTCGCGCGCTTCATCGACATCCGCGCCTTCTCTTTTTCGCCCATCAGGCGGGTCACTTCGGGAGGCGGACCGATGAATTTGATGTTGGAGGCGCGACAGACTTCCGCGAAGTTGGCGTTCTCACTCAACAATCCGTACCCGGGATGAATGGCATCGACGTCGGCAATTTCGGCCGCGCTGATAACAGCGGGAACATTTAGGTAGCTGTCGGCGGAGCGTGGAGGCCCAATGCAAATCGCCTCATCGGCGAAGCGGACATGAAGAGAATTTCGATCGGCTTCGCTGTAAATTGCGACCGTGCGAATGCCCATCTCCTTGCAGGCGCTGATGATACGCAGCGCGATTTCGCCGCGATTGGCGATAAGAACTTTTCTGAACATAGACCTCAACTCAGTGAAGGCGTTGCACTCTGGAGGAGCTTGTACGAATCCATAGTCCCGCTCGCGGGTAATCGTCTAGCGCGGGCGAATGGCGAAAAGCGGCTGACCGTATTCGACGGGCTGTCCGCTGGTGACCATGCGTTTCACGACTTCTCCACCTATATCCGATTCAATCTCATTCATCAGCTTCATCGCTTCCACGATGCACACGACCTGCCCGGATTCCACCTGGTCGCCCACCTTAACATATGGC
The DNA here is from genome assembly GCA_040389265.1 of Acidobacteriota bacterium. Classification (GTDB taxonomy): domain Bacteria; phylum Acidobacteriota; class Terriglobia; order Terriglobales; family Acidobacteriaceae; genus JAKAAZ01. The sequence continues at coordinate 2,992 of JAZKAG010000114.1, forward strand.
TCGGCGCCGGGTGCGGAGGCTTCATAAAACGTTCCCACAATCGGAGACTTGATGATATGCAGACCGTCCTCTTCACTCACAGCCGGGGCGTGGTGCGTCGCGGTGGCTCCAGCACTGACGGTGGGAAGATGAATAGGTGCAGGTACCGCATGCGCCTGCGATGATGGAGCGTGCTGCAGCAGGTGGCTCAACTGGCTTAGATCCACATTGCCTGCGGAGCGGCCATGGCCCGCGAAGCTTAGATGGACTTTTAGACCGTCTTGCTCCAGCTCGAATTCACCCACTTCCTGCTGTTTGAGAAATTCGATAAGGTCTTTCAACGATTGCAGCTGTCCGGCATTCATATGTTTCACGTGCTCCTTAACAGGCACTCCTACAATTCTGTAGCGTCTTTGCAAGTATAGTGGTTTCGGCAAGGGATGGTCGCATTCAGGACTCCAAAATAGCAACCACCGGATCTAAAATTATGGCAACGGCAAACTTTACAGCTCAATCCACGCTTTTGTCGACGGAGTCAGTATTTCCGCGCCCTTCGGAGTTACCAGCACCATATCCTCAATCCGGATACCAAAACGGCCGGGCAAATAGATACCGGGTTCAATTGTAATCACCATTCCAGCTTTCAGCGTCTGCTGCTGCTTGGCGCCAATGCGGGGAGATTCGTGAATCTCCATGCCCACGCCATGACCGGTTGAGTGAGTGAAGAAGTCAGCCAATTTTGCGCGCCGAAGAACGCTTCGCGCCGCTTCGTCCACATCCCCGCAGGCAACTCCTGGACGAACGGCGGCAAGCGCGGCAAGTTGCGCCTCCACAACCGCGTCATAGGCATTGCGTTCCGTGGAAGTCGCCGCTCCCAGGTGAACCGTACGTGTCATATCGGAACAATATCCTCGCAGCATCACACCAAAGTCGAGCACGACGAATCCCCGTCGAGGCATCCGCTGCTCGGTCGCGTGTCCATGCGGCAGGGCAGAACGTTGACCGCTGGCGACAATGGTTTCGAACGACATACCCTCCGCGCCGGCCATACGTGCGGAAAATTCCAAATGGGCTGCGATTTCTACTTCACGCTTGCGGGGGCCGATCTGCGTCAATAATTCTTCAAACAAACGGCACCCGAGCTTTGCAGCGGCTCTGATTCTTACAATTTCTTCGGCATCTTTGACCTCCCGCAGCCCAGCGGTCAAGGGAGGTACAGGTTGGAAGAAACTGCGGCGCAGCTTCGAAGGAATCCACTGTCGCATTATTTCCAGCGTGGCAACGGTGGTATGTTCCCCATCGATTGCACAGCGGCGAACACCCCTTTCCACCATCGAGGCACAGGCCTCGCGCAAGATTGGGCCCTGCGCAATTACTACGCCGGCATGTTTGGTTTCCTGCCTTGCTTGTTGGATGTAGCGGCCATCGGTAAACAGGACCGCTCTGCCCAGCCGAGAACCCGGACGCTTGATTCCGGCGTGCCGCAAAGGCAGGACAATCGCCGCGTTCGAACCGGTAAATGCGGTGAGATATCGCACGTCCACGGGATGCGTGACTAACACCGCGTCTGCGTCGACGCCGGCAAAATGCAGCGTGGCAGACAGTCTTTTTAGGCGATCCATACCTTTCGGTTATAGCACCGGCTGCGTGGATTGGCTGTAGGTCAGTGGTGCTCGCCGTTGGTTTCGCTGGTTAATTTGCGGATCAGGTCCACCTCATGCTGGCGGTACGGTTTGCCGTCCGGATAGAAAACATCGTGAAACCAGATGGGCGGCTTCTCCAGGACATAGGGGCGCTGCCATGAATCCCAGGGCAGATTGGTCTGCGTCTTACCATTGACCAGACCCCAGTTGATCGCCGCCACCCGATACTTCATGGCAATGGGGAGGATGGTGTCAAAAGTACTGCCGACGCTGCGCGCCATGTATTCCGTGCAGAAGATGGGCCGATGGTAGGTCTGCAACTGCACGATGTGTTTTTCAAAATCCTCGGGCCAGCTGTAATTGTGGAACGACAATATATCCGACTCGCTGATTTGAATCTTCTGCACCGGCTTAAGCTTGGAAAAATCGTCCCAGTCTCCGTAATAAACTCCGCTGGTTAAAGGTTGAATGGGATGCTGGGAACGGGCCCATGAAAACACCCGCGGCAGCAATTCCGCCACCAGGCCATTCTTTCCTTTTTCCGCCTGAGGCTTGTCGTAGCTATCGTCATTGCCGTTGTCAGGCTCATTCCACATGTCCCACGCTAGAATCCGGGGATCATTGGCGAACGCACCGACCACACCTTTTACGTAGGCCTCCAGCCGTGGATATTGTGTCGGGTCCGCCAGTGCTTTCATTCCCGGACCCTGCACCCAGCCCGAATTATGCACGCCAGGGATGGGAGGATGTTGCGGCCCCAGCTTTGGATCGGGTTCCCAGCAGGAATCAAACAGCACAAAGACCGGTCGGATGTTGTGCTTGCTGGCGATAGTCAGAAATGTGTTGATGCGCTGCTGAAATCCAGCCGAGTCCTGCTGCCACAGCAAATCATGCAGAAATACCCGCATGGTATTCATGCCAATGGCCTGGGCCCAGCCTAGTTCCTGGTCGATCTCCTGCGGGTTGAATGTCGCCGCCTGCCACATCTCCAATTGGTTGATTGCGTCTCGAGGGATGTAGTCGGCGCCGACCGGCCACGGCTGCTTGGCATACCAGGCCTTCGCTTTCGCCTCGCTCCAACGCGCCGGCTGCGCTTGCGCGGTGGCTGGCTGATTCATGGACGAAACCGTCTGGTCGGATGTGGTGTTTGTTTGTGAGGTGCCAATGACGGGCGATAGCAGGCACAGGGAAGGGAGCAGCAGTAAAAAGTAGAAGGGTCGTCGCATAGTGGGTTGTGCTTACGTCAAGAACTGTACGTCAGGGTGGGCGTCAGCGCAAATTAGGAGCAGCAGCCCAGCCAGTGTTGTTGCGGGCAAGTGCGTGCATCTGGATGCGAAGCTGGATCACCAGCCCTTGTGATCGGTCACCACCAGAATCAGGCCGCCGCCAACTGCGAAGTGCGAAACGACATGCTTCGACATGCTGACCTGAAGCCCTACTACCATCCAGAACAATTTTTCGTGAACACTCAGTGGTCTGTCTTTCGTTTGTTGCTGGCGCTCTTCGTTGCAGGCGGTGTCTTATGGCTGGTAATGCTGAAGGGATATGGCTTATTCTCGGGCACGATACCAGCCGAGATTCCAGATGAGGTTAGCGCGCTCTTGAACAAGTAAGTCAATATCAGCAGGTAAGTTTTGGCAGACTTGCGCGAATCGACGGTGGAAATTGCCCTGCACCATACAGTGCGCCGCAGCCCTCCGACTGCGATAAACTCGTACTCATCATGAGTACATCCATCCAGAAAATTCCAGTGCACCGCATTACCGGCGAACCCACCACACTCGGCGAATATGACGGTAAAGTTCTTCTAGTCGTCAACGTTGCCTCCAAATGCGGATTGACCCCCCAGTATGAAGGTCTCGAGAAGTTATATAAAACGTACCGTGATCACGGCCTGGTGGTTTCCGGCTTTCCGGCCAACGATTTTAAGAGCCAGGAGCCGGGTTCCAACGAAGAGATTCAGAACTTCTGCAGGACAAACTACGGCGTCGACTTTCCCATGTTCGAAAAGATCACCGTGGTCGGTGAAGGCAAGCATCCGCTGTACAAAGAGTTGATCGCGGCAAAGCCCAAAGCAGTCAGCACCTCCGAGGTGCCATTCGGGGAAGACCTGAAGAAGTACGGAATCGATCCGAATCCGGAGCCGGAAATCCTTTGGAACTTCGAGAAGTTTGTTATCAGCCGCGACGGGAAAGTTGCCGCCCGGTTTGCACCGAACACAACACCGGAAGATCCTGCGCTGATCAAAACCATCGAGGCGGAACTAGCCAAGGCGTAGTTGAGAGCTTCACGGCCATCTCGCCCCCAGCTGGATGCGAGATGCCGCGATTCACATCCATGCCAATGTTGGCTCCCGGCTCTTAAAACATCGAACGATGAAATGTGGCACAAGTTCGGCGAGAGCTATTTCTGTTGGTAGCAGCCGACATCAATCTTGCCGGTCGGGCACCTGGGGTGGCCATCCAGATCGTCGCTCCCCACAATGTCCTTGCCCAGATCTACCCCGGCGCCAATTGCGGGGGAATCCTGTTGCAAGTGGAAGTTATGCGCGTTAGCATCAACGAATTTCGGGTCCGCAAATTTTGAATTGTGGTCCTCCCCCGTGGCCTTTACGTACGCTTCGAAGCTCGAATAGTCCTTGCCATCCAGCGACCACTTCACACCATTCGCGCCGGCCGGGGAGTAATACAAATTGTAATCAAACGTCACCGTTGGTGTGCTTGAATCCATGCGTCCCGAGCGACTTCTCAACGCCTGATTTGAATCGCCGATGTACAAAATATTGTTTTTGAAAACATTATTACGTAGATAAAACTGCATTTGAATCTCACCCGTGCCGGTATGCCAGGCGTCGTTCTTGTACAGCGTGTTGTTTACGATCATCGTGTCATGCGTACTGCCGCGCTTCTCATCGTAGCCGCCGATCGAGATCCCGGCGGTGTGGCAAAAGAAAATCAGGTTGTTGCGAGCGATGATGTAGCTGGTATCGCGATGAAAATGTTCGCTCGCCAATTCAATTCCAAAATCCACGTTGTTTAGAATGTTGCGCTCGATCACCACGTGCGTACCACCATCGACATAAATACCGTCGGAGTTGGCGTCGCTGCCGTACGCAGGATTGCCCCTGGAGGTGATGTCGTACACATGGTTGTCGGCGACGATTCCATTTCGCGCGCGATCTACGCGGGGATCCGGCGCCGTGTGCTCAGATCCGATGATGTCGATGCCGATATTGTTATTGTTGTGCACTCGGTTGTGGGTGACTCGAAAATTTGTGACGTTGCCGTTTAACACCAGGGACTCGCTGGACCCAGTCTGCAGATTGTGCACTTCGTTTCCATCAACGATCAAATCTGTAATCGGACTCTTCGCGTCTGTGCCATACACGGCGATACCGAATCCATTGGCGCCGTGGCCTGGACCCTCCCGCCCAGGATAGGTCTGCTCAATATTGTGGACATCGTTATTCCGGATCTCGATATGGGAACCGTGACCATAGACCCGAATGCCCGCGGGAACGCGTGTGGGATCGGCGGTCCGATAGTTTCCCACCTCGAGATGCTCAATCTTCACGTAGCTCACGTTGCGCAGCGCGATCATCGGGCTGTCGCCGACCCGGGGAGTCAGGCAGCTTCCATCCAATACGGCTCGCTCTCCTGGCTCGCTGCGAAAGGTGATGAACCCCTGCTCTGCATTGCCGGAAGTTGTGATGGCCAGCCGCTCGCAGTATTTTCCGCCTCGAAGATTGATGGTGTCGCCAGGCTTTGCCAGGTCCGCAGCGTGCTGCACGGTCAGGAAGGGATTTTCTTTCGTCCCCGGGTTGGAATCGCTTCCGTGAGTTGAAACGTAGAGCGAAGAAGTGGTTGCGGCCGAGGCGGAAAGGCCGATACTCAGCGCCAGCGAAAACGCCAGCGTCACCAAATTAGTAGTTCTACGGTTCACGCGACTCTCCTTTAATCAACTCTGATAGGTACACGCAGTAAATTTCGTTTCATTACGGACCTCATCCTTTTAGACTTATAGCGGGTGCTTGTCAAGTATTTTGCAAATACCTAAGTTCGTCCGCCGCGAGTCTTAATCCCCGTGATTTGGGCAGGGTACTATTCACAATCCCATGAATACAAGGGTCGTCCACGCGGCCTACTGCGCCCACTACAGGCCGCGCTAGATAGAGGGATGCTCCGGCTTGTTTCTCTTTCTTCCGATCGGTATAGTGGGGCGCAGCGCAAATCGAAAGCGAGGCATGACCGTGAATCGAAGAAAGTTTTTGAAGTCGGCTGCAATCGCAGGAATCGCCGGAGGTGCGGCAGCCCGACCCGCCCATGCATTTGTTCCGGCCCATAACTGGGGTAAATACGACTTTGGATCCGGGCCCGCAATTACCGACCGTCTGAACCAGGGTCCCTTCCCGCAGTACCCGCCGGAGCAGGTGGTTCCAACCGATGATGTGGTGATGGCGACGACACGCACCAAGGAGATCGTTCCCAACTATGGGAAAGGTCTGATGACGTACATTTCCGGGGACCTCGGTCGCGACGAAATCAAAGCCAGCAATCTTGAGCAGGCGATTGAGGCGCTCGCCAGTCTTCCTTTAGGCCAGAAACTTTATATACGGGTGCCGTGGCGCGATGTGCAGCAACAGCCGGGGCGTTTGCATTTTGCCGATTACTGGAAAATCACTTTTGAAATGGCGGCCAAGTATAAAAAGCGGGTTGGCTTTCGCATCATGATGAGCGACCCCGACATCGCAGGCTCCGTGCTGCCGGATTTTCTCGCGGATAAAGTCCCTATGGTGAAGTTGGCTGGTGAGTGGCGCGGGGATGCCACGGAAGTTCGCTTTCGCAAAGCTCACCTTCAACCTCGCTATGATGATCCAGCCTTTCAGTCCGCCTATCGAGAACTGAATGAACTATTGGCAGCAGAATTAAACGGCAGCCCGCAGATAGAGTTCATGGACACCTTCATGTACGGCTTCTGGGGAGAAGGGCACACCTGGCCGTATACAAACAATCCATTTCCCGATTATGCTACGGCCGAACGCACCTGGCTTCATATGCTCGACGTACAACTTGCCTGCTGGACCAAGACTCCGTTGGCGACAAATACGCAGCCGGACTTCAGCCGCGTTGGCAATTCCGAGATGGTTGATCGCACCGTACGAAGCGGAAACTGGCTGCGTACCGACACCATCTTCATTGAGAACATGCAGATTGAGAGCATCAGCAATCGGCCGCCCTGGGTCGGCGCAGTTGTAGAAATCGCCCTGCCTGGGAACTTGGCGAAAGTTCTGCCGACGAAGGAGCCGATTTCTTACAGTGACAGCGCCATCGAGCATGTCATCGATGTCGGCGCGAACTACTGGTCACTTTGGAATTTCCATAACATCAGCGCCGAAAATATTCTGGACTATTATCATCACTCTCCGACCGCCATTGACGATATCAATCGTTCGATCGGCTATCGTGTCCGCCCATCTTTCATCTGGCAATATACAGAAGGCAACCATCAAGGTCTGATCATAGGATTCGCGAATGATGGCATCGCCGGAGTTCCTGGAGCGTTGCGAGTGTCCCTATCCAGTGAGGATGGCAAGGTCAAAGTCAGCGGTAGCCTGGATCCCGGATATCCGTTGCCGGGAAAGATTCGGCAGGCGCAATTGGTTCTTCCCAATGGAGTGGATTGGAAAGGGATCAAATTGTCGGCGGAAATCGAAGTAAAAGGAGTGCGTCATCCAGTGCAATGGGCCTGCCTGCAAAAGCTGAACGAAGATGGCTCGCTAACGCTGCAACCAAACTTGCGTGAGGCATCCTAGGTAAAGGAGCGATGTCAGGGCCTGTGGGAACCCAGGTGGCTTCAAAGGGGTCGGGATGAGCGATAAAACAACTTCCATCACTCGCAGAGAAGCCTTGGCGCGACTGGGCGGCGCAGCGCTGGGCACCGCGGTCGCGCCTGCTTTCTTGTCGGCCCAAACAAACTCTCACCTGCCGGTTTCTCCCGTGCGCGTCCCCAATGGTCCGCCCTCTCACCGAACTTCATCTCGACCCAACGTTTTATGGATTACAGGTGAAGGTGTTCCACTCAAGGCGCTGAGCTGTTACGGTAGCAAGCTCATCAATACTCCGCACATTGACCGGCTTGCCAACGAAGGCATGCGGTTTGAAAACAGCTTCGTGACAAATGCGCTGTGTGCACCTAGCCGAGCCACCTTGCTCACAGGAAAATACGACCATCTCAATGGAATGACCTCCAACCCAGGCGAAACCCCCGAGGGCATGACCAGTCCCACCTTCGATGCGTCGCAGGAGACGATTGCGAAAATCTTCAAGCGTAATGGATATCAGACTGGCATGGTCGGGAAGTGGCATTTGCCCGCAAATCCCGGCGAGACTGGATTCGATTATTTCGTGTACAAGCGCGGTGCCGGCGGTCCCTACTATGATCCCAACGGATATCTGCGGAACACCAGCTTGGGCAGCAACGTCGTCCATGAAAAAAGTTATCCAGGCTACATCACCGATAACATGACAAATTTAGCGATCGAAGGGATGAAGCAATTTCAGCAGCCCTTCTTCATGATGATGCAATTTTTCAATGATCATCGACCGTTCGACCCTCCGCACAAATATGAACATTGGTACGATGACGTTCACATTCCTGAGCCTGGAACATTCTATGACGATTATTCCATGCGCGCAGCCCCGGCGAGAGAAGCAAGAATGCGCATTGCGGATATGCCGGACTTCAATCCGCCACAAGACCTGACGGAGCGACAGCGCAAACAGTGGAACTATCAGAAATTCATGCAGCATTTCCTGGGAACGCTGCGTTCGCAGGATGACAACATGGGGCGACTGCTGGACTATCTGGATACGTCTGGACTCGCAGAAAATACGATTGTGGTTTACACCGCGGACCATGGGTTCTTCCTCGGCGATCACGGGTGGTTTGATAAGCGCTTTATGTACGAACAGGCAATCCGTGTTCCCTGGATGATTCGTTATCCAGGTCACGTGCAGGCGGGCAGCGTTAGCAAGGACTGGGTGGTGAACATCGACAACGCACCCACCGCTCTCGACTTAGCGGGCCTTCCTGTTCCGCAGGATATGCAGGGCCGCAGTATCGCTCCTTTGCTGCAAGGGACTGCCCCGCCAGATTGGCAGACGTCCTACTACTATCACTATTATGAGTTTGCTCCGCCGCATTGGGTGTTACCGCACTACGGCATTCGTACTCGCCGCTATAAGCTGATCAGCTATTACACGGTGAACGAGTGGGAGTTGTTCGACCTGGAAAAAGATCCCGATGAGATGGAAAATCTTTTTGAGTGGTCGGGGTACAAAGTTCATCCTGCATATCAATCAATTGCACAAAAGCTAGTCACGCAGTTGAAAGATCTGCGTGAAAAGTACAAGGACCCCACCGGTAGCGCGGTGAAGTTATGGCCCACCAGCACTTACGATTGACCGGTGATTCAGTCCGATGATACGTTGAAGCGAATGTTGCTTCGTGAAGCCCAGACTTCGACTGTCGTCACCACGGCAAGGGCGCCGCATATTTCCACGGCTCGGCTGGTATCGGTGGATGTGCTACGCGGAATTACCATCGCGTTCATGATCCTGGTGAACAACGGCTTTTCGGATTACTCATTTCCCGCACTACAGCATGCTGAATGGAACGGGTGGACCCCGACCGACCTGGTCTTCCCAACATTTTTATTTGTCGTCGGTGTCACTATTGTTTTTTCCTTTGAGTCTCGATTGAGCCGCGGTGCGACGAAGAGCTCGCTGCTTCTTCACACATTCCGTCGCGCATGCATCTTGTTTGCGCTGGGCCTCGTCGTCAACGGCTTCCCACATTTTCCGCTAGGTACCTGGCGAATTTATGGAGTACTGCAGCGAATTGCCATCTGTTTTTTGATTGCCAGCATTGTGTATCTGCTCGATAGAGGTCCTGCCAGCAAGATTGTGTTGATTGTGGTGGCCTTATTCGGTTACTGGGCTTTGTTACGGTGGGTTCCCGTACCCGGATTCGGGTTGCCAGGCCGCGATATTCCGTTGTTCGATCCGGTGCGGAATCTTGGCGCGTATATCGATCGACATATCTTTCCTGGGCGATTGTATCGAGGAGTGCGTGATCCCGAAGGATTGCTGAGCAACATTCCTGCGCTAGCGACGACGTTGCTTGGGATGTTGACGGGGATGTGGCTACGCTCCAAGCGGACCTCTTCCATCAAGGCCTTGGGGATGTTGGCAGCTGGAATCCTTGGCATATTGCTTGGACAGGTTGGGGGGATTTGGTTCCCCATTAACAAGAATTTGTGGAGCAGTACCTACGTGTTATTCGCTGCGGGCATCGCACTGGTCACACTTTCAATCTGCTACTGGGCCATCGATATAAAGAATTGGAAGACGGGCTGGACCTATGTCTGGCGAGTGTTTGGAATGAACGCCATTACGGCGTATGTTTTTTCGGAACTCCTGTCTGCCACGCTGAACGCCATTCACGTCCGCAGCGGCGTGGCGACAGTGAGCATGAGCATGTATTTGTTCGCTCGCTGCTTTGCCGGGATACCATCTCATCACCTAGCATCGCTGGCCTACTCGCTGACGATAGTCGCGATCTGCTTTATTCCCGTCACCATTCTCTATCGCCAGAAGATCTTCCTGAAAGTATGACATTCGGTCGAGAAACTGATCCCCTGCCGCAGCCGCATGTCGGAGGCGTTCCAAGCGATCATGTACGGTGACGGCGGTCACTGCCACCTCAAATTGCGAGATGCTCTAGTGGATGTAGAGGACGAGTGATGATTTTCGATCGCAGTACGCTAAACGAATTTGAGGACGTTGAACCCGAGTCGGTTACTGACATGAAGAAATGGACGGCGATCAGCTGCACGGTGATTGTCGTGCTTGCCAGGATTGCGTGGGCATTTGCCAGCTAAGCTCGCTGGCTCCCTTCTGACGGTTTTATATCCCACGATGGATGGCAGGGTGTTGTGTGGTTTCCCGAAGATATCCGGTTGAAACTGGCAGGCGCGGCCTTGCCGCCCTCGCTCCTTGCGGTTCAAGTTACAATCGCGCTGGTTGCGTCGGAGAAAGCGAAGTTGAATGCTCTGCCAGGGGGCTGGCATAGGCACTTATCGGCGACATTCTTCTAACCGTTGCGGGTTTTCTTCGTCCGATGGTACCCTTCATACAGCGCGTTCAGGAGGGGTTCAAGGTGCCCGGCCGCAGTCTCCGCGCTGGTTCCCAGGTAGTGAATCGACCCCACATCTTGCCGGCGGTGTTGCCCGGTTTTGGGGACTCTACCAGCGACCCAATGAAACAGATCGCCGACGTAGCTCAGTTGGTAGAGCAGCTGATTCGTAATCAGCAGGTCATCGGTTCAAGTCCGATCGTCGGCTCCATATATTCGATCTAATCTCCTCCCAGCAAATCAGCGGGACCTAGCCTTTACAAAAAACAACGTGAGGTTACCCATGCGGGAGTCCAAATCGTCACTAGACATTCGTTTTTCGTTCGCCTAAACTGGCACACGTGGTGACCTCGAGAACCAAGCCGCAGCCTGTCCTTCGATGCAAGGGGTGCAGGGAAGCCATTCCTATCGGTGTCATGCCAACGGCGCACATCGTTCGGACCTGCCCTCTTTGCGGTGAGCGCCGACGATATCTGCCACAGGAAGCTTTCCACGGTCACCCATCGATGGGCGCTCGGAAGAAACCTGCCGGCCGGGTCAAATATCTGTCCTGACCTCCTCGATCGCGAAGACAGCCTATGGAAGGAGGGGTACATTTAGAAAGCAAGTTCCTACGCAGCGCGGGGCCGAAAAACCCATCGATCACCCAGGAAAAAG
>JAZKAG010000114.1:14475-19052 GCA_040389265.1 Acidobacteriota bacterium
TTAATCATGGAGCAGAGCAGGATCGCGATGCTATCCGCAATCAGGATCGGCATTCGCGCCTGGTCAACAAGGGTTCTCAAGATCACAAGATTTCCCACCAGGGATACCAGGCCATTTGAAAAGTGAAACTGCAGCAAGCGAGCCAGCGGCGAAAAGTGATCATTTCGATCGCGCCAGGTGTAACGCAAGTGCCATACAAAATTGTGTAGGATGGCGAGCTCAACTGCCGCAGCGGACTCCGCCAGGTAATGGCCGGGGAAGCTTCGGTCGAACACCGACAACGCGGCCAGCTGCAATACCATGCCCATGGCGCCCACTACATTGAACTTTCCCCATCGGATCAGGGCATTCACGGCAGCGGCTCCTTTCGATACAACTCGGATGTGTGGCGGAGGGCGATGGCAACGACCATCGCGAACATGCTGACTGCGGCTATTGTTCCTCCCAGGTCAAACAGCAGGACCGTGTGTCCGAACAGAGTGGAATAGGGGTTGTGAAGGATCGCCAGAGTTCCAATGATCAGCAAAATCCGAATTTCGGTTGGTCCGAACAATCCTTGCGAAAGCTCGAATCGCCCCAGGGTGTACGTCGCCAGATAGCTCTCGCTGGAAAGCAACAAAAATGCGATCAGCATCGCGATTGCGGTCTGCCAATGCAGAAATCCAGAGAACCCCAATCCGCACATGAGCGCGACCGAACCAAAGATGTCCACCATGTGATCTACGTAGAAGCCATAGCGGGGTCGCTGTTGCTGCCGTACTCTGGCGAGCGTTCCGTCCAGGCTGTCTCCCATCCAATTGAGTACGATGCACACCACCACCAGAAGCAAGGCATACCGGTTGTAGCGAGCCCACGCATAGCAGGCTCCAGCCGCCATCTGAGCGCCAAGTCCCAGCACGGTGAGCTGGTCAGCGTTAACCCAGGCAGGCGCGCGTTCTGCCATCCAGCAGAGAGCGTTCTTCTCAGCGGATGCCGTTAGCGATTGATGAATGCGCGGCGCGTTGCGAAATTCTGTCTTCCCCGGTGCCACGATGGATTTCGTACTCATCCTTGAGTCCTTTCTTTTGAGGAGGAGTGGCTGGGATCGCCAGCACCGGCCTGTTGCTCGATCATTCGGTGAAGAGCATTGCAGGCAGAGCGCAATGTAAAATCCAGCGACTCGCGTGGAACGCTTTCGACGAAGGGCCCAAGGACCCAGCCCAGTCCACTTGGAATGGATCTCGTCAGCGACACAGACTCAACCTGGATGTAGAGGCCTCCGCCGCGTTCTTCATAACTCCAATAGGTGTTCTGTCGCCACAGAAAGCCATGCTCCTCCCCGGCATCGATAGGATGGCCTTTTGAGTCCAGCTCAGAGATTCGCGTGCTTCGCGAGTTGGTATATCCGTGGTGCGCATCCAACTCGCCAAAAACGACGTCGTAGGTCGTATCCATGTCCACCGTGATCACGTGATGTTGTCGCACCCGCATCCACTCCTGCAGACGATCGCCCTTGCGCGCGAGGACACGCGACTGAAGAACCTGGGGGGCGAACTCCTCTGGGTACGCGTCAACATCTTTGAGTATCGCTCCGAAATCCGCGGTCTTGGCGGCGGGGACGAAGGCCGTCGCGCGCCAATGGTGCAAGAGAGATCCTGGCAGAACCATGCCGCCGGACGGTGTGCGCTGCTCGATGATGACCTGCCCGCGCCTCAGTCGAATGTCACTCTGCTGCACCGAGGCTACCGGCGCCAGGAAGGCCGACGGAGATTGGTGCTGCACGGCCAATCGCGACTCGACTGCTTTTACATAGGAGTTGTAATCGATGAGTGCTGCCGGGCCCGGCTCGGCTTGAATGGGGCCGGGGATGACTGCGTAAAACAGAAAACCAAAGATCAACGGAAGAGAGCGAGAAGCGGGGGCGAATCGATGCGTCATGCCGAAACTTTGCTCCACCCATGTTGCGAAAGCAATGCACTAAGTCTCATCTGCTTCTCCATTGTTCCTCACGGTCCAAGTGACTGCTGTTACTCGGGTTTTGGGCGGTTGTACATGCGATCCTCCGACGGAAAGAGGATCGCAATCGGATACACTCGACCTTAGACATGACAGATGCCGGGACATCTCAGAGATATCGCTTCGGAGCTTTCGAGGCAGATGTCTCTGCAGGAGAACTTCGCAAGCACGGAATTCGGATTAAGTTAAACGCCCAGCCGTTCCAGGTACTCCTACTGCTATTGGATCGGTCTGGTGAGGTTCTGAGTCGAGAGCAAATCTATCGACACCTGTGGCCCGAGGGGACGTTCGTAGATTCCGAGCATGGCGTCAACTCCGCCGTGAATCGTCTGCGCGACGCGTTGGGGGATACGGCCAGCAATCCCAGATTTATAGAGACCTTGGCGCGGCGAGGCTACCGCTTTGTGGCACCCGTGGAACGATTCGATGCCCACCCGGTGACGCCTGCAACTCCAAATCCCATGGTCGCCCGGAACGACTCACAGGAGCCGTCCGAACTAGCTGCCTTCATCGGCGGCGGGATTTTATCCACTCCCGACGAGCTTCCTAAAAGTCCCTACCCCGTAGTGCAGACTCTGTTCGTGCTTTTCCAGTTGATGTATATCGGATTCTATGTGGGTGCGTTGGCGAACCTGCCTGAAATCGAGGGATTGCTCTCCTCATTACCAAAAGCATCACTTATTTTCACCCTGCTTATCGTTACGGCGGGGATCTTGATACCGGTGCGCGCATTTTTGCTTTCCGCAGCCGTATTTCACCCACCCAGGGCTCGCGAAAAGATCCTGAAAATCTGGCCGTTTGTGCTGCTGTTCGATGAACTGTGGTCCCTGTCGCCGTTCCTGTTGCTACACCATATCAATTTTGGACTGGCCCTGGCATGCACCGCGCTTCTTGTGTATTCGCCCTTTGCGCAACGCTCGCTGGTCTTAATGGGTGCCGGTGACAGTGAAAAAGTACCTGCACAGCGGATCGCAGGCCAGAAGCAAAGCTAAGTCGTTCGAGGGCGATCGCAACCGAGCGCCTGTTGGCCTTCGCTCGATTTTGCTGTGTACAAAAGTCTGAACTGACGCAGTCTCGCACACCACCAATCAAAAAAAGGCCCGCGAAAATCGCGGGCCTCTGATGAGTGAAGGGGGAAAATCTAGAAAAGGAACTTCGCCTGCAATTGAATGGTGCATGGAGCGTAGCCGGATACGTTCGTCAAGATGATGCCGTGCCTACACCGTTCTCTGTGGCACGAAAAAAGCGGCCCGCGAAGATCGCGGGCCGCCGAAGAGTTGCGGTGAACGAATTTCAGAAGATGAATTTCGCCTGCAGTTGAATGGTTCGCGGCGTACCGATGGAATTTAAGATTTTGCCGCTATTGAGATTTGGCAGGTTCCAGTTCTGGTGGTTGTAGATATTGAAGATTTGAGCTTCAAAGTCGAAAACCAGATTTTTCCAGAGCGGGGTCAACTTGTAGATGTTGGCATCCATGTTGTTGAAGCCAGGACCTGTCATGTAATTGCGCGGGATCGCTATAAACCAGGTAGGTCTGGCCGGCATACGGCACACCGCTTGATACATCGTAGGTGCTGGCGTCGAACCAGTGCTGCGCATTTCTCTGGCTCGTCGGCAGAACGCCGGTCTTGCCTGGCGCCAAATAGGTGTTGGAGGCAAGCGGACTGTAGTAGGGCGAGAAATAAAAGCCGCTGTGCCAAATGAAGAACGCGGAGATGTTATAGCCGCTAACCAGCGCGTTGAGAAATCCGTGCGCATCGCCAAGGAATGCCTGGCCTTTTCCGAACGGAAATTGGTAGTGACCATTGATCTGCAGGGTCTTGGCCGGCAATGTGGAGTCCGGAGCAAGAAGAGCATTAACGCGCTCAGATCTGGAAAGTCCAGAAGTGGTGGGAGCCGAGAGGGAATATCCCGGAGTGAGGGCGGCAGGTTCCGGGCTCAGTCCGCCCGTGCCCAGCAGGCGGTCTTCTGAGGTTGTCAAAAACTTTCCCCACGTGAAGTAAGACTGCAGCAGCAGACCATTGCCAAAGGTATGCTGTAACTGCACCTGCAGCTCGTTGGTATGGGCGTTTCCGTCGTAGTAGTACAAGTCATAATTCCCGGACCCAGAGGTATTGAAGACCGGGTATGGACGCCGAGCCTGGGGAACACCAGCCTCGCAATTTGGAATGTCCGGAGATCCAGCGGTGGTGCACTCCAGACGTGGTATCACGTAGTTGACCGGATCCTGATCCAGCAGGTTATAGCTGTAGTTGCCGATATAGCTAAGCTGAAAACCTGTGTGCCAGGGCAACTCGCGCGCCATGGTCAAGCTCCATTCCTGCACGGTCGAGGGCTTATAGTTGGGAGTCAGGGCAGCCCACTGAAAGCCACTACCCTGCGAAATGTTTACGTTGCTCGGGTTCAGAACCACTGAGGGGCCACCGAGCTGATATCGGTCGAGGGGCTGCGGTCCGCCGTATTGCGTCTGAGCGTTCGGAAACTCCAACTCCGCCGCAGTGGTATTGGTAGTGGTGCCATTCACCTCACCCGGAACCATCTGAGCCTGGTAGAAGAAAGGAGGATTCTTCCGCGTGGCCTGT